>CAYWSG010000092.1:0-12060 GCA_964461055.1 uncultured Enterobacteriaceae bacterium | reverse complement strand
GCGAGCGTCATGGTGTAGGCCGGGCGGCCGAAGAACTCGGCCCACTCGCCTTCGCCTCGGCTCGGCACCTGGTCGGGCAGGAAGCCGACGGCTTCGCCGCGGCGCAGCGCGGCGAGGAGCTCGCGCACGCCGGTCACGTCCGCCGGGACCAGGCGAATGCCAGGGCGGCCGCGGCCGAGCTGCATGAGCGGCTCGAGCGCCGGGATCTTCGGCGGCCGGTAGAGCACCGTCATCGGCGTCTGCCGCGCAGCGTACTGAGCCGTCACTTCGAAGCAGCCCATGTGCGGAGTGAGAAAGAGCAGCGGCTCGCCGCGCGCCCGCGCGGCGAGGACCGGCGCGAGGCCGACGACCTCGCGCACGAGCGAGGCGACTTCCTCGTGCGGCCGGAACCAGAGCGCCGGCAGCTCGGCGAGCATCTGCCCCGCCGAGACGATCGCCTCGCGGCGCACCTCGCGCCCGGTCAGGCCGGCCTGCTGGAGATTGGCGCGAAGGCGCGTCCGGTAGGTGGGCGAGATCCCATAGATGGCCCACCCGAGCAGCGCGCCAAACGCGTGCGACACGGGTAGAGGGACTCGTGCCGCGAGCGCGAAGGCGAGCCGGAGGATGCGGTGCAAGAGTTTGGTATCCTTGCGCCCTTCACCGAAAAGGGGCGCTCCGCGAGTCTGTCATGAACGAATTTCTTTTTACTTCCGAATCGGTTTCCGAGGGCCACCCGGACAAGGTCGCCGACCAGATTTCGGACGCGGTGCTCGATGCGATTCTAGCCCAGGACCCCCGCTCGCGCGTTGCGGCGGAGACGCTCGTCAAGGACAACCTCGTGGTGCTGGCGGGCGAGATCACCACCAACGCCGACGTCGACTTCCAGCACGTCGCACGCAACACCATCCGCCGCATCGGCTATACCGACCCCAAGATCGGGTTCGACGCCGACGGCTGCACCGTGGTCGTCGCATATGGCGAGCAGTCGCGCGACATCGCGCAGGGCGTCGACGAAGGCAAGGGACTCGACCTCGACCAGGGTGCCGGCGACCAGGGCCTGATGTTCGGCTACGCCTGCGACGAGACGCCTTCGCTCATGCCGATGGCCATCTACCTGTCGCACCGCCTGGTCGAGCGGCAGGCGGAGGTGCGCCGCGACGGCCGCCTGCCCTGGCTGCGCCCCGACGCCAAGTCGCAGGTCACGCTGCGCTACGCCAACGGCAGGCCGCAGGCGATCGACACCGTGGTGCTCTCCACGCAGCACGGCCCCGGCGTCTCGCACCAGCAGATCGAGGAAGCGGTGATCGAGCAGATCATCAAGCCGGTGCTGCCCAAGGAGCTCATCAAGGGCAAGGTGAAGTACCTCGTCAACCCGACGGGCGCGTTCGAGATCGGCGGCCCCAAGGGCGACTGCGGTCTCACCGGCCGCAAGATCATCGTCGACACCTACGGCGGCTCCGCGCCGCACGGCGGCGGCGCGTTCTCCGGCAAGGATCCGTCGAAGGTGGACCGCTCGGCCGCCTACGCCGCGCGCTATGTCGCCAAGAACATCGTCGCGGCCGGCCTCGCGTCGAAGTGCCTGGTGCAGGTCTCCTACGCGATCGGCGTCGCCCAGCCCACGAGCGTCATGGTGACGACGCAGGGCACGGGCAAGATTCCCGACGACAAGCTCTCCAAGCTCGTCTTCGCCAACTTCGACCTGCGCCCCAAGGGCATCATCCAGATGCTCGACCTGCTGCGGCCGATCTACGAGAAGACGGCGGCCTACGGCCATTTCGGCCGCGAGGAGCCGGAATTCACCTGGGAAGCGACCGACAAGGCGCTCGCCCTGAAAGAGGCGGCCTGAGGAGCGCGCCATGACCGGACCCGGACCATTTCGCGCCGACCACGTCGGCAGCCTTCTGCGCCCCCAGGCACTGCACGAGGCGCGCGCCCGCTTCAAGGGGAAGCAGATCACCCGGGAGCAGCTGCGGCAGGCCGAGGACGAGCACATCCGCCATGCCGTGAAGCTGCAGCAGGACGTCGGCCTGCAGTCGATCACCGACGGCGAGTTCCGGCGCGACTGGTGGCACATCGACTTCCTGCACGGCTTCGACGGCGTGGAGCTCGCGCCGCCGCAGTACGCGCCGGGCGCGCAGTTCAAGAACGTCGACGAGCAGCCGCCCTTCATGCAGGTGAAGTCGAAGATCCGCCGCACGAAGCCGAGCATGCTGGATCACTTCACCTTCCTGAAGTCGGTGGTGACCAAGGGCACGCCCAAGTTCACCATGCCGGCGCCGGGCCTCCTCTATGCGCGCGGCGACCGCGAGGCGCTGAAGAAGACCTATCCCGACGTGGCCGAGTTCTGGGCCGACCTCACGCAGGCCTATCGCGAGGAGATCCGCGATCTCTACGACGCGGGCTGCCGCTACCTGCAGATCGACGATACGACCATCGCCATGATGGGCGACCCGAAGGTGCAGGAAGGCTTCCGGCGCCTGGGCGACGATCCGAGGAAGGACAGCCAGCTCTTCGTCGATGCGGTCAACGCGGCGATCCGCGACGTGCCCGACGACATGACGGTGTGCATCCACACCTGCCGGGGCAACTTCAAGAGCACCTGGCTCGCGAGCGGCGGCTACGACTTCGTCGCCGAGACGGTGTTCACGCAGCTCGACGTCGACGGCTACTTCCTCGAGTACGACACCGAGCGCGCGGGCGGCTTCGAGCCGCTGCGCTACATCCCGAAGGGCAAGAAGGTCGTGCTGGGGCTCGTGAGCTCCAAGTTCCCCGAGCTCGAGCCGAAGGACGAGCTCAAGCGGCGCATCGAGGCGGCCTCGAAGTTCGTGCCCCTGGAGAACCTGTGCCTCAGCCCGCAGTGCGGCTTCTCGAGCACGCACCACGGCAACAACCTCACCGAGGCGCAGGAGATCGCCAAGCTCAAGCTCTGCATCGACACCGCCCGGGAAGTCTGGGGCGGGCTGTAAGGGCGAACGGCGACGCCGAAAGGCGGGTTGCCCGCGGGGCGCCCTTAGAGGTGCCAGGCGATGGCAAGCGCGCAGACCGCGCCGGCGAGCACCCCGGCGGCGAGCCGCTGTCGCGCCGCGTCGCGGCGCAGGCGCCGGAACCACCCGGCGCGCCGGGGGCGGGCCGAGAGCCGCCGCGCATCGCGCTTCGATGGCCTGCCGAGGCGACGTAGCGCCGCCGCGGAATCGAAGCGCGTCGAGACCGCAAGGCGCGGACCGGACGGCGGGCCGGGATCCGCAGGCGCCGTGGCCGGGGCCTCGCGTTCTCCCGCCTCCAGCCGGACCGTGCTCGTCTCATCGCGCCGCTCGGCGCTCCGGATCGCCGCCGCCTGGCGCTCGCGCACTTCGGAGAGGCAAGCGCGCAGGTCCGAAGCCATCTCGTAGGCATCCTGGTAGCGCAGCGCCGGATCCTTCTTGAGCGCCCGCGCGACCACGAAGTCCAGCATGGAGCTCACAACCGGATTCACGCGCGAAGGCGGCGGCGGCTCGAGGCTCGTCACGTTGTGCGCGACCTGCGCCGGGTCCTCGCCGGCGAAAAGCGGCTCGCGCGTCAGGAGCTCGTAGAGCACGCAGCCGAGCGAGAAGATGTCGGAGCGCCCGTCCACCGGCGCTCCGGAAATCTGCTCGGGCGACATGAAGCGCGGCGTGCCGAGCACGAGGCCGGTGCTCGTCTTGAAGTCGGAGGTGCGCAGGCGCGCGACGCCGAAGTCCATGATCTTCGCCGTGCCGCGCTCGAGCAGCATGATGTTTCCCGGCTTGACGTCGCGGTGCACGACGCCCCGCTCGTGCGCGAAGCCGAGCGCCTCCGCAACCTGCGCGAGCGCGTCGACGGCCTCCACCGCGCTCAGCGAGCCTTCGAGCAGGCAGCTTCGCAGGTCGGTGCCCTCGAGCAGCTCCATGGCGAGGTAGGCCACGCCGTCCTGCTCGCCGAAGTCGTACGTGGTGACGATGTTGGGGTGCGTCAGCTTCCCCGCCGCCTTCGCTTCCAGCAGGAAGCGGCGCTGGTAATCCTCGCGGCCTTCCATGTCCTCCACGAGCCGGATGGTCTTCAGCGCCACCACGCGCTCGAGAGCCGTGTCCTCGGCGCGATAGACGACGCCCATCGCGCCACGGCCGAGCTCGCCGAGAATGCGGTAGCGGCCGATGCGCCGCGGCGGCTTCTTCGCCATTACTTCTTCCTCGCTGCTTCGGCCGCGCGCGGCCCGGCCATGCCTGCAAGGCTGCGCAGGGCCGCTGCGCCCGAGCTCCAGCCCGCGCCGGCCTTCGCTTCCAGACGCTGGATGAACGCCTCGTGTCCCAGCGCCGAGACGCGCGCCGCGACCGCCGTGCCCGCGAGCGCGAGCGCGAGCGCCGCGCCGAGGATGGCGTGGCGGCGCTTTCGCCGCGCCTCCGCGTTGGCGTCGGTGCGAAAGAATTCGTGCGTGCGCAGTCCGGCGCCCGTGAATCGCCCCGCCGCGACGAGGCGCGCCTCGCGCCCGGGGGCCGCCGACCGCAGCGCATCGCGGAAGGCCCGGGAGGCGAGAAGCTGCGACGGCTCGGCAGCGGCCGCCGCCTCGGCGGCGACGACGAGGCCGTCGCCTTCTACGGACGCCGGCTCCCCGGATTCATCGAGCCGCACGGCGCCGTGGTCGATGCCGACCGCCACGGGCATGCCGACGGCGGCAGCTTGCAGCGCCCGCTCCGCGATCGCGAGGGCCGCCTCGGGCTTGCCCAGGATCACCACGACCATTCCGTCGGCTGCGTCGAGCACGACGCGATCCTCGGGCGCGAGATCCGCGCTCGCCACGGCGAGGGCGGCCTCGAGCTGCGCGCGCAGGCGCGCCTGCTCGGTCACCGGGCGGCGCGCGAAATCCCGGAGCCTCAGAAACACTACGCTGCATAGCGGTGCGAACGACATGCCCGGAGCATGTGGCGGTCCGGGCGCTTTGAAAAGGAACTTTCTGTGGTTAGAATGCGCACCGCTGAGGAGCGTTGCGTCCCCCAGGCCCATCCCGGGGGGTCAGGCTCAGCTAAATTCAACGGCGCTCGCATCGGAAACGGTGCGGGCGCTTTTTGTTTGCGTCTTATCTTTCCGCTTTTATCGCCATTTCTTCAGGACCGGAGCGCACATGAACGCAGCCGTCGCAGACCGCAAGCTCGATGACTTCAAGGTAAAGGACCTGGCGCTCGCCGACTGGGGGCGCAAGGAGATCGCCATCGCCGAATCGGAGATGCCGGCGCTGATGGCGATCCGGGCCGAGTACGCGAAGAGCCAGCCGCTCAAGGGCGCGCGCATCGCGGGCTCGCTCCACATGACGATCCAGACGGCGGTGCTCATCGAGACGCTGAAGGCGCTCGGCGCGGAAGTGCGCTGGGCCTCGTGCAACATCTTCTCCACCCAGGACCACGCGGCCGCCGCGATCGCGGCGGGCGGCACGCCCGTCTTCGCGTACAAGGGCGAGTCGCTGGAGGAGTACTGGGAGTTCACGCACCGCATCTTCGAGTTCGGGCAGGGCGCGCAGGGCCCCAACATGATCCTCGACGACGGCGGCGACGCCACGCTGCTCGCGCACCTCGGCATCCGCGCCGAGAAGGACGCGTCGGTGCTCGCGAATCCGACGAGCGAGGAAGAGGTCGCGCTCTTCAATGCGATCAAGAACCGGCTGAAGAAAAGCCCCGGCTGGTACTCGAAGATGGCGAAGGAGATCCGGGGCGTCACCGAAGAGACCACCACCGGCGTGCATCGCCTCTACCAGATGGCGAAGGAGAAGCGGCTGCTCTTCCCCGCCATCAACGTGAACGACTCGGTGACCAAGTCGAAGTTCGACAACATCTACGGCTGCCGCGAGTCGCTCGTCGACGGCATCAAGCGCGCGACCGACGTGATGGTGGCGGGCAAGATCGCCGTCGTCGCCGGCTACGGCGAGGTGGGCAAGGGCTCGGCGCAGGCGCTGCGCGGCCTGCAGGCCCAGGTCTGGGTGACCGAGATCGACCCGATCTGCGCGCTGCAGGCGGCCATGGAAGGCTACCGCGTGGTGACCATGGACTATGCCGCCGACAAGGCGGACATCTTCGTCACCGCCACCGGCAACTTCAAGGTCATCACGCACGAGCACATGAAGCGCATGAAGAACAACGCCATCGTGTGCAACATCGGCCACTTCGACAACGAGATCGACATCGCGAGCCTGCGCGGCTACAAGTGGGAGAACATCAAGCCGCAGGTCGACCACGTGATCTTCCCCGACGGCAAGCGGATCATCATGCTCGCCGAGGGGCGCCTGGTGAACCTCGGCTGCGCCACCGGCCATCCTTCCTACGTGATGAGCTCGTCCTTCGCGAACCAGGTGCTCGCCCAGATCGAGCTTTTCACCAATACCGCCAAGTACCCCGTGGGGGTGTACATCCTGCCGAAGGCGCTCGACGAGAAGGTCGCGCGCCTGCAGCTCAAGACGCTGAACGCCGAGCTCACCGAGCTCACCGACGAGCAGGCGAAGTACATCGGCGTGCCGAAGGAAGGCCCCTACAAGACCGACCACTACAGGTACTGAGATGCGCATCGTCACGATGGGCGCGGGCGGGGTCAACGGCTACTTCGGCGCCCGCCTGCAGCAGGCCGGGCACGAAGTCGTGTTCATCGCGCGCGGCCGCCACCTCGCCGCGCTGCAGTCCGAAGGGCTTCGCATCCGCAGCCCGCTGGGGGACGCGCACCTGAAAGTGAAGGCGGTGGAGAACGCCGCGCAGGCCGGCGAGGCCGACGTGATCTTCTTCGCCGTCAAGCTCTGGGACACCGAGGCCGCGGCGCGCCAGCTCGCGTCGCTGAAAGCGCCGGTCATTCCCTTCCAGAACGGCGTCGAGGCGATCGAGCGCCTGGGCGCCATCCTCGGGCCCGAGCGCGTGCTCGGCGGCTCGGCCTACATCGCCTCGCGCATCGAGTCGCCGGGGGTCATCGAGCACGTCGGCACCATGGCGCGGCTGCAGTTCGGCGCCGTCCGGCCTTCGCAGCGCGCGATCGCCGAAGAGCTGCTGGCGGCGTGCAAGCAGGCGGGCATCAACGCCGAAATCTCGCCCGACATCGTGCGCGTCAACTGGGAGAAGTTCGTCTTCCTGGTCGGGCTGAGCAGCGCGACGGCCGTCTCGCGGGCGCCGCTCGGCGTCGTGCGCAGCGACCCGGACCTGCGCTGGCTCTTCGAGGAGGCGATGCGCGAGACGTGGCGGGTGGGCCGTGCGCGCGGCGTGGCGCTCCCCGACGACTTCGTAAAATCGCGCATGCAGTTCGCCGAGACGTTGCCGGCCGAGATGCGCGCCTCCATGCTGCACGACCTGCAGGCGGGCGGGCGGCTCGAGGCGCCGTGGCTCTGCGGGGCGGTCGTTCGCATGTCGCGCGAGGCGGGGCTCGACGCTCCCGTGAACCGCAGCGTCTTCGCGGCGCTCAAGCCTTTCGTGGATGGATCTGCGCGCCAAGCTTCCTGACCCGTCGCAGCCGGTCCTCCTCTACGGCACCACGCCGCCCCGGCTGGGCACACCGCAGGACCAGGTACGCGCCGCGGCCGAGAAGCTCGCCGCGCGCCTTGCGCCGCTGCCGCTCGATGCGATCGTCGTCTACGACATCCAGGACGAGCCCGGGCGCACCCGCGCGCCGCGGCCGTTCCCCTTCGCCGGCACCGTCGATCCGTGCGCCTATTCGGGCGTGCTGCGCGAGTGCACGGCGCGGCCGGCGATCACCTACAAGTCGCTCGGCCTGATGTCCGAGGCGCAGTGGCGCGAGTGGCTCGAAGAGGCCACCGGCCGCCAGGACGTCCGCTACCTCTCCATCGTCGGACGCGCCGCGTCGAGCGTGCGCTACCCGATGACGCTCGCCCAGGCCATCCGCATTGCGGCAGAGCGCGCGACGTCGCTCTGCGTGGGGGGCGTCGCGATCGCGGAGCGCCACACCGACGAGCGCAGCGAGGCGGCGCGCATGCTTGCCAAGGGCCTCGAGGGCTGCAGCTACTTCATTTCCCAGACGGTCTACCACGCCCCGCCCACCGAGCGGCTCCTCGCCGACTATCTGCGCGACTGCCGGGGCGCTGGCGTGGAGCCGCGGCGCATCGTGCTCACCTTCTCGCCCTGCGGGCGGGAAAAGACGCTCGCCTTCCTGCGATGGCTCGGCGTCAATGTCTCGCCGGAGACGGAGCGCGCCATCCTGGGGGCCTCGAGCCCGCTCGCAAAGTCGATCGAGATCTGCCGCGAGAACCTGCGCCGGATCCTCGATCAGCCGTACGCCGCAGCGCTTCCGCTCGGCGTCAACGTCGAAAGCGTGTCCATCAACCGCGACGAGATCGACGCGAGCATCGATCTCTTCCACGTGCTGCGCGAGGTGCTGGCCGAGTTCGGCCGCGAGGCGAGCCCCGCACCCGCGAGGTAGCGTCTAGCGAACCGGGATCGGCGTCCCGTCGCGCCGCTGGTAGGCCCGCCACGGCGCGCCCGGCCGCTCGCGGCACGCGCCGAACTGGAACGGCATGCCTTCGCGCCCCGGCGTGAGGAAGCGAAGATCGGCGAACCAGGCGCAGGTCGAGCCGTCGGTCACGCCGGTGAGGACGGGCAGGTCGGCGAACCAGCGGAAGAAGCCGAGGGCCTCCGAGTAGAGCGCATCGTGCGCGACCCGGCGGGTTTCCATGGCTGTGCCGAAGCGGGGCACGGCGGTCCATTGCGCCTGTTCCCTGGGAAGGTACGGTGCATCGAGTCGCGCGATGAACGACGCGCCGGGGCCGGCCATCCGGGGAGACTCGCGCACGAGATTGACGTGCGCGTAGTAATAGGCCGCTTCGTCAGAGACGAAAACCGTCCAGTTGAAGGGCGACACCGGCCGCGGGTGCACCTGCACGCGAGCGCCGGCGAGGCCGCGGCTCGCCTTGTACTGCTCGCCGAAGGCGAGCGCCTCCTCCTTCATCATCCATTGCAGGCCGACATACCCGGCGAGCACGACCGAGGCCGCGATGGCCGGAATGCGCGAGCGCGGGAGGAGCGCCGAGCCGATGAGCCCGGCGACGATGATGCCGGTGAACCAGAGGTCGATGATGAAGGTCGTGCCGATGGCGGCGCGCCAGTCGGCAAGGGGGGCGAAGATCACCGTGCCGAAGCTGGTGATCAGGTCTCCCGCGATGTGCGCGACGAGCGCGAGCGCGACCACGCCATAAAGGCCGCGCCAGCCGCGCGGCTCACGCAGGATCCTGGCGAGCAGCCAGGCGAGGAGAAGCGCCCAGAGCGGCAGCAGCAGCACCGAGTGCGTCACGCCGCGGTGCTGCGTCAGGTAAGCCTCCGGGCCGAGGAAGCCGAGGACGAAATCGAGGTCCGGCGCGGCGCACGCCAGGAAGCCGGCGGCGACGCGCCGCTGCAGCGCTCCCGGAGGCGGATCTTTCGGCGCGGTCCCCCTGGCGAGAAGCGCCCCGGAGAGCGCGTGCGTGAGGGTGTCCAAGCGCCAGGGCTAGGCGGCGCGCTTCTTCCGCTGGGCGTCCTTCTGGTGCATCTGGGCGTACGCGCCGTGCGCGGCTGCTTCGGCCTCGCCGACGTGAACCGGCAGGCCCATGTCGTTCAGCACCGAGCCGAGCGCCGAGAGGCAGAGCATGACGTTGTCGGGACGGCAGCTGTAGCCCATCAGGCCGAAGCGCCAGATCTTGCCCTTGAGCGGCCCGAGGCCGGCGCCGATCTCCAGGCCGAAGTCGTTGAGCAGCCGCTTGCGCACTTCTTCCTCGTTGACGCCGTCGGGGCAGATCACCGCGTTCATCTGCGGCAGCTGGTACTGCTCCTGGACGAGGTACTTGAGCCCCATCGCGCCGAGGCCCGCCTTGAGCGCCACATGGTGGCGGTAGTGGCGCGCCCAGCAATTCTCCAGCCCTTCCTCACGGATGAGGAGCAGCGCCTCGTGCAGCGCGAAAAGCGCGTTGGTGGGCGCGGTGTGGTGATACGTGCGCGTGGTGGCGTTCCAGTAGCCCAGCAGGAGGTTCATGTCCATGAACCAGCTCTGGATCTTGTCCTTGCGCGCCTTCACGTGCTCCACCGCGCGCTCGGAGAACGACACGGGCGAGAGCCCCGGCGTGCACGACAGGCACTTCTGGCTCGCCGAATAGATCGCGTCGATGCCCCACTCGTCGACCTTGACGGGAGAGCCGCCGAGCGAGGTGACCGCGTCGACGATGACGAGCGCACCGTACTTGTGGGCGATCTGGGTGAGCAGCTTGGCGTCCGACTGGGCCCCCGTCGAGGTCTCCGCGTGGACGAACGCGACCACCTTGGCGTCCTTGTTCTTCTTCAGCGCGTCCTCGACCTTCTGCGGGTCGACCGGGTCGCCCCACTTGTCCTCCACCACGATCGGCTTGCCGCCGCAGCGCGCGGCGTTCTCGACCATGCGGCCGCCGAAGACGCCGTTCTGGCACACGATCACCTTGTCGCCCGGGGCGACGAGGTTCACGAAGCAGTACTCCATGCCGACCGAGCCGGGCCCCGAGAGCGGGAAGGTGAGCGGGTTCTTCGTCTGGTAGACGTAGCGCAGGAGCGACTTCAGCTCCTCCATCATGTCGACGAAGATCGGGTCGAGATAGCCGATGGCCGGCTGGCTCATCGTCGTCAGCACGCGCGGATGGATCTCGGTCGGGCCGGGTCCCATGAGGGTGCGTTGCGGCGGGTGGAAGGAGTGGATGCGCTTCGCGGGGGCGTACTGGGTCATGGGATCGCTTTCGGAAAAGAAGCCGAACGGCGCATCCTCCGGGCGCGACTTCACGCGCACCGGGTTCTTGGCGCTCGCTTCATGGACGACGTCGACCGCGCTGATGCGGCCTTCGGTGATGCGCTCCACCTCGCCGGCCCACCGGGCGGGGATGTAGCCCGTCTTCACCCAGTGGTGCACGACTGCGCGGTCGATCTGGAAGGTGCGCGCCACTTCGGCCTGGCTGCCGAAGAGCTCGACGAGGCGTTCCGCGCAGTTCATGGGCGCGCATGTTAGCGATGTCAAAACCACTTTGACAAGCATATCTTTTGTACTTTCTGGTACGATCTTCGTACCTGCTGAAACCGCTGCGAGGTTCCACCCGAGGTTCCGGATGCCCGACCCCCTGCCCTCCATCGACGCCCTCCCCCCTGCGCTGCATGGGCGCGAAGCCCGCGAGCGGCTCGCGCGGCTCGTGGTGGCGCTGCTCGATCTGTGGGAGCTCGGCCCCGCCGACCAGGCGACGCTCCTCGGTCTCTCGCCGCAGTCGCGCTCGACCATCGCGCGCTACCGCAAGGGCGAGCCGCTCGCCGACAGCGCCGATCTCCTTGCGCGCGCCGGGCACCTCCTCGGCATCCACAAGGCACTGCGCATCCTGTTTCCGCACGACCGCGACCTCGCCTACCGCTGGATCGGCACGCCGAACCGGCGCTTCAACGACGCGACGCCGCTCGATGTGATGAAGAAGTACGGCTACGAAGGCATCCTCGCGGTACGCCGCTACCTGGACTTCGAGCGCGGCCGCTAGGCGTGGCGGCAGGCGGCACCGTGGCGGACTTCAGCGCGCTCATCCGCGAGGTGGCCGATTTCCATGGCGACCTCGTGCGCAACATCAAGGGCATCCGCCGCTCGCAGGACCTCTTCGACGACCTCTCCGCCGATCCGGCCGATCGTGCCGTCGCCGTGGCCGCCGAGGCTGCCGGGCGCCTGCCGACGCCGGCCGCGCTCATCACGCGGCCTTTCGACTACGGCACCGTCATCACGTATCCCTACCTGCCGCAGAACTGGCAGGCCACGCGCTTCTCGGACGGCTTGTCGTACGGCGTGTGGTACGGCTCGCTCGAGCTTCAGACGACGGTGTACGAGACGGCCTATCACTGGTACCGCTTCGTCACCGACAGCTTCGGCGACGAGGACCGCGAGATCGTCGGCGAGCGGCGCGTGCTCGACGTGCGCTGCGACGCCATCCTCCTCGACCTGCGCGGCAAGGAGCGCGCCGTTCCCGGCCTTATCGATCGCCGCGACTACGCCTTCACGCAGGCGCTCGGGCGTTATCTTCATGTCCAATCGCAGAATGGTTTGCTCGTGCGCTCGGCGCGCTCAGCCGGCCACAACGCCGCCATCCTGCGGCCG
>CAYWSG010000091.1:0-12367 GCA_964461055.1 uncultured Enterobacteriaceae bacterium | reverse complement strand
GGGATCTACTTCACGCCCGCCGCTCTCCGGGGGGCTCAACAAGTGCTGGTAGAGGGGGGGCCGGTCGAGGGGCTTCTGGAGACAATCCAGCGCCATCGCGTGACTGTCTTCACGTGCATACCGACCGTTCTCACGCGGATGGTCAATCATCCACGGATCGACGAGTACGATACATCGAGCCTGCGCGCGATCGGTTACGGGGCGGAGCCGATCCCCGTCAGCACGTTACAGAAGGCGCTCGACCGCTTCGGACCGATTCTCACCCAGAACTATGGCCTTACCGAGGCGATGATGACGGTGTGCACATTGAGCGCGGAGCAGCACCTGGTCCACGGCAAGGATGGAAGGATGCTCCCGAGAGTCGGCTGCATCGGCAGGCCCTATACCTTTGTTGAGGTCGCCATTCGCAGCGCGGAAGGCACAGTCGTCGAGCCCGGTGAAATTGGGGAGATCACCATCCGCTCCGAGCATGTTATGAAGGAGTACTGGCGGAAGCCGGACGAGACTGCGCGCCTGCTCCGCGGTGGCTGGCTCTGGACAGGCGATCTTGCCCGGCTAGGCGAAGACGGTCTTCTCTATCTTGCGGGGCGGAGCAAGGACATGCTGATCAGCGGCGGATTCAACATATACCCGGCAGAACTCGAAGCGGTGCTCAGTAACCATCCCGAGGTAATGGAAGCGGCCGTGGTTGGAATTCCGGATGCCGACTGGGGCGAGAGCGCAGTGGCGTTCGTCGTCTTCAAGCCCGGGTCGTCCTTGCAGTCGAGCGAGCTGGTGGGGCATTGCAAGCCGCGCTTGGGCATCCGTACGCCTCGGCGGTTCATCGTGCTGGACAGTCTGCCCAAGAATGTTAACGGCAAGGCTGATAAGCCCGTGCTACGAAGGATCGCCATGGAACGAACGGGAGCGGGCAATGGGGCGCGATGACGATGTTGTGGTCGCTTCCGTCGCGCGGACACCGTTCGGGAAGTTCCAAGGCGCCCTTGCGTCTATCGACGGTCCCACGCTTGGGGCAACGGCAATGGATGAGGCGATTCGTCGTGCAAATGTCGCACCTTTTGAGGTGGATACGGTTTATGCCGGTGTGGGCCTCCTCGCATCCGGAATTCTGACTCCGGCCCGCCAAGCCGTATTGCGCTCCTCGCTACCCGAGGAGACGCCATCGGCCTCTATCGACCGTGCTTGTTGCTCGGGTATGACCGCGCTCGGCGCGGCCTTCAAGGATCTCCGCCTAGGAGATGCGCGAATGGCGCTCTGCGGCGGGTTCGAGTCGCTAAGTCGCACGCCATTGCTGATGCCGCGACAGCGGGACCAGCGTATCGGCGCTGTCGTCCTGACTGACCCGCTGATCCTCGGTGGTGCTGCGGTGGACAGGCCCATCGCAGTCTACACCGGTGACGAAGCGATGCGACACGGGGTCGATCGTGAAGCGCAGGATCGGTGGGCGTTAGAAAGCCACGAGCGTTACCATGCCGCCCAGGGTGCTGGCTATTTTGCCTTCGAGCGCTTCAGAATAGAAGCAGCCGGTAAGTCCGTTGACACCGACGAATCGCCGCGAGTCGGTTCCAGTCTTGAGAAGCTCGCGGCTCTGAAAACGGTATACGGAAGTGCGACGGTCACCGCTGGCAATGCGCCCGGGCTGAATGACGGCGCGGCCTTCATGCTCCTCTGCACACGGGAGGCTGCTCGTGAGCACGGAATCGAGCCGCTGGCACGCGTCGTCGACTATGTCCAAGTCTGCGGAGGACCGACATCTGGCACATCGACGCCGGCCGTTGCCATTGGAAGGCTCGCTCAACGTAACGGACGCGCGGCCGACGCATGGGATCTCATCGAGATCAATGAGGCCTACGCTGCCACCCCACTCGTGAGCACCTTGGTGCTTGCCGGCGGAGACCGTACAAAGGCGGAGTGTCTTCGCGCACGAACCAACGTTCATGGCGGCGCGGTGGCACTGGGCCACCCACTTGGGGCGAGCGGCGCGCGCATCACGATGACACTCATCAATGGACTTCGCCGACGCGGTGGCGGGCGTGGAGTGGCAGCAATATGCGGCGGCTTCGGCCAGGGAGATGCCATGATGATCGACGTGGAATAGCGATAAGCAGCGAAAGGAGTCAACTCGACTGAAAGATCCGTTGGCGTGCGGTCGGCTCGCGGCTGCTTGACCCAACCGCTAGCAATGAATCCGTCGCCCGAAGCAACAGATTTGTCGCCCCGGGAACGAATGTGTGGCCCCCGCGCAGGCGGCCCAACACATGGGTTCCCGCCTTCGCGGGAACGACGACTGAGCGGCGCGATCGACGATCGAGCGGCCGCGGGAATGACGGGGGCGGCGGCCTGTCTACCGCGGCTTCGAGGCGACGAGAAGCTTGCCGGTCGCCTCGGCGACGACGGCGTCGTCCTGGTTGCGGCACAGGCACGACATCACGCAGATGCCGCCCTGGTGCTTCGGCTTGTCGATGCGCTCCTCGATCGTCCACTGCGTGGCGAGGGTGTCGCCGGGCTTGACCGGCGCGGTGAAGCGGCAGTTATGCTCGAGGTAGGCGATGGCGGTGCCGGAAAAGTACATCCCCACCGGCGCGGAGACGAGCGCGGCGGTGAACGGGCCATGCAGGATGCGCGTGCCGAAGCGGCTCCGGGCCGCGAAGCGCTCGTTGACGTGCAGCGGATTGAAGTCGCCGAAGAGCCCGGCGGCGAGGACGAGATGCGCCTCGGTGACGGTGACGCTCGTGCCGAAGCGCTCGCCCACGGCCGTCTCGTCGTACCACTTGCCCTGGAACATGCGCCGGCCCGCTCAGCCGAGGTAGAGGATGAAGGTCACGATCTCCGGGAAGGCGGTGAGCAGCGCCACGGTGACCACGTCGGCGACCAGGAAGGGCGCGATGCCGCGGAAGATGTCGCCGAGCGGGATGTCGGGACGCACGCCGTTCACGACGAAGGCGCAGAGCCCCACCGGCGGCGTGAGAAGGCCGATGCCGCAGAGCTTGACCACGATGATCCCGAACCAGATCGGGTCGTAGCCCAGGTTCTCGATGACCGGGAAGACGATGGGCAGGGTGAGCAGCATCATGCCGATCGCGTCCATGAAGCAGCCGAGCACGATGTAGATGCCGTAGATGGCGAGCAGGACCACGAGCGGGTTCACCTGGAGGCTCTCGATCCAGCCGGCGAAGGAGAGCGGCAGGTTGGCGAAGCCGAGGAAGCGCACGAAGATGAGCACGCCCCAGATGATGGTGAAGATCATCACCGTGAGCTTCGCCGCCTCGAGGAGCGCGCCGCGGAACTGGCCCCAGGTCATGCGGTTGCGCCAGGCGAAGAGGAGCGTGGAGAAGGCGCCGAGCGCGCCGGCCTCGGTGGGGGTCGCCCAGCCGAAGAGCATGGCGGTGAAGATGAGCACGATCACGATCCAGATCGGCGCCGTGGCGGGCAGCGACTGGAAGCGCTGGCGCCAGGTGAAGCCCGTGATCGGCCGGCCGAGGCTCGGGTCGAGCTTGCAGCGAAAGATGATGATGGTGCTGTAGACGAGCGCCGAGATGATGCCGGGCACGAAGCCGGCGACGAGGAGATCGCCGATCGACTGTTCGACGATGATGCCGTAGATGACAAGGAGCGCCGAAGGCGGGATGAGCGAGTCGAGCGTGGAGCCCGCCGCCACCACGCCGGCGGCGAGCCTGCGGCTGTAGCGCGCCTTCAGCATCTCGGGGATCGCGACCTTGGAGAACACGGCCGCGGCCGCCGTGCTCGCGCCCGAGACGGCGGAGAACGCCGCCACCGCGAACACCGTGCCGACGGCAAGGCCGCCCGGCGCCCAGCCGAACCAGCGCTTCGCCGCCTCGAAGCTGGTGGTCGTCATGCCGGCGTAGTAGGCGAGGTAGCCGATGAGGATGAACATCGGCAGCACCGAGAGCTCGTAGCCCGTGCTCTTGGCGAAGGGCACGGTGCCCGCGGCCACGATGGCGGGGTACCAGTCGCCCATCAGGAGGCCGAGCCCGATGGTGCCCACGAGCGCCGCCGCGTAGCCGATGCGCACCCCGAGCACCGCGAGCAGCACGAGGGCGGCAGCGCCCAGCGTTCCGAGGGTGAGCGGATCCACCTTCTAGGCCTTGTCGTCCTGCCGGGCCGCCGCCTCGGCATCCAGCCTGGCGAGGGCCTCGTCGATCTCGCGCTGCGCCGCCTTCTTGGCGTCTTCGACGAGCGGCACGCCGATCGGCGTGGCCGACGGCTGGCGCAGGAGCCTCGCGTAGCCCCAGAGCTGCAGGAGCAGGCGCCAGAGCAGCACCACCAGCATGAGCGGCACCACGAGCTTCGCCGGCCACAGCGGCAGGTTGATGTCCATGGAGGAGTCGCCGCGCGCCCAGGCGTTGTGGAAGTTGTCCCAGGTGCCGTAGATAAGCAGCACGGTGACGACGATGCCGAGGAGCACCGCCAGCGTTTCCACGGCCCACTGCACGCGCCCGCGCAGGTTCGCCAGCACGATCTCCATGCGGATGTGCCCGCCCTGGCGCTGGCAGTAGGCGATGCCGAGGAAGGCGTAGAGGACCGCCACGAACTGCACGTAGTCGATGTAGCCGTAGATGGCGATCGGCGGGATCGCCGGGATGAGGTCGTGCGCCAGGTTGGAAAGGACGCGGCTCAGGATCTGCGCGACCCCGAAGAACATCACGCCGACGATCGCGATGGCGGCGACCAGGTTGAGCGCGTTCTCGAGCTTCGCGCTCCCCCGGTCGAGCCTCGACAGCAGGTCCTGCCTCGGCGGCATGGCCCCTTGCCCCGCGTGCCTGTGGACCTAGTTTTTCTTCGCCGCCTGCTTCGCGGTGGTCATGATGAGGTCGAAGAGCTCCTGCGCCGGGATGCCCTGCGCGCTCTTCTCCTTGATCCAGGCGTCCCAGACCGGCTTGGCGCCGACCTGGCGGAAGCGCTCGAGCTCCGCCTCGGAGTACGTCACGAAGGTGAGCTTGCGCTTGAAGAGCGGGATGAACTTGTCGTCGGCCTTCTTGTAGGCGGCCTTCAGGTTCTCCTTCACCTTCGGGCGCACCTCGTCGAAGAGCTTCTGGTACTGCGGCGGCAGCTTCGCCCACGCGTCCTTGTTGATGAGCGTCGGGCAGGCCTGCGTGCCGGGAGCGAGGTTGACGGTGAACCAGTCGCCCACCTCGTAGATCTTGTAGGCGCCGTGGGCATAGGTGGACGGGAACGACGCCGCGTCGACCGTGCCGCGGTCGATCGAGGTATAGACCTCGGTGGCCGGCACGGAGGTCGGCACCGCGCCGATGTTCTTCATCGCCTCGCCGATGCCGCCGATGGCGCGCACCCGCATGCCCTTGAAGTCATCGAGCGACTTGGGCGGCTTGCCCTTGCCGATGAACTCGTACTGCGGCAGCAGGTTGGAGGAGTAGAGCATGGCGTTCCACTTGCCCATCTCCTTCACGATGTAGGGATGCTTGTGGTAGGCGTCGTGCACCGCCCACTGGATGTCGAAGGTCGGCAGCGGCAGGAAGGGCAGGTCGAGGCCGGTGTAGGCCGGGTGCTTGTCCGGGTGGTAGGACGAGCAGATGGTGGTGGCCTGCAGGCCGCCGGCGCTCAGGATGTCGAGGATCTCGCGCTCGCCGCCGAAGGTGCTGTAGCCGATGACGATGTTGAACTTGCCCCCGGTCCTTTCCTTCATGTAGTCGCGGATCGTCTCGATCCCGGTCGTGAAGGCGCGGGGCTTGCCCCAGGTGGCGATCTTCCAGTTCACTTCGGGCCCGTCGACCTTCTGGGCCCAGGCGCCAGGGGCGAGCGTCATGGCGACGGCGCCGGCAAGGGCGCCGAGGGTACGTGCGGTCATCTTTCCTCCTCCTCCAAGAGGTTGTTTGGCGAACTGTACGATGCGCCAGGGGGATACCGCAACCGCCGGGGTGGCGGGGGTGGAATAGGGCTTCCTCAGGGGTGTTCACTTTGGCCGGCCGCCGATGGCCGGCCCATCCCGAGGAGAGATCCAATGAAACGTCTTGCCGTCTTCTGCGCCCTTGCCGTCGCGAGCACCTTCGCGTTCGCGAGCAACTGCCCCAACGAAATGAAGGAAATCGACGCCGCCATGCCGAAGGCCAAGCTGTCGGCCGCGGAGAAAACCCAGGTGCAGAAGCTGCGCGCCGAGGGCGAGGCGCACCACAAGGCCGGCCGGCACAAGGAGTCCATGGAGGCCCTCACGAAGGCCAAGAGCATCATGGGCCTTAAGTAGCAGCTTTTTCGGGGCTCGGCCCCGGCACGCGGGTTGCAGCGCGCCTGCGGTTGAGTCCGAGCCTTTTCATAACCTTTGCCCGGAAGGCGGGACCGCCGCTGGACAAGGGGCCGTACGCGGAAATCCGGCTGGAAGGGGAGGTCATGCGCTGCGACGGCGCGGTCCTCGCCACGCACCGCGGGCGGGAATGGCGCGTGGGAGGCGAGCAGTTCACGCGCGTGCAGTGCGACGCCGTCGTCGTCATCCATTTCGAGCGGCTCGACGGCAGGGCTACCGGCCCCGCCGGCCCGTTTTCCGGCTTCTCCTTCCAGGACGGCGTGGCCTTCGTCGAGCACCGCCTGTTCGCCGTCGCCGACCGCTCGATCGGGGACTGGTACTGCCACGAGCAGGGCCAGCACTGGCAGATCATGGTGATCCGCCCGGCGTGAACGCCAGGGTGTGGCGCCCCGGAGACGAATCGAACGTCCGACCTGCCCCTTAGGAGGGGGCCGCTCTATCCACTGAGCTACCAGGGCGCGATGTCGCGAATTTTACGCGACCGCTCGGCGCACTTAGCCTGGCCGCTTAGCCACCGTATATCATCCCGGTTCGAGTCATGAACGGTGGCTAACACTTGAAAAAGCTTTTCTTTTCCCTCTTGTTGTGTGCGGCTGCAGGCGCGGCAGCGGCGCAGTCGTGGGCGTGGGACGACGGCACGACGCCGTACGTGCAGTCGCCGCCGGAGGTGGTGGACCGCATGCTTGCGCTTGCACAGCCGAAGCCGGGCGAGCTCGTGGTCGACCTCGGCTCGGGCGACGGGCGCATCGTGATCGAGGCGGCGAAGCGCTACGGCGCGCGCGGCCTCGGCGTGGACATCGATCCCTCGCTCGTCGCGCTCGCGCGCGAGAACGCGCGCAAGGCGGGCGTCGGCAAGCTCGTGCGCTTCGAGTCGAAGGATTTCTTCGAGCTCGACCTCGCCGGCGCCAATGTGGTCACGGCCTACCTGCTGCCCGAGGTCAACCTCAAGCTCATGCCGAAGCTCCTCGCGCTGCCGCCGGGCACGCGCATCGTGACGCACGACTACGACATGGGGCCGTGGGCCTTCGACGAGATGGTGGAGCTGCCGCTGGCCGAGAAGCTGGTCGGCCCGCTCGGCCGCTCGCGCATCTACCTCTTTGTCGTGCCGGCCGATGTGCGCGGGACATGGGAGAGCAACCTGCCGGCGCACGGCGGGCACTGGCGCTTCACGATCGCGCAGGAATACCAGGCGCTCGACGTCTCGGCCAGCGCCGGCGCGCAGGAGCAGGTGGTGCGCGGCACGCGCCTTCGCGGCAAGGAGATCCGCCTCGTCATGACGGGCGTCGTCGCCGGGAAGCCCTCGACGCAGCGCTTCCACGCAATCGTCCAGGGCGACACGATGAAGGGCGATGTGACCATCACTAACGGCGAAACGACGAGGACGCTTCCATGGACCGCAAAGCGAACGGCGCGATAGCGCCGAAGCCGCTCCTCTCCGTCGCCGACGGCGTCCTGCTCATGTGCGGGATGGTGATCGGCGCGGGGATCTTCCGCGCGCCTTCCGTGGTGGCCGCGAATACCGACAGCGGGCTTCAGTTCCTGGCCGCCTGGGTGCTCGGCGGCGCGATTTCGCTCTGCGGCGCGCTCGTCTACGCCGAGCTTGCCTCGCGCTATCCCGAGACGGGCGGGGAGTACGCCTTTCTCTCCCGCGGCTGGGGACGCGGCACGGCGTTCGTGTTCGCCTGGGCCCGCATGACGGTGATCCAGACCGGCGCCATCGCCGCGGTGGCGTTCGTCTTCGGCGACTATGCCTCCGAGATCGTGCGGCTGGGCACGAACAGCTCCGCCGTCTACGGCGCCCTCGCGGTCGTCGCGCTCACGGCGCTCAATTTCGTCGGCACGCTCGAAGCGAAGCGGCTCCAGGTCGCTCTGCAGTACCTGCTTTTCGCGGGGCTCGTGCTCCTCGGCGTCGCCGGGCTGGTCGCCGGGGCGCCGGCGGAGAAGGCCGCCGCCGCCCCGGGCGCGGGAACGGCCGGGACGTTCGGCCTCGCCATGATCTTCGTCCTTCTCACCTTCGGCGGCTGGAACGAGGCGGCGTACCTCGGCGGCGAGGTGAAGGATGCGCGGCGCAACATGCTGCGCGTGCTGGTCGGCGGAATCGTCGTGGTGACGCTCCTCTATCTCCTCGTCAACGCCGGCTACCTCGCGGCCCTCGGCCTGGGCGGAATGAGGGAATCGAAGGCCGTGGCGGCCGACCTGATGCGACTGGTCGTGGGCGAGAAGAGCGCGGTGCTGGTCTCGCTCCTGGTGTGCGTCGCGGCGCTCACCACGATGAACGCGGCCATCTTCACCGGGGCCCGGACGAACTACGCCATGGGCCGCGACTTCGGGCTCTTCGCCAGGCTCGGCCACTGGCGCGAGGCAGGCAGCACGCCGGCGAACGCGCTCCTCCTGCAGGGCGTCATCACGCTCGTCCTCGTCGCGGCGAGCTCCTTCACGCCGGACGGCTTCACGGCCATGGTGGCCTACACCGCGCCCGTCTTCTGGACGTTCTTCCTGCTCACCGCGCTCACACTCTTCATCTTCCGCAGGCGCGGCGGCGAGCTGCCGGTGTTCCGCGTGCCCCTCTATCCGATCGTGCCGATCGCCTTCGTGGCTGCCTGCGGCTACATGCTCTACTCGAGCGTCAACTACGTCCGCTTCGCCGTGTCGTTCGGCGTGCCGGTGCTCGCCGGGCTTCTCATCATGGCGGCGGGGATCCCGCTGTATCTTTTCGCCCGCAACCGATGACGCTGACGGAACTGCGCTACGCCGTCGCCGTGGCCCGCGAGCGTCATTTCGGGCGCGCGGCGGAGGCGTGCTACGTCTCGCAGCCGACGCTCTCGGTGGCGGTGAAGAAGCTCGAAGACGAGCTCGGCGTGCAGCTCTTCGAGCGCGGGCCGGGCGAGGTGACGGTGACGCCGGCCGGCCAGCTCGTGGTGGAGCAGGCGCAGCGCGTCCTGGAGGAAGCCGCGCGCATCAAGGAGCTCGCCGCCGCCGGACGCGACCCGCTCGCCGGTCCGCTTCGCCTCGGCGCCATCTACACGATCGGGCCGTACCTCCTGCCGAGGATGATTCCCATCCTGAGGCGCAACGCCCCCTCGATGCAGCTCTTCATCCAGGAGAACTTCACGCACCGGCTGGGCGAGATGCTGAAAAGCGGGGAGGTGGACGCCATTCTCGTCGCGCTGCCGTTCGACGAGCCGGGCATCGAGTCGCGCGCGCTCTACGACGAGCCGTTCTTCGTCGCCGTGCCGAAGGGCCACCCGTGGGAGGGCCGCAAGCGGGTGACGACCGACGAGCTCACGAGCGAGAGCCTGCTCCTCCTGGGCGAGGGGCACTGCTTCCGGGACCAGGTGCTCGAGATCTGCCACACCATCCGGGGCCGCGAGCGAAGCGCCCTGTCGCGCACCGTGGAAGGCGGCTCGCTCGAGACGATCCGCCACATGGTGGCGAGCGGCGTCGGCGTGACGGTGCTGCCTTCCACTTCGGTGGGCGCCGGCGGCGGAAGCTCGGAGCTCATCCGCGTGCTGCCTTTCGCCCGGCCGGCGCCCGTGCGCCGGGTGGGGCTTGCCTGGCGGCGCAGCTTTCCCCGCCCGGAGGCGATCGAGGTGCTGCGCAAGAGCATCCTCGCCTGCAGCCTGCCGCACGTAACCAAGCTCGAGTGACCGTCTGGTAGTTTTCAGGCGTAACTGTCCGGCGCAGCCTACCCGCCTTCCTATAGACTTCCGTCCCATGGCAAACCAAGCCTGGCGCACGCCGCTCGTCGTCCTCGTCTGCGGCTGCCTCATCATGTGCATCTCCTTCGGCGTGCGCGCGGGCTTCGGCCTGTTCCTGCAGCCGATGAGCCTGGAGTACGGCTGGGGACGCGAGGTCTTCTCGTTCTCCATCGCGCTGCAGAACCTGGCGTGGGGCGCGCTCGGTGCGGTGGCGGGCGGCTTCGCCGACCGCTACGGGCCCGGCCGCGTGGTCGCCGGGGCGGCGGTGTGCTACGTGCTGGGGCTCGCCGGCATGGCGAGCATCGGCACGCCGCTCGGCATGCACATCAACTCGGGCCTGCTCGTGGGCGCGGCGCTCGGCGGCACCTCGTTCGGCATCATCCTCGCGGTGATCGGCCGCACCGTGGCACCGGAGAAGCGAAGCCTCTACATGGGCATCGCCACGGCGGCGGGCTCCTTCGGCCAGTTCGCCATCCTGCCGGTCACGCAGATGCTGATCGCGGGCTACGACTGGCACGTCGCCCTTTTCGCCATGGCGGGGCTGGTGGCCCTCATCATCCCGCTCTCGACGGCGCTCGCCGGCAAGCCCGCCGCGGCGCCGGGCGCCGCGCACCAGTCGCTCTTCCAGGCGCTGCAGGAGGCGCTGCGGGAAAAGGGCTTCCACCTGCTCTTCTGGGGCTATTTCGTCTGCGGCTTCCACATCGCCATGCTGACGGTGCACCTGCCGGCGTTCGTCACCGACGCGGGCCTCACGCCCACGCACGGGATGACCGCGCTCGCGCTGATCGGCCTGTGCAACGTGGTGGGAACGCTCGCGGCCGGGTGGCTGGGCGGGCGCTTCAGCAAGAAGTACCTGCTCTCGGCCATCTACACGATCCGCGCCGCGCTGATCGCCATGCTCGTCTTCCTGCCGCTCTCGCCGGCGACGCTCTACGCCTTCGCGGTGGGAATCGGCCTCCTCTGGCTCGGCACGGTGCCGCTCACCAACGGGCTCGTGCAGCAGATCTTCGGCATGCGCTACGCCGCCATGCTCGCCTCGATCGTCTTCTTCGGCCACCAGATCGGCAGCTTCATCGGCGTGTGGCTCGCGGGCTACCTGTTCGACACCACCGGCTCCTACTCGGGCGCGTTCGTCGCGTCGATCGGCCTCGGGATCTTCGCCGCGCTCATCAACATGCCGGTCAACGAGAAGCCGCTCGCCGAGCGCAAGGCGGCCGCGACGCTGGCGGCATGACGCGCCGCGACTTCGCCGTCACGCTCGCCGTGGTGGCGCTCGTCTCCTTCGCCGCGGCGGCGGTCTTCTCCGCCTACCTGCGGCCCGACATGCTGATCGAGTTCGCGAACCTGGTGCTCTGCACGTAGCGTTGAAGCTGTCGGTCGTCGTTCCCGCGTACAACGAGGAGCGCCTGCTCGGCGCGTCGCTCGCGGCGATCCGCGAGGGGCTGGCCGCCTTCGAGGCCGCCGGCTGGGAGGCCGAGCTCGTCGTGTGCGACAACAACTCCACCGATCGCACGGCGGAAATCGCTCGCGCGGCCGGTGCCCGGGTGGTGTTCGAGCCGATCAATCAGATTTCGCGCGCCCGCAACACTGGCGCGAGGGCGGCGAGCGGCGACTGGCTGCTTTTCGTAGACGCCGACTCGTTTCCTTCCCGAGCGCTCTTCGCCGACGTGCTCGACGCGATCGGCCGGGGGCGGGTGCTCGCCGGCGGCTCGACGCTCGCGATCGATGGCGGGCCGTGGTGGGGAAGGCTGGGGCTCGCCGGCTGGAACCTCATGAGCCGAACGCTCCGCTGGGGCTCCGGCGCCTTCGTCTTCTGCGAGGCGGCGGCCTTCCGCGAGGTGGGCGGGTTCGACGAGACGCTCTACGCAAGCGAGGAGCTCGAGCTTTTCCGGCGGCTGAAGCGTCTCGCGCGGCGCACGGGCCGCACCGTCGAGATCCTCGACCGCCACCCGCTGAAGACGAGCGCGCGCAAGCTCCATCTGTACTCCTTCGGCGAATTCGCCCGGCTCTTCCTCAAGACGCTCTTCACCTTCGGGCGCACGCTCCGCCGGCGCGAGGACTGCAGCGTCTGGTACGACGGCCGGCGCTGACGCACAGTTGCTGGCACTGACGCACACGGCTTGGCGCTGCGCAATTGACACAATTGAGAGGACGAACTTGTCGCCCCCGCGAAGGCGGGGGCCCCGTTCGCTTTTCTGTTACATGGGTTCCCGCCTTCGCGGGAACGACAAATTGATGCTTAGCAGGGAAGACCAGCTGGTGGCTTAGCAGGGAAGACCAGCTGGCGGCTTGGCAGGGAATCGTTCGCGATTCCCGGGTAGTCCGTACGGAGGGGTGGGGGCGTCGCGGCGTGCCGCGGCAGCCTGCCACCATGGGGCGATGGCCACGCATG
>CAYWSG010000090.1:3502-12402 GCA_964461055.1 uncultured Enterobacteriaceae bacterium | reverse complement strand
CCACGTGCCCAATCGTCCCAACGTTCACGTGCGGTTTGGTGCGCTCGAATTTGCCCTTGGCCATCTCGGTTGTCCTAGCGAATGACGATCGTTCTAGCGAATGACGGTGGTGCCCATGATGCGGATTGAACGCATGACCTCTCCCTTACCAAGGGAGTGCTCTGCCACTGAGCTACATGGGCCGTGATTTCTTGGAGCGGGTGAAGGGAATCGAACCCTCGTCATAAGCTTGGAAGGCTTCTGCTCTACCATTGAGCTACACCCGCCCGGCCTGTCTCAGCACTCAGACCTTCAGCACTCCGACGCATCCTGCGAGTCCTGGAACTCCGATTCGCCCTGCCCGACCCACTGCCCTGCACACTGCCCGCCTTGCCGCCCGCGCTTGCTACCCTGCCCAGCCTGCTGCCTGCCCGAATCCGCTGCCCCCGCTTCGCGGAAAGCACCGCCCGAGGGCTGGTGGAGGGGGTTGGATTCGAACCAACGTAGGCGCAAGGCCAACAGATTTACAGTCTGCCCCCTTTAGCCGCTCGGGCACCCCTCCGGCGGAACCCGAAATTTTGAGGCTTTTCCACCGGTTGGTCAAGAAATCTGCCCTCCTCTCGAGCTCTGCCGCCGCCTCGCCGGCGTGCGCCCGCCGCCCCGCGCATTATCATTGCGGGGAAAGGGGAAAACCAATCGTGCGCATCGCCATCCTGGAAGACGATCCGGACCAGCTCGCGCTCATCAAGCGCTGGGTCAGCGAAGACGGCCACGACGTCCATGCGTTTGCCGACGGCCGCGAAACCCTGAAGCAGGCCGGCCGCGAAAGCTTCGACCTCTTCATTCTCGACTGGCAGGTCCCCGACGTCTCGGGGGCGGACGTGCTCAAGTGGCTGCGGGCGAACGTCTCGCGCACCGTGCCGGTGCTCTTCGTCACCGTGCGGGACTCCGAGCAGGACATCGTCTTCGCCCTGGAGCAGGGGGCCGACGACTACATGGTCAAGCCGGTCCGTCGCCAGGAGCTCATCGCCCGGATGCATGCGCTCCTTCGCCGCGCCTATCCCAGGGAAGAGCAGAAGCAGCTCTCCTTTCCTCCCTTCGACATCGACATCCAGCGCGGGGAAGTGCGCAAGGAAGGCCGCAAGATCGACCTCACCCCCAAGGAGTTCGAGCTCACCGTCACGCTGTTCCGGAACCTCGGCCGCCTGATGTCCCGCGGGCATTTGCAGGAGACGGTCTGGGGAAGGAGCGGCGACCTCGCCACCCGCACCGTCGACACGCACGTGAGCCAGGTCCGCAAGAAGCTCGACCTGCGCCCGGAGACCGGCTACCGGGTGGTGCCGATCTACAACTACGGCTACCGGCTGGAGCGGTACGAAGCGCCCCCCGCCTGATCCCGCAGGGCCGGCGGTTCCAGGGCCGGGGCCGACGGGGGGAATGCGGGGGACGCAGCGGCTTCCTCCGCACGCCGGAACGCGGCGTCGGCGAGGTCGTGCTGATTCAATCCCCGTAGCACCGTGCCGCGCACCCGGTAGTAATCCGGCGTGTTCGAAGCCTCGTCCCGGGCGGCGTCGAGAACGGCAAGGGCCGCTCCATAGTCCTCGCGGTGCAGATGGATCCGGGCAAGCGCCACGGCGAAGTCGGGCGGATACGCGAGAACCTTGGCCGCAGGCAGCTCGAGCGATCTTAGTAACGAAGGATCAGCTTTCGAAGAGGCCGTTGCGGCATCGTCCGCCGGGCGGCGCACCGGGGCACTCACGAACCGCTTGCTCGACGCGGCAGCGAACGCCTGGGGCGTGGCGAGCTCCCGCGGGCTCAGCTGATAGGCGACCCAGGTCGTCCAGAGCACGCCCGCAAGCAAGAGGACCGCGACCGAGCGCCAGAACCACTCGTGACGCCGCTCGGCCACCCGGTCGCCCGGCGGGAGCGCGGGCGTCTGGGCAGCCGCCATGCGCACATGGGCCGCGCTGACGCGGCGGGCGCCCTGCTCCCGCATCGTGGCGAGCGACTTCTCGGCGAGCTGGTTGACGAGCCGCGGCAGGCCATGGCTCAGGCGGGTGAGCGTGCGCACACCTCCCCGAGTCAGCAGGCCCTCCCCGGAATGGCCCGCAGCCCGGATGCGATGCTCGATATACATGCCGACTTCATCCTCGGCGAGCGGCTCGAGCTCGAGCTCGAAGCCAATCCGCTGGCGCAGGGCGAGCAGGCCGGGCGCCGCCAGCCGCCGATCGAGCTCTCGCTCGCCGCAGAGGAGGACCTGGACCAGCTTGCGCTTCGCCGTTTCCAGATTCGTCAGGCGGCGCAGCGCCTCCAGCGCTTCGTCGGACATCGCCTGCGCCTCGTCCACGACCACGAGCGCCCGGCGGCCCGTGCGCGCGAGCGCTAGCAGGCGCAGTCCGAGGGATCGCATGGCCTCGGCGCCGCCCTCCGGGCCGTCGACTTGCGCGCCGAGGCCGCGCGCGATAGCGAGGGTCAGCGCGCGGGGCTCGGGCCCTCCGTTGGTCAGAAACACCCAGGCCCACGCCTTGGGATCGAGCGACTCGATCAGCCGCCGGCAAAGGGATGTCTTGCCGCTGCCGGCTTCGCCGGTCAGCTTGACGAGCGGCTCGCCGCGCTCGAGCGCCGCGAGCAACGCCTCGAGCGCCCGCAGGCGGGTCGGGGCCGGGTAGAAGAACGCCGGGTCCGGCGTTGCCCCGAACGGCGCCTCGCGCAATGGCAGGTCGTTCACAGTGCGCGGATTATCAGGGCAGGCGGCCCGCGTGTGCTGGCGCCGACATCATTTGATGTGCGATGCTGGCCGGAGAACCTTGGAAAAAAACAGGGGCACGACCTTGCGGTGGTGCCCCTGGCGCAATCCGTCGCGGAAGAGGAGGAGGAGGATCCGCGCCCGCCGCAGCCTTGGGGGCTGCGGTATTGCGATGCAGCAATGTTAGGTCTTTGCGCCAGGAAGTAGAATACCCGGCATTCGTAAAACACCTTTGCCAACCACGCAAAGATGAACAACGCATTGGCGGAAATGGCCATCTTCTCCCGGATCGTCAGCGCCGGGAGCCTGTCCGGGGCCGCCCGCGAGCTCGGCGTTTCGACTGCGGTGGTCAGCCGGCGGCTTGCCGCGCTCGAGGCCCGGCTGGGCGTGCGGCTCATCAACCGGACCACGCGAAGCCTGCGCCTCACCGACGAGGGCGCCACATACTACGACACCTGCGCGCGGCTGCTCTCCGAGATCGAGGAGGCGGACGCGGCGATCTCGGCTGGGCGCATCGAGCCTCAGGGGACGCTGCGCGTCGCGATGCCCGCTTCCTTCGGGCATCGCCACATCGCGCCGCTCGTTCCCGAGTTCGCGGAGCGCTACCCCAAGGTGCAGCTCGCGCTCAGCCTTTCGGACCGGACCGTGAGCCTGATCGAGGAAGGCTTCGACCTCGCGATCCGCATTGCCGACCTGCAGGACTCGTCCCTCGCCGCTCGCAAGCTTGCCCCCAATCGCAGAGTGGTGTGCGCAAGCCCGGAATACCTTCGAAAGCACGGCATGCCGCGCCACCCGCAGGAGCTCGCGGCACACAACTGCCTCATCGCGAGCAGCGACTTTTCCTACACGCTGGAATACCGCGGACCCGACGGTCGCACGGGCGCCGTTCGCGTGGCCGGGCGCTACGCGTGCGACAACTGGGAGGTGCTGCGCGAGTGGGCGCTCGCGGGCCTCGGCATAGCGGTCAAGTCGACCTGGGACGTGCGCCGTCACCTCGAGGATGGCTCGCTCGTGGCCCTCTGCCCGGGCTATACGTTCGACACCGACGTGGCCATCTACGCGGTCTATCCTCACCGCCGCTTCCTGCCGGCGAAAACGCGCGCCTTCATCGAGTTCCTTGCCGACTCGTTCGGACCCGAGCCCTACTGGGACCTCCCCTCCGGAGCGGCCGGGCGCCCTTCGGCGGCGCCGAAGCCGCGCATTCGCGCGCGCTCCGCGGCGTGATTCGCGTGCAGGGGTCTTGTGCTAGGCTCGTAGCGACCGCCGGCGCGGCCACCCAAGCGCCGAGGGCCAAGCGAAGCGCGGGACACAATCCGGCGCTCCGGACGCAGCCCCACATGAACACGATTCTCGTGGAGACCGCTCGATGAACGCCCCTGCAGACCTGCAGCGCCCGCTTTCCGAAGCCTCGCTCGACGACAAGTACACGTTGCCCCGCGGCCGCGTGTTCCTGACCGGCACCCAGGCCCTCATCCGGCTCATGATGCTGCAGCGCGAGCGCGATCGCCGCGCCGGCCTCAACACCGCCGGCTTCATCTCCGGCTACCGCGGCTCCCCGCTCGGCGGCCTCGACCAGGCGCTCTGGCGCGCGCAGAAGCATCTCGAGCAGCACCACATCCGCTTCCAGCCGGGCGTCAACGAGGATCTCGCCGCGACCTCGATCTGGGGCACGCAGCAGGTCGGCCTCTTTCCGGGCGCGAAGTACGACGGCGTCTTCGCCCTGTGGTACGGCAAGGGCCCGGGCGTCGATCGCTGCGGCGACGTCTTCAAGCACGCGAACGCCGCCGGCACCTCGAAGCACGGCGGCGTGCTCGCGCTCGCGGGCGACGACCACGCGGCGAAGTCCTCCACGCTGCCGCACCAGTCCGAGCACATCTTCAAGGCGTGCCTGATCCCGCACCTCAATCCGGCCAACGTCCAGGACTACCTGGATCTCGGGCTGCACGGCATCGCCATGAGCCGCTACTCGGGCTGCTGGGTCGCCTTCAAGTGCGTCACCGACGTGGTGGAGTCGGGCGCATCGGTCGTCGTCGACCCGGAAAGGGTGCAGGTCAGGATTCCGGCGGACTTCGCGCTGCCGCCGGGCGGCCTCAACATCCGCTGGCCCGACGGAATCCTCGAGCAGGAAGCGCGGCTCCTCGACTACAAGGTGTACGCGGCGCTCGCCTATGCCCGCGCGAACGGTCTCGATCGCATCGTCTGGGATTCGCCCCGTGCGCGGCTCGGCATCGTCACGACCGGCAAGTCCTACGGCGACGTGATGGAGGCCCTGTCGTCCCTGGGCCTGACGAAGGAGATCGGCGAAGCGATCGGCATCCGCGTCTACAAGGTGGCGATGTCCTGGCCGCTCGAGCCGCAGGGCGCGCGCCGGTTCGCCGAGGGCCTGGAGGAGATCCTGGTCGTCGAGGAGAAGCGCCAGCTCATCGAGTACCAGATCAAGGAAGAGCTCTACAACTGGAAGGAAGGGGGGCGTGCGCCCCGCGTGGTGGGCAAGTTCGACGACAACGGCGAGTGGAGCCGAAGCGGCGGCCAGCCGGCCGGCAACTGGCTCCTCCCGGCCCACTACGAGCACTCGCCCGCGATGGTGGCGAAGGTCATCGCCTCGCGCCTGCAGCGGCTCGGGATGGCCGAAAGCCTGGGCAGCCAGTTCAGGGAGCGCCTAGCGTTCCTCGAGTTCAAGGAAAAGGCCCTGGCGAAGCCTCGCGTCACCGCGATCCGGCAGCCCTACTTCTGCTCCGGCTGCCCGCACAACACTTCGACCCGCGTTCCCGAAGGCAGCCGCGCCACCGCCGGCATCGGCTGCCACTTCATGGCCGTCTGGATGAACCGGAACACCGCCACCTTCACGCACATGGGTGCGGAGGGCACGCCGTGGATCGGCCAGGCGCCCTTCACCGAAGAGAAGCACATCTTCGCGAACCTCGGCGACGGCACCTACTTCCACTCCGGCCTGCTCGCCATCCGCGCCGCCGTCGCGGCGAAGGTCAACATGACCTACAAGATCCTCTACAACGACGCGGTGGCCATGACGGGCGGACAGCGCCACGACGGGCCGCTCGATCCGCCCATGATCTCGCGCCAGCTCGCGGCCGAGGGCGTGAAGCCCATCGTTGTCGTGACCGACGAGCCGGGCAAGTACCCGCAGGGCACGCGCTGGGCCGAAGGCGTCACGATTCGCCACCGCGACGAGCTCGACCGCGTGCAGCGCGAGCTGCGCGACACGCCGGGCGTCTCGGCGCTCATCTACGACCAGACGTGCGCCTCCGAGAAGCGCCGCCGCCGCAAGCGCAACGAGTTCCCCGATCCGCCCGTGCGCGCGGTGATCAACGAGATGGTGTGCGAAGGCTGCGGCGACTGCAGCACGAAGTCGAACTGCCTTTCCGTGGAGCCCCTCGAGACCGAGTTCGGCCGCAAGCGCGTCATCAACCAGTCCTCGTGCAACAAGGACTATTCGTGCGTGAAGGGCTTCTGCCCCAGCTTCGTCACGGTCGAAGGCGGCCGCCTGCGCAAGGGCAGGACCGGCGCCGCGGCTTCGCCGATCGGCGAGCGTGCGCTGGAGGAGCCGGGCGAGGCGAGCCTTGATCGGCCGTACGGCATCCTGGTGACCGGCATCGGCGGCACGGGCGTCATCACCATCGGACAGATCCTCGGCATGGCGGCGCACCTGGAAGGCAAGGGCGTATCGGTGCTCGACATGTCGGGCCTCGCGCAGAAGTACGGCGCCGTCATGTCGCACGTGCAGATCGCGCGCGCGCCGGAGGAGCTCCATGCGCCGCGCATCGACACGGGTGACGCGCGCCTCGTCATCGGCTGCGACCTCGTCGTCACGGCGAGCACCGACGCGGTCTCCCGCATGGCCCCCGGACGCACGCAGGCGCTGGTCAATGCGAGCGTCACGCCCACCGCGGAATTCGTCCGCAATCCGAACTGGAAGCTGCCGGGCAGCGACCTGCAGGGCGACATTCGCGACGCCTGCGGCGGCGCGGCCGCGTTCGTGCCGGCGACCGAGCTCGCCACCGGCCTCATGGGCGACGCCATCGCGACCAACATGTTCATGCTCGGCTACGCCTACCAGAAGGGCTGGGTGCCGCTCTCGGCCGCCTCGCTCGAGCGCGCGATCGAGCTGAACGGCGTGGCGATCGACTTCAACAAGAAGAGCTTCGCCTGGGGCCGCCGGGCGGCGGTGGACGAGGCGGCCGTACGCAAGATCGCGGTGCCGGCCGAAGTCGTTCCGATCGACCGGCACTTGTCGCGCACGCTGGAGGAGCTCGTGGAGCGGCGCACCCGCTTCCTCGCCGAGTACCAGAACGCGGCGTATGGCGCCCGCTACGCGGCTCTGGTGGAGAAGGTGCGCAGCGCCGAGCTGGCGAAGGCGGGGAAGAGCGAGCCCGGCGAGGCGAAGCTCGCCGAGGCCGTCGCGCGCTACTACGCCAAGCTCCTCGCCTACAAGGACGAATACGAGGTGGCGCGCCTGCACGCCGACAGCGCGTTCCAGAAGAAGATCGAGTCGATGTTCGAGGGCGACTACAAGGTCGTCTACCATCTCGCGCCGCCGCTCCTCGCGAAAGCCGATCCGCTCACCGGCGAGCCGAAGAAGATGCGCTTCGGCCCGTGGACGCTGACGCTGTTCAGGATGCTGCGGCACCTGAAGGGCCTGCGCGGGACCGCGCTCGACGTCTTCGGGTACACCGAGGAGCGAAAGACCGAGCGCTCGCTCATCGCCGAGTACGAGGCGACGATCGAGACCCTGCTCGCCGGCCTTACGCCGCAGAACCACGCGCTCGCCGTCGAGATCGCCTCGCTGCCGGAAGAGATCCGGGGCTTCGGCCACATCAAGGCCCGCAGCGTCGCCGCGGCGCGCAAGAAGCGCGAGGAGCTCCTTGCCGCCTACACGGCCACGCCGGCAGGCGCTCCAAGCGCTCAGGCGGCCGCTGCCGCGCGCGGGCGCGCGGCAGCTTGACGCGGCGGCCCGCCGCCTCGCGCGGCGCCGTGCCCGGCTTCTGCCGCGCCTGCCTCGCGTGTCTCGCGCTCGTTGCCGCCGCGCCGGCCCCGGCGGCGGAGCGGGTGCTCGCGCTGCCGGGTGGCCGCGAGCTCGCCTACACGCTCGTCGAGACTTCCGCGCATCTGCCGAGTGCCGTTCCGACCGCAACCCTGATTCTCGAGTACCTCGCGAACGGACGCATCGACGAGGCAGCCGGGCTCTCCAATGCCCCTGAGCGCCGGCGCGAGGTGCTCGAGAGCTATCGGGCGAAAGTGGGCGACGAGGCATTCCGCCGCATCTACGCGCTTTACCTCGAGCCGCGGAACCGCGTGATGGCGGAGGTGGCGATCGGCGCGCATCGGCTGCTCGTCTGGTCGCTCGGGGACGCCGAAGGCCAGGTCGCAGGCCAGTTCTTCGTCGAGGTCGGCGGCCGCTTCCTGATGGACGACGTGCCGAGCGCCACGCGCCGCGACCTGCGCTTGGTGCTGGAGCACTACCGGCGCCGGGCTTCCCGATGAAGTGCAAGCATGTGAATTGACGGGCAACCCGGGCCGGACGGTTGGATATACTGCGCCGGCATGCGCGTCGCGTATCTCGAGGACGATTCCGACCAGGCAGCGCTCCTCTCGCGCTGGCTCAAGTCCGCCGGCCATGCCTGCCATCACTTCGATCGGGGGCGCGCGCTCATCCGGTCGCTGCAGCGCGAGTCGTTCGATCTTTATGTCCTCGACTGGCACCTGCCCGACATCGACGGCATCGCCGTGCTGAACGCCGTGCGCGAGCGCAATCCGGACGCGCCGGTCATCTTCACGACGGCCCGGGACCGGGACGACGACATCGCGCGCGCGCTCCTTGCGGGCGCCGACGACTACATCGCCAAGCCGATTCGAGAGGTGGAGCTCCTCGCCCGCATCCAGGCGGTCGCCCGGCGCGCCATGGGAAGCAGCGCCGCGCAGGAGCGCCTCGAGGCGCCGCCCTTCGTCTTCGAGCGCCGCTCGCGCACCGTCGAGCGCAGGGGCGAGCGCATCGCGCTGACGGACAAGGAATACGAGCTCGCGATCTTTCTCTTCAGCAACGTCGGCAAGCTCGTTTCCCGCGCCCATCTTCTCGAGGCCGTGTGGGGGATGCGCCCCGACACCAACACGCGCACGGTGGACACGCACATGAGCCGCCTGCGCAGCAAGCTCGGCCTCA
>CAYWSG010000090.1:0-3402 GCA_964461055.1 uncultured Enterobacteriaceae bacterium | reverse complement strand
ATGATGCCGCTGCCGTAGAAGGCGAGCGGGTAGAAGAGCAGCGAGTCGACGCCCTCGCCCACGATGGTGGAGCCGATGGTGCGCATCCACAGCCACCGCCCGGCCGTCAGCACCTTCATCTTCGCCAGCACGAAGGAGTTCGTGAACTCGCCGCAAAAGTACGCGAGCATCGAGGCGGCGGCGATGCGCCAGGTGGTCCCGAAGGCGATCTCGTAGGCGCCCTGGTGATCCCAGAAGGGCGCCGGCGGCAGCGCCACCACGACCGCGGCCATCGTGGCGGCGAACGCCAGTCCGGCGAACCCGGCCCAGATCACGCGCCGCGCGCGCGCATAGCCGTACACCTCCGTCAGGATGTCCCCGAAGACATACGAGACGGGGAAGAAGAGCACCCCGGCGCCGAAGGTGATGACGCCCACGAGCGGCAGGTCGATCTGCGAGATCTTCGCCGGCCCGATGAGGTTGGAGCAGATGAGGATCGTGACGAACGCCGCCATCACGAACTCGTAGTAGCGGAACGAGCCGGCGTTCGCGCCCTTCGCGATCCGCGGCTCCGCCCTCGGCTTTGAAAGGGGATCCGTCCCCATCTCAGCCGGGAAGCCGGGGGCTGTAGTTCTCGAATTCCGGCTCGAGCTGCACGCCCATCGCGTCGAGCATGCGGCCGACCATCGCGTAGAAAGCCGCGGTCATGGCGAGCTCGACGTACGTCTTGTGATCGAAGTACTTCATCGCTTCGGCATAGGTGGCGTCGCTCACCTTGCCGCGCGTGACATCTTCCGCGATCGCGAGCGCCGCCTTCTCCCGTGCATCGAACTCGGGGGAATCCTCCCAGGCGGACAAGGCGGAGATCTGCCGCTCCGGGACGCCGGCCTTGCGCGCCATCCTGAGGTGCTGCGCCCATTCATAGGCCGAGCCCATGATCTGGGCGCCGCGCAGGATGAGAAGCTCGCGCAGCGCGCGCGGCGTCTCGCTTTCGTAGCGGATCGCGCGGGCGAACTCGGTCCACGCGGCGACGAGCTTCGGGTGATTGGCGAGGGCCTTGTAGAGGTTGGGGGGCGTGCCCCACAGCTCTTCGAGCCTCTTCTTGGTCGCGGGCTCGAACTCCGCGAGCGGAACGCGTTTCATGGCGCGCATAATAGCTCAGTGGACATCCGGGGCTTCCAGCTCACCCGCCCGCCGGCGGATTTCTTCGACGACCCGTACCGCTATTACGCGGCCCTGCGGGAGCAGGATCCGCTGCACGAGCTCGAGGGCGGCGGGATCTTCGTCTCGCGCTACGACGACGCGCTCGCGGTCTACCGCGACCCGCGCGCGAGCTCCGACAAGAAGGTGGAGTTCAAGCCGAAGCTCGGCGACTCGCCGCTCTACGAGCACCACACCACGAGCCTCGTCTTCAACGACCCGCCGCTTCACACGCGCGTGCGCCGGCTCATCATGGGAGCGCTCACCCAGCGGGCCATGGCCCGCATGGAGAGCCAGGTCGTGCGCCTCGTGGACGCGCTGCTCGACGAGATGCAGGAGAAGCGCCGGGTCGACTTCATCCTCGACTTCGCCGCGCAGATCCCGATCGAGGTCATCGGCAACCTCCTCGACATCCCGCGGCCCGAGCGCAGCCCGCTGCGCGCCTGGTCGACCGCCATCCTCTCCGGGCTCGAGCCCAAGCTTACGCCCGAGATGTTCGAGCGCGGCAACACCGCCGTGCGGGAGTTCGTCTCCTTCCTGGAGAAGCTGATCGCAGAAAGGCGAAAGCGGCCGGGCGACCCCGAGGCCGATGTCCTCACCCGGCTCATCCAGGGCGAGAAGGACGGCGAGAGGCTCACCGAGACCGAGCTCCACCACCAATGCATCTTCCTTCTCAACGCCGGGCACGAGACGACGACCAACCTCATCGGCAACGGCCTCTTCGCGCTTTTCCGGATTCCTTCCCAGCTCGAGGCGCTTCGAAGGGATAAGGGCCTGATGGCGAGCGCGATCGAGGAAATGCTCCGCTACGACGGTCCGATCCAGCTCAACAACCGGCGGCTCCTTGCGCCCATGGCGCTCGGCGGGCGCGAGCTTCCGGCGGGCACGCTCATCACGATCGGCATCGGCGCCGCCAATCGCGACCCGCGGCAGTTCCCCGAACCCGACCGCTTCGACGTCGCCCGCAAGCCCAACCGCCACGTCGCCTTCGGCCAGGGCGCCCATGCCTGCGCCGGCATGAACGTCGCGCGCATGGAAGGGCGCATCGCCCTTGGCGCCCTCCTCGCCCGGTTCCCCCGCATCGAGCCGGACGGCGCACCCGAGCGCGACCGCCGCGTGCGCTTCCGCGGCTTCCGCAGCTTCCCCGTCACCGTCGCCTAGCTATTTAGGGACAGACCCCTTTTCAAGCCTGAAATGGGGACAGACCCCTTTTCAGGCGTCATGTCAGGACATTCAGGGTCAACCATGGGCGAGAGCGAAACGTTTCGCCGATATGCCCCGCGCGGCCCGCATCGTAGTGCCCGACGTCGCCGTCCATGTCATACAGCGCGGCAACAATCGCCTGCCGTGCTTCTTCCGGGGGGCCGACTACCGCACGTACCTGGCGTACTTGCGCAAGTTTGCAGGGGAGCATGGCTGCCTGATCCACGCGTATTGCCTCATGACCAACCATGTCCATCTATTACTTACACCCCGATTCCCGGACTCCTGCGCTCTGCTCATGAAGCATCTGGGGCAATGCTACGTTCAGACCTTCAACAAGGCGCACGGCAGGACGGGCACCCTTTGGGAGGGCCGCTTCCGATCCTGCCTCGTGCCCACCGATCGGTACGCATTGGCCTGCTACCGGTACATTGAGCTGAACCCAGTCCGGGCTGGAATCGTGGAGGAACCAATCCAGTACCCGTGGTCGAGCTTCATGGCAAATGGCCTCGGGCACAGCGATAGTCTCCTGACGCCGCACCCCGCGTTCGAGGCGCTGGGCCAGAATGCGCAGACGCGGAGCACGGCGTATCGGCAACTACTCGACCAGCCGTTGGAACGGGCTATGCTCGAGGAGCTCCGCAAGGCCACGCGCAACGGGCATCGGCTCGGAACGCCGCCCCGGCGTCGTGGTCCACCCCGGAATGGGGACAGACCCCTTTTCAGCTGAAATGGGGTCTGTCCCTAAATGGCCTGCGAACAGGAGGATGGAATGAAACAGTGGGACAACCCGATGGGCACGGACGGGTTCGAGTTCGTCGAGTACGCGGCGCCGGACCCGCGCGAGATGGGCCGGCTCTTCGAGCGCCTGGGCTTCCGGCCGATCGCCCGCCACCGCCACAAGGACGTGATCCTGTACCGGCAGGGCGAGATCAACTTCATCGTCAACGCCGAGCCCGACTCGTTCGCGCAGCGCTTCGCGCGGCTGCACGGCCCGAGCATCTGCGCCATCGCCTTCCG
>CAYWSG010000089.1:0-12476 GCA_964461055.1 uncultured Enterobacteriaceae bacterium | reverse complement strand
CGTACACACCCCAGTGTCGAAGCGTTTTTATCACCCGCAGCTCTGCGGGAGCGTTCCGCGCGGTAACAATGGCTATGCGTACGGGCGAGAACTCGACTGGAAATGGTAGCCGCTTCTGTAGCTTAGATAGTTTCTCCAGAAGGACTGCGTATGGGCCCTCTGGTATAGGCACATCCTGCTTCCCGTCTTCATGCGCGAGGAAACCGGCCAAGCCTTCGGCTTTATAGACTATCTCACTACTTTCATCAAAGAGGACTGCATCACCATCAAATGCGATGCGGACCTGATCGACCCGAATCTCTCTGCTATCCCCCGGTGGATCTTGAACAATCGCGGCCGCACATTTGGCGCCATCAATGACACGTTGAGCATCTTTCTTATTGGTCGTGAGAAATAGGTCGACGTCAAACGCCTCCAAGTAGTCGACGACTGACTCCCCTCCAGTAAAGGCGTGCCTCGTAATTGGCAGTGATCGCGAACGGATATTGTTAAAAACGCGAACTCCCGTTTCCGGGCTGTTCCGCGACATAACAACAACCTCGACAAGCGGCTTTTCTTTTGCGCCTGTGTGCTTGTTAAGCGCGAGCAATGCGTTAATAAGCGGCATCGCCGTACCGTCCGCCAGAGGGTCGTTCTCTCGCTCCAGCATGTATTTCCGGTAGTCCGCGACAGCCTTGTATCGATCCTTCTCGAAATCCCTTCGGAAGACGGAATCTGCTTCGCTCAAATCGAAGAGTGCCGTTGAAGCCACACCTACTACGAGTGTTTCAGAGAGGTCGAGCGCCATAGCACCCCGTGCAAAGTGCTTGCATGCACAACACTGCTACGCCGCTTTTGGCTGGGCAAACTGCTTGGATAGCAGCTGCGCAAAGTGTTTGGACAGCTTCAAACCTTGCCCCTGATAGTTCGATCCCGCACCTCCATACAGGATGTCAGGGCGAGCAGCCATGCGCTCATATCGGAGCCATCCCACTGTTTGACCATGCTCCAGCAAAAAGGGCACCTCATGCGAGCGAACCTCTAACACCCCTCGACTACTTCCGGCACGCTTAGTCTTTGGGTCCCAACCGAACCCAGGATCAAAGAAGCCTGCGTAGTGGACCCTAAACTCTCCCGCTCGCGTGTCATACGGCAGCATCTCTGCGGCGTAGTCGGGTGGTACAGCAATCGCCTCCCGTGTCATCAGAATATAGAACTCGTCTGGTACGAGTATGAGCGGAGACGACTTATGGAACATGATCGGCTCCCAAAACTCCAACGGGTCGTAATCGCGCTTATCAAGATCTATTCGTTTCGCGTACTTCTTAGCGCGGTAGCCGAGCACCTCCCCCTCTGTGCGCGACCCCTCAAGGTCCACGGTGAACGGCAATACCCCACGCCTCCGTTCAGATGGCACATGGTCGACGATCTGTCCTTCCTCTAATAATTGATTCCAATCTGATGCCGGGATTGCCTTCGCGCCCTCGCCACGCGTTCGACTGAATCTCAACTGATTAAGCCGCGTGCCAGTCCGGACAACGACACTGAAGCTACGTGGGGCCACTTCAAGGTAAAGCGCTCCTCTATATCGCTCTTCTAACTGATCGAAGTGCGTTGCTCTATCCGCAAGGAGTCGCGTGAGAATATCGAGACGGCCCGTAGAACTCTTGGGATTAGAGAATGCCGTCAACTCGCTCGTCCGCAAATTGACGCTCTCAAGGAGCGGAATTACATAGATCCTGCCTTTCTCAAGTACGTTGCCCTTACTAAGATCAAGCGTGACCGACTCCACATCGGGATCTAGGCGCCTCAACTTCTCCAGCACGGTTAAATTCTTGCCGGGAAGAAAGCTCGTATCTACGGGATAGGCCACATCCCCGAGGCGGAGATCAATGCTGGCAGGTTGAATTTGATCAGGTTCGATTGGCCGAAGCAGCGAGCCCACTATATCGCCGGCCGCGACCATTTCTCTAATCGCTTGGCTGGGGAGTATGCCCGTGAACTCGTCCGCGCGAGCCGGTGCACCCGTTGGTAAAGCTTTTGAAATAACGTCACTCATTTCCCACCCCTTGATCGCGCTTCCGATACTTGCGGATCAGCTCACTTTCGCGCCATTTCACGCTGCAATCGAACGAACAGAACACTCCATCCTCGAATCGCCCGGTTCCATACTTCGTGGTTGTATGTCGACGACACACTGGACATACGCCCTCTTGCAGGCACTGCATTAGGTAGCTCTTTTCGTGCTCAGCCACAGGAAATTCTCGTTCCGAATTTTAGCGTTGATGCACCACGTGGCAGCGACTATCAGCGGGCTGCGCGAGGCACAAGCTCACCAATATTCCCACGTTACTCCGGTGGCCATGAGTCATAGCGCCCCCAACGGAACGTGCCCTGTGGGTAGGCACCTTTAGGTCATCTTCCAGGGTATTAAGAGTTATATAATGATTGTATAGATGACCTCTTCGACGACGGAACTGGTTTGATGCAGAGAACCAAAGTGAAGGTTAGGACGTTTTCGGCGACTGCCCGGGATCTGGAGATGCTCGAGGCGGTGGCGAAGTATCACGGGCACAACAAGAGCGCGACGATTACGAGTTTGATTCGTAAGGAGTTCTGGCGGGTGTTCCCGGGCGGGACGGGGAAGATCAAGCCGGATCGTGGGGCAAAAGTGGAAGGTGACCGATGAGAGCGACGCGGATGTGGTGGGCGGCGGTTGCGGCGGTGGCGATGGGTCTGGCGGTGGCGCCGGCGGGGTCGGCGTGGGCGCAGAAGGCGGTGAAGATCGGGGAGCTGAATAGCTACAAGGTCTTCCCGGCTTTTCTGGAGCCGTACCGGAAAGGGATGCAGCTCGCGCTCGAGGAGGTCAATGCGGCGGGCGGGGTGAATGGGCGGAAGCTGGAGCTGATCAGCCGCGACGACGGCGGGACGCCGGGGGATGCGGTGCGGGTGGCGGAGGAGCTGCTCTCGCGCGAGCGGGTGGACGTGCTGATGGGGACGTTCGCCTCGCACGTGGGGCTCGCGGTGGCGAATCTCGCCAACCAGCGGAAGGTGCTCTTCCTCGCCTCGGAGCCGCTCACGGACAAGATCGTGTGGGAGAACGGCAACCGGTACACGTTCCGGCTGCGGCCCTCGACGTACATGCAGACGGCGATGCTGGTGCCGCAGGCGGCGAAGCTGAAGAAGAAGCGCTGGGCGATCGTGTATCCGAACTACGAGTACGGGCAGTCGGCGACCGAGTCGTTCAAGCGGCTGCTAAAGCAGCTTCAGCCGGACGTGGAGTTCGTGGCCGAGCAGGCGGCGCCGCTCGGGAAGATCGACGCCGGGGCGGTGGTGCAGGCGCTGATCGCGGCGAAGCCGGACGCGATCTTCAGCTCGCTCTTCGCCGCGGACCTGCAGCGCTTCGTGCGCGAAGGCAATACGCGCGGGCTCTTCAAGAACGTGACGGTGTTCAATCTGCTCGGCGGCGAGCCCGAGTACCTGGATCCGCTGAAGGACGAGACGCCGGAGGGCTGGTGGGTCACGGGCTATCCATGGAGCGACATCGATACGCCGGAGCACGTGCGCTTCCGGACGGCCTACCAGAAGCGCTGGAACGACTATCCGCGCCTCGGCTCCGTGGTGGGCTACACCGCGGTGCACGCCGTGGCGGAGGCCGTGCGCAAGGCGGGCTCGACGGACACCGAGAAGCTCGTCGAGGCGATGAAGGGGATGAAGATGTCCTCGCCCTTCGGGCCGATCACCTGGCGGGCGATCGATCATCAGTCGACCATGGGAGCGTACGTCGGGCAGCTTTCGAAGCGCGACGGCAGGGGCGTGATGGTCAACTGGCGGTATGCGGATGGGGGGGAGTATCAGCCTTCGGATCAGGAAGTCAGGGGGATGCGGAAGGAATAGGGGTAGGGAAAATCAAAATCAAAAGCAAACGGGGTCCCCGCCTTCGCGGGGACGACGGTATTTAGTCTCCGACTAGTTTCCAGCTAATCACAGTGAGCGGCGCGGGGATCCTGTTGCAGTTCCTGAACGGGCTCGCGAGCGCGAGTGCGCTCTTCCTGCTCGCGGCGGGGCTGTCGCTCATCTTCGGCGTCAGCCGGATCGTCAACTTTGCGCACGGGTCGCTGTACATGCTCGGCATGTACGGCGCGGTGTGGCTCTCCGAGCGCGTGGGCTTCTGGGCGGCCGTGCCGCTCGCCGCGGCCGGGGTGGCGCTGCTGGGGGCGCTCGTGGAGGTGGTGCTGCTGCGGCGGATCTACCGCGCGCCGGAGCTTTTCCAGCTCCTCGCCACCTTCGCCCTGGTGCTCCTCATCCAGGATCTCACGTACTGGCTGTGGGGCCCGGAGGATCTGCTCGGGCCGCGCGCGCCCGGCCTGAAGGGCGCGGTGTCCATCGCCGGCCTCGCCTTTCCGCAGTACGACCTCTTCCTCATCGTGCTCGGCCCCGCGGTGTTCGCCCTGCTCCACTTCCTCCTGCGCCGCACGCGCTGGGGCGTGCTGGTGCGCGCCGCGACGCAGGACCGCGAGATGGCTTCCGCGCTGGGGGTGAACCAGAAGCTGCTCTTCACCAGCGTCTTCGTGCTCGGCGCGGCGCTCGCAGGCCTGGGCGGCGCGCTCGTGGTGCCGCGCGAGCCCGCCCACCTCGGCGTCGACCTCGCGGTGATCGCCGACGCCTTCGTCGTGGTGGTGGTCGGGGGCCTGGGCTCCATCCCGGGCGCCTTCCTCGCGGCGCTCGCGATCGGCGAGATCAAGGCGTTCAGCATCGGCCTGGGGTTCTCCGAGCTCACCCTGGTCGTCGAGTTCATCGTCATGGCCGTGGTGCTCGTGGTGCGGCCCTGGGGGCTCTTCGGCCGAGCGCAGATGCAGGGACGCGGCCCGGGCGCGGTCGAGCCTCCCCTGCCGCTTCCTTCGCGCAGGTTCGTGGCCGCCCTCCTCGTCCTCGGCGCGCTGCTTGGCGCAGTGCCCGCGCTCTCCGAAGGCTACGTCCTGGTGCTGCTCACCGACGTCCTCGTCTTCGCCCTCTTCGCCGTCAGCCTCCACTTCCTCATGGGGCCGGGCGGCATGGCGTCCTTCGGGCATGCCGCCTACTTCGGCCTCGGCGCCTACGGCGCGGGGCTCCTCCTCCTGCGCTTCGGCCTGCCGATGGAGCTCGCGCTCGTCGCGGCGCCCGCGTTTGCGCTCGCCGGCGCGCTCCTCTTCGGCTGGTTCTGCGTGCGCCTCTCGGGCGTGTACCTGGCGATGCTGACGCTCGCCTTCGCCCAGATCACCTGGTCGATCGCCTTCCAGTGGGACACGGTGACCGGCGGCTCCAACGGCCTGATCGGCGTGTGGCCCGCGCAGTGGCTCGCCTCGCGCACCGCCTACTACTACGCCGTGCTCGTCGTCTGCGCGCTCGCCATGGCGCTCCTCTGGCGCATGGTCTTCTCGCCCTTCGGCTACGCGGTGCGCGCGGCGCGCGACTCGAGGCTGCGCGCCGAGGCGATCGGCATCGACGTGCGCCGCGTGCAATGGGCGGCCTTCGCCGTCGCCGGGCTCTTCGCCGGCATCGCCGGCGCGCTCTTCGCCTTCTCCAAGGGCTCGATCTCTCCCGAGACGCTGTCGGTGCCCCGCTCGGTCGATGCGCTCGTCATGGTGTTCCTCGGCGGCATCCAGACCCTCACCGGCGCGCTCTGGGGCGCGGCGCTCTTCACCTGGCTCGCGGACACCGTGTCGCGCGGCTTCGAGTACTGGCGCGCGGTGATCGGCGGAATCATCCTCGTCCTCGTGCTCGCGTTCCCGCAGGGCGTCGCCGGGTTCGTCAGGGAAAGGTTCTTGCGATGAATTCACTTCAGGTGAAGAACCTTTCGAAGGCCTACGGCGGAGTACAAGCCGTGCGCGACGTCTCGTTCGCGGTGCAGCCGGGCGAGCTCGTCGCCATGATCGGCCCCAACGGCGCCGGCAAGACCACCTGCTTCAACCTCCTGAACGGCCAGCTTGCGCCGGACGCGGGCGACATCCGCCTCGGCGACACGAGCCTCGTCGGCCTGCCGCCGCACCGCATCTGGCGCCTGGGCGTGGGGCGCACCTTCCAGGTCACCGCCACCTTCGGCTCGCTCAGCGTGCGCGAGAACGTGCAGGTCGCGCTCATGTCGCATCACAGGCGGCTGGGCTCCTTTCTTTCGAACGGGGAGAAAATTCTCAGGGAAGAGGCCAACACCCTTCTCGCGCGAGTCGGCATGGAAAGCCAGGCCGGGAAGGCGTGCGCGGTCCTCGCCTATGGCGACCTGAAGCGCGTCGAGCTCGCGGTGGCGCTCGCCAACCGGCCGCGCCTTCTCCTGATGGACGAGCCCACCGCCGGCATGGCGCCCGAGGAGCGCGGCGAGCTGATGCGCCTCGCCGCCGAGCTCGCGCGCGCCGAGCGGATCGCCGTGCTCTTCACCGAGCACGACGTGGACGTGGTGTTCGGCCACGCCGACCGCGTGCTGGTGCTGCACCAGGGCAGCCTCATTGCCCAGGGCACCCCCGAGGAAGTGCGGGCGAACGCGCGCGTGCGCGAGGTGTACCTTGGCGATGCTTGAAGTGCGCGGCCTGAGCGCCGGCTACGGGCGCTCGCGCGTGCTCTTCGACGTCGGCCTCGAGGTCGCCGCGGGCGAAGTGGTCGCGCTCGTGGGGCGGAACGGCGCCGGCAAGTCGACGCTGCTGAAGAGCGTGATGGGGCTGCTACCGCTCTCGTCCGGCGAAGTGCATTTCGACGGCCGCCGCATCGACGGGCTCGAGCCGCACGAGATCGCGCGCCTGGGCCTGGGCTACGTGCCCGAAGACCGGCGCATCTTCACCGACCTCACGGTCGCCGAGAACCTGAGCGTCGGCCGCCAGCCGCCGCGGCCGCAGGCGCCGCAGTGGAGCGACGAGGCGATCTACGCCCTCTTCCCCGCGCTTGCCGCCCTGCGCGAGCGGCCCGGCGGGCGCATGTCGGGCGGCGAGCAGCAGATGCTGTGCATCGCCCGCACGCTCGCCGGCAACCCGAAGGCGATCCTGCTCGACGAGCCTTCCGAAGGGCTCGCGCCCGTGGTGGTCGACCAGGTGGCGCGCACGATCCTCGAGCTCAAGCGCGCCGGCGTGGCGGTGCTGCTTGCGGAACAGGGCTCGCGCTTCACGGCGCGGGTGGCCGATCGGGGCTATAAACTCGATCGGGGAAGGATCTCGCCCGCATGAACTCCGGAAATCCGCTGATGCGCTACGCGGCGCTTTCGATCGCCGCTGCCATCGTCACGCTGACGCTGCGCTGGCTCGCGTGGTGGCTCACCGGGTCGGTGGGCCTGCTGTCGGATGCGCTCGAGGGCTTCGTCAACCTCGGCGCCGCCCTCATGGCCATGTCCATGCTGCGCATCGCGGCGCAGCCGCCGACCGCGCAGCATCCCTACGGGCGGTCCAAGGCCGAGTACTTCGCCGCCGGCATCGAAGGCACGCTCATCGTGATCGCGGCGGCGAGCATCATCTCGGCCGCGCTGCCCAGGCTTCTTGCGCCGCGGCCGCTCGAGACGCCGGCGCTCGGCCTCGCGCTGAGCGCCCTCGCCGCCGCCATGAACTTCGCCGTGGCGCTCATCCTGATGCGCGCCGGGCGCCAGCACCACAGCATCACCCTCGAGGCCGACGGCCGCCACCTGATGACCGACGTCTGGACCTCGGCCGGCGTGGTCGTGGGCGTCGCGGTGGTCTGGCTGACGGGCTGGCTCGTCCTCGACCCGCTGATCGCGATCGCCGTCGGCCTGCACATCGTCTGGGCCGGCGTCGGCCTGATGCGCCGCTCGGTGCTCGGGCTCCTCGACGTGGCGATCCCGGAAGCCGACCTCCACGAGATCGGCAAGATCTTCACCGAATACTCCAAGCGCTACGGCGTCTCGTTCCACGCGCTTCGCACGCGCCAGGCGGGCGCGAGGCGCTTCGTGTCGTTCCATCTCCTCGTGCCGGACGAATGGACGGTGAGGCGCGCGCACCGGCTCTCCGAGGAGATCGAGTCGCGCATCCGCTCGCTCGTGCCCAACGCCTCGCTCGAGACGCACATCGAGCCCATCTCCGATCCCGCTTCCTACGACGACCAGACGCTCGACCGCCCATGACCGCCCCGCTCCCCGATCTCACCTCCGTCGTGCGCCCCGGCGACGCGATCCTCGTCGGCCAGGCCGGCGCGGAGCCGCAGACGCTCGTCGAGGCGCTGGTGGCGCAGCGCGAGGCGCTCACCGGCTGCCGCGTGTTCCTCGGCATCAACTACTCCGGGATCGTCAAGGCCGCCCATGCCGACCACCTGCGGCTCTCTTCCTACGGCGGCATCGGGCACAACAGGGCGCTCGCCGACGCGGGCGTGCTCGACATCGTTCCCGCGCCCTACTCCCAGATCGGTCCCCTCATCCGGGCCGGCCGCATCGGCGCGGACGTCGTCCTCATCCAGGTGAGCCCGCCGAACGAGCGCGGCGAGCACAGCCTGGGCCTCGCCGCCGATTACCTGGTTCCGGCCCTCGAGGTGTGCCGCGCCGTGGTGGCGGAAGTGAACGACCAGATCCCCTGGACCCACGGCGAGCGGGTCCTGCGGCGCGAGGACTTCGCGCTCGTGGTGGAAAGCTCGCGCCCTCCCGCGGCGGCCCCGGCGCGGCGCCCGAGCCCCCTCGATGCCGCCATCGCGAAGCAGGCGGCGCCCTTCGTCGCCGACGGGGCGACGCTCGAGTTCGGCATCGGCGCGCTCCCCGACGCGCTCTGCGCCGAGCTCACGGGACGGCGCCGGCTTCGCATCCACTCCGGCACCGTGGGCGACGGCATCCTCCCGCTCTTCGAGAGCGGCGCCGCGGTGGAGGCGCACTGCGCCATGCTGATCGGCACGCGAAAGCTCCACGAGCTCGCCGCACGCAACCCGGCCATCCAGCTTCGCTCGAGCGAGTACACGCATAACGGCACGGTCCTCGCCGCGCTGCCCCGCTTCACGGCCGTCAATTCCGCGGTCGAAGTCGACCTCACCGGCCAGGTGAACGGCGAGGTCGCGGGCGGGAGCTACGTGGGCGCGGTGGGAGGCGCCCTCGACTTCATCCGCGCCGCGAGCCAGTCCGCCGACGGCGTGTCGCTGATGCTGCTTCCGGCGGCGCGCATCGTCGAGCGCCTGAGCGGCCCGGTCGCCACGCCGCGCAGCGAGGCGGGCATCATCGTCACCGAGCGCGGCGCGGCCGACCTTCGCGGCTGCTCGCTCGCCGAGCGCGAGCGGCGATTGAGGGCCATCAGCGCCCTTTCGAAATAAGGAACGCGGATAGGAAGGGTTCCCAAGCTTGTCTGATGCTGTTTCTCGGGCTTTCCCCGAAGTCCTGCTTTTCGATGTCGGCAATGTCCTGATCGAAGTCGACTTCGATCGGGTCACGGCGGCCTGGGCGGCGGCGGCCGGCGTCCCGGCCGAGCGGCTCGCCGGCTGCGTCGTCGCCGACGAGGCCTACTGCGCGCACGAGACCGGCGAGCTCGACCACCCCGGCTTCTTCGCGGCGCTGCGCGAGCGCCTGGGCCTCGCGCTCGACGACGAGGCGCTCCTCGCGGGCTGGAACGAGATCTTCGCCGGGCCGGTGCCCGGCATGGACGCAGTCCTGCGGGCGCTGTCCGGCCGCTTCCGGCTTTTCGGCTTCTCGAACACCAACCGCGCCCACGTCGCTCACTTCACGCCCCGCTACGCCAGCCTCCTGGAACCCCTGGAGCAGGTTTTCGCCTCCTGCGAGCTCGGGCTTCGCAAGCCGCACGCCGAAGCCTTCGCCGAAGTGGCCCGCCGCATCGGCGCGCCGCCTCGGGACATCCTGTTCTTCGACGATGTCGAGGAGAACGTCGCCGGCGCCCGGGCGGCCGGATTCCAGGCTTGCACGGTCCGCAGCGCCGCCGACGTCCGTGCGGCGCTCACCCGGATCGGGCTGGCAATCAACGAAAATTCCTGAGCGCGGGGACGGTCCAGAAGGGGAGCGCCGCGAGGAGCACGAAGAAGAGCGCGCCCGCGAGCCCGACTGTGTACTCGCCGGTGAGGTCGTGCAGCAGCCCGCCCATCAGCGAGCCGAAGGCCGCCCCGAGCGCGTTGCAGGCGTAGATGGCGCCGTAGATGGTCGCCACCTTCGGACCGGCAAAGTACTTCGCGCCGACCGAGGACACGATCGGGCCGCGCACGCCCATGCAGAGGCCGAAGATGGCCACGAACGCGAAGAGGAGCGCGCTCGACGGCGCCACCGTGATGGCGACGAGGATCAGCATCCCGATCCCCGTGCCGACGAAGCTCACGGTGACCGTCTCGCGGTAGCCGTAGCGGTCGGAAAGGAAGCCGCTCGCCATGACGCTCACCGCCGAGAGCATGCCGATCGTTCCGTAGGCGCTCGCCGCCGTGATCGGCGAGAAGCCCGCGTCGATGAAGAAGGCGACGAGCTGCACGAGCACCGAAAACATCGCCGTGGCGGTGCAGAAGAAGACCTGCGCGAGGCCCCAGAACACGGGCGTGCGCACGGCCGAGCCGAAGCTCGCGCCTTCGGCCGTCAGCTTGACGCCCGGGCGATGCACCTGCGGATCGCCGCGGGCGAAGCGCCGCCAGGGCAGCAGCAGCACTATCACGAGCATCACGGCGAGCCCGCCGCCGAGCACGCGGTAGGCGACGCGCCAGTCGTAGTGCGAGACGAGGTACTGGGTGAGCGGCACGAAAAGGAGCGTCCCGACCCCGACCGCGGAGAAGGCGATGCCGATCGCCGTGGAAAGCCGCGCGCGGTACCAGCGCGAAAGGAGCGCCGAGGCCGGCACCATGCCGTTCAGGCTCACCCCCAGCCCGACGAAGATGCCGATGAAGAGGTAGAACTGCCACAGCGTCACGATGCCGGAGGCGAAGAGGAACGCCAGGGCGAGCGACGCGACGCCCGCGCCGTAGACCGCCCGCGGGCCGAGCCGGTCGAAGACGAGCCCGACGAGCGGCGCGGTGAAGCCGTTCACCAGGAGGTAGAGCGAATACACCCCGGTCACCTGGGAGCGGGACCAGCCGAACTCGCGCTCGAGCGGGAGCAGGAACACCGCGTAGGTGTCGCCGAGCCCCCGGCCCAGCATGTTGAGGACGAAGCAGGCCGCGAGCACCGCGGCCGCGGCGCGGGCGGTGCTCAGAGCTTCTCGGGCTCCAGGCCGAAGACCTGGCGCAGGTAGGCGAGGTAGCCCGGGTCCTTGCTCACCGTCTTGCCGGGCGCGTCGGAGACCTTCGCCACCGGCTGGCCGTTGCACTCGGTCATCTTCAGCACGATGTTGAGCGGCTCGTAGCCGAGGTCGTTGGTGAGGTTCGTGCCGATGCCGAACGAGGTGCGGGCGCGGCCGTGGAAGCGCTTGGCGATCTCGATGGCGAGCGGGAAGTCGAGCTGGTCGGAGAAGATGAGCGTCTTGGTGAGCGGGTCGACGCGGTTGCGGCGGTAGTGCGCGATCAGCCGCTCGCCCCACTCGAACGGGTCGCCGGAGTCGTGGCGCGCGCCGTCGAAGAGCTTGCAGAAGTACATGTCGAAGTCGCGCAGGAAGGCCTCGGTGCCGTAGGTGTCGGAGAGCGCGATGCCGAGGTCGCCGCGGTACTCCTGCGCCCACTTGTCGAAGGCGAAGGTCTGCGAGTCGCGCAGCCGCGGCCCGAGCGCCTGGCAGGCCTGCATGTACTCGTGCGCCATCGTGCCGAGCGGCGTGAGGTTGTTGCGCATGGCGAAGAGGACGTTCGAGGTGCCGGCGAAGTAGTCGGGCACCTCGCGCTTCAGCGTCTGCAGCACCTCCTCCTGCCAGTCGCGCGAGAAGCGCCGGCGCGTGCCGAAGTCCGAGATGCGGAACTCGAGCTCCGGGTCGACGGTGCGCACGAGCGCGATCTTCTCGCGCAGGCGCCGCCGGCCCTCCTCCAGGTCGGGATCGGGCTGCGTGCGCCGGAAGTAGACCTCGGAGACGATCGCGAGCACCGGGATCTCATAAAGGATCGTGTGCAGCCACGGGCCGCGGATCGTGATGTCGATGCCGCCGGGATCGCTCCCCGTGCGCGCCTGCAGGTACTTCTTGTTGAAGTGGAAGAGCCCCAGGAAGTCGACGAAGTCGGACTTCATGAACCGCAGGCCGCGCAGGTACGCGAGCTCCTCCTCGTCGAAGCGCAGGTCGCAGATGGCGTCGAGCTCGGCCTGGATCTCCCCCAGGTACGGGCGCAGGTCGACGTTCTGCGTGCGGCACTGGAACCGGTACTCGACCTGCGCCCCCGGAAAGTGATGCAGGACCACCTGCATCATCGTGAACTTGTAGAGGTCGGTGTCGAGCAGGGACTGGATGATCATGCGCGGCGATTCTAGCGCTCCCCGCCCTCGTTCCCGAGAAGGCCCCCGCCCCTGGTCGTTCCCGCGCAGGCGGGAACCCACCCCCGCCTTTAGTCGTTCCCGCGAAGGCGGGAACCGCTCCCACCTCTGGTCGTTCCCGCGAAGGCGGGAACCCATTTTTTGAAACTGAACATGGGCCCCCGCCTGCGCGGGGGCGACG
>CAYWSG010000088.1:0-12749 GCA_964461055.1 uncultured Enterobacteriaceae bacterium | reverse complement strand
CCTCGCCGAAGCGCTCGGCCTTCGCGACGGCGCTTCCGTTGATGAACGCGGGAACCGCTTGGAGACTGACCTCGACAGGCTTGTTCATCTCAGATCCTTCCTCAGCATTTGTTGAACCATATATCGGCGGCCGTTGTCATGCACCGACGCGCTCCGCCACGCACCGGTCCAGGGTTCGGTCAGCGGACTCGTGTCGCTTCACGATCGCCGCGAGCGCCTCGCCGTCGGCGTGAAGGGCCGCGTCGGCCGCCTCGATCTGTGCTTCGAGGTCCTCCGGCGCCGGCCCGCCCGACACGACGCGCGAGCGCACGATGGCGCCAGGGTCGCGCACGGCGTCTACGAACCCCTCGCGCAGCGCAAGCCCGATCCCCGCATGCTCGCGCACCGCGGCCTCCACGTCGACCTCCTTGACGGTCTCCGGCGCTCGCGCGGCATCCTCGATCGTGCGCACAAGGGTGCTCACGGAGAGCTGGGCCGTGCGCCATGGCAGGCCGTACTCGAGGACAAGGGCGGCCGCGAGATCCGAGGCCCAGTACCAGCTGCCGCGAAATGCGCCCGCGGCGCGCTCGCGGTGGATCTTCAGGTCCTTCAGCACGGCCGTGAGCAGCACAAGGGCGCCGTCGGCGTCGGCGAACGTGCGCCACAGCTCGCTTGTGAACAGGTACCGGTCGATCACGATCGAGTCGGTAATGGCCCGAAATCCCGCCAGCGCCGCGCCCAGGCGTCCGGCGGCGAGCGACGAAACGCCCCGGATGTGCTCCAGCGCGATGGGGTTCTTCTTCTGCGGCAGGATGCTCGAGGTGATGCAGAAGCCATCCGCGAGCTCGACGAACCCGAGTTCCGCGGAAGCCCACAGCAGGAGATCCTCCGCCATGCGACCGCAGTCGTTGAGAAGCACCGCGAGCGCCGAGAAGGCCTCGAGATAGCAGTCGGCCGACCAGGTGGCATCGCGGGAATTGGTGAAAGCACGGCTGAAGCCGAGGAGCTCGGCCGTGCGCTGTGGCCGCAGGGCAAAGCGGGACCCGGTCAGCACGGCGGCGCCAGCCGGGCAGAAGTCGAAACGGTGGTAAAGCTCGATCAGCCGGGTGGCGTCCCGGGCGAGCGCCTCCTGGCACGACAGCCAGTAGTGCCCGAAGGTCGTGGGCAGCGCGTGCTGCAGGTGGCTGTATCCCATCAGCAGGGTATCGCGCTCCCGGCGCGCCAGCGCTCCGAGCGTGCGGCGCAGCTCGAGCAGGTGCCCGAGGGTACGAGCCACAGCGCGCTGCTGCGTGATGCGGTTCGCCGTCGCGGTGATGTCTCCGCTGCTGCGGCCCGCGTGGATGCGCCCCGCCACGGCTTCCCCGAGCCGTGCGGTCAGGAACTTCTCGCCCGAGTGGTTGCCGCCGCCGATGCGCAGGCGGGCCGCCACCGGTCCGTCGGGATCCCGGTCGAGCTCGAGCAGCGCCTGCAGCATCTTCGCCGCGTCCGCCTCGGCGATCACGCCCGCCTCGGCGAGCATGACGACGTGGGCCTTGTCGAAGCGATGCACGGCCGCCAGCACCGGCTCGATGCGCTCATCCGGCACCGGATAGGCGACCGAGGTGAGTTCCGGGCGCAGCGGCTCCTTGAGCCGGCCGCCGGGCTTCTGGAACGCGGGCGTCTTGTCCTGCACGCCTACTCCTTCACCGGAGCCGCCACCCCGGTCGGCGCATAGCCGTACACTTCGGCGGCCTGTCGCGGTGTCACATAGCCGTTGCGCAGGTCCTCGGCCACCGCCTCGCGGGAGCGCTCGCGCGGGTCGCCCACCCCACCCCCGCCCGGCATGCAGACCGTGAGGCGGTCACCCGGCCGCAGCAACACCCGCTTCTTCGGATGCAGGGCGACCGAGTCGTTCAGGAAGTTCGTGCGCAGCGACCCGGGGTGCCCGCCCAGGCGCCCCTGTGCCGGATGCGCCGTGCGGTCGGAAAGGATGGAGACCCAGGCGGTGCCGTCGAAGCTCTCGGGAAGGCGAACGACGTAGGTCTGGCCGAGCCCGCCCCGCCAGCGCCCCGGTCCGCCGGTGTCCGGCGCGAGCTCCCGCTTCTCCACGACGAGCCCCGATCGCGCCTCCACCACCTCTGCCGGCACGTTGGAAATGTTGGTCGGAAACGAGCACGCCGAGATGCCATCCTGGCCCCAGACGGCACCCATGCCGCCGTTGCTCGCGAAGAACTGGGACACCACCCGTCCGCCGGCCCGCGCCGGCTTGAGCGTGAAGTAGGGGCTTCCCGGAAGGCCGCTGTCGGCCATCGCGAGCTCCGGATTGGCCTTGGCGAGCGCACCGTAGATCGCGAAGGGAACGAACATGCCCGTGAGGTGACGCCCGCCCACTGCGGCGGGCGGCTGGGCGTTCAGCACGCTGCCTTCCGGCGCCCGGACATCGATCGGCCGGAAGCTGCCCTCGTTGCACGGCGCATCCGGGCTCAGCGCGCACTTGAGGGCGTAGCTTGCGTAGGCGCGCGTGTAGTGAATGACGGAATTGATGCCCCACGGCTGCTGCGGTGAAGACCCTTCGAAGTCCACTCGCAGCCCGCCATCTCCGGTGGCCTCGACTCTGCACCGGATGGTGAGCTCCTCGTCGAAACCGTCGAGCGTGACCTCGTGCTCGTAAGCGCCGCGGGGCAGGCGTGCGATGGACTCGCGCATGTTCGCCTCCGAGCGGCGCAGGATGTCGAGCGCGAGCGCCGAGAGCTCGACATCCGGGTAGCGCTCGAGCAGGCGGAGAAGCCCTTCGGCGCCGAAGCGCGTGGCCGTGATCTGCGCCATGATGTCGTGCTCGACATCGTCGGGGTTGCGCACGTTCGATCGCAGGATTTCGAAGAAGAGCGGATCCGGCTCGCCCCCGCGCAGGATCTTGATGGGCGGGATGCGAAAGCCTTCCTCGAACACCTCGTTGCAGTCCGCCGACCACACGCGCCCCCCGATGTCGGGCAGGTGCGCCGTGCTCGCCGCCATGGCGACGAGCTCGCCGCGACGGAACACCGGCCGGATGACGGTGAGATCCGGAAGATGCCCACCGGCAATCCACGGATCGTTGGTGGCGATCACGTCGCCTTCCTGCAGGCCGGCAGCGCCGAACCGGGCGAGGATGTTCTTCGCCGTGACGGGCATGGTGCCCATGAAGGCGGGGAGCGCGTGAGTGGACTGCGCGATCGAGTTGCCGTGCCGGTCGAGGAGGATGCAGGCGCAGTCGTGCGACTCGTTCACGACGGTCGAGAAGGCGGTCCGCACCAGCGTGCTGGTCATCTCGTCGGCGATGGTGATCAGCCGATTCCAGACCAGTCCGAGCTTCAGCGAATCGAGGGTGCTCATGCTCCGCCCACTCCCGTCACGTCGATCACGATATTGGCGAAGCGGTCGAGCTCCGCACGCGCCCCCGGCGGCACCACGATGGTCGTCTCGGGATCCTGCACGATGGCCGGCCCCTCGAGCCGCTGCCCGACGCGGAGCTGGGCACGCTCGTAGGCCGGCGTGCGGATCATGCCACCCTTCTCCGGAAAGTATGCTTCCCGGTAGCGCGGCTTCGCCTGTCCTGTGGCCCGGCCGGGCTTCTCCGCGATGCCCTCGAGCGGCCGCGGGCCCTCCACGCGAAGCTGCAGCGCCGTGAGCTCGACGACGGAGCGCGACGGAGGCTCGCCGTAGACGGCGCCGTAGCGAGCCTTGAACGCCTCGCCTATCGATGCGCGGTCGATGCCCTCCAGGTCGCCGCCAAGCTCGGCCACCAGGGCGTGTGCCTGGCCGGAAAAACGCGCCTCGACCGCAAAGGCGAGCCGCGCGTTGTCGCGTGTGACGTCGACATCCTTCAATGACTCGAGCGCCTCGGACAGCATCTCGCGGTAGAGGGTCTTCATCCGGTCGAGGCTGAGCTCCGGCAGCCGCGCGAGAAACGTGCGCCGCAAGTCCATGGAGGCGGGCGCGACGAGGAAGCCAAGGGCGGAGGCTACGCCGGCGCCGACCGGAATGATGACTCTGGCCATGCCGAGCTCGGTCGCCACCCGGCAGGCGTGCGCGGGCGCCGCGCCGCCAAAGCAGATCATCGTGTAGTCGCCAAGGTCGCGCGCGCAGTCGAATGCATGCATTTGTGCGGCGCGCACCATGTTCTGGTTGACCGTCGCATGGACCGCCCACGCCACCTCCGTGACGGGACGACCGAAGCTCGCCGCGAGCGGAGCGAACGCGCGGCTCGCGGCCTTGACATCCAGGCGCATCTCGCCGCCGAGGAAATTGTCCGGATCCAGATACCCGAGGAGCAGGTTCGCGTCGGACACGGTCGGCTGCGCTCCGCCGGCGCCATAGCAGGCCGGTCCCGGGCTTGCGCCCGCGCTCTCCGGCCCGACCTTCAGAAGCCCCATGCCGTCGGCCGCCGCGATGCTGCCGCCGCCCGCCCCGATCTCGATCAGGTCGACCATGGGGACGAGGACGGGAAGCCCGCTGCCCTTCTTGAACCGCTCCATGCGGGCCACTTCGGCCTCGGGAACGATGCGCGGGGCAGCGTCGTCGATGAGGCAGACCTTCGCCGTGGTGCCGCCCATGTCGAAGGCGAGCGCGCGCGGGATGTCCATCTCGCGCGCGAGATGCGCCGCCACGGCCGCGCCGCCCGCAGGCCCCGACTCGAGAATCCGGACCGGAAACCGGCGCGCGACGCGGAATCGCGCGAGCCCTCCGTGCGAAAGCATCATCATCGGCGCAGCCGCGATGCCGATGCGCGCGAGCGCGCCTTCGAGCCGGTCCAGGTAGCTTGCCACCAAAGGCTGAACGTAGGCGTTGATCGCCGTGGTGGAAGCGCGCTCGTACTCGCGGATCTCGGGGGCGACTTCCGAAGAAAGCGAAATGCTTGCCGCCTCCCCCACGAGCTGGCGCAGCCACTCGGCCACGCGGGCCTCGTTCTCGCCGTTGCGGTAGGAGTGGAGCAGCGTCACGGCGAAGGAGGCCGCCTGGGGGGCATCGACCTGCCGCAGCGCCTCGGCCACGCCCTCCCGGCTCGGCGCGAGCACGACCTGCCCTTCGGCATCCATCCGCTCGTCGATCTCGATGCGCCGGTGGCGCGGCACCAGAGGCGGCGGCACGCGAAGCGCGAGGTCGTAAAGGTCGAAGCGCTTCTCGCGCCGAATCTCGAGCGCGTCCCGGAAGCCTCGCGTGGTCAGGAGGTAGGTCGGCACGCCCTTGCGCTCGATGACGGCGTTGGTCACGAGGGTCGTGCCGTGCACCACGTAGTCGATCTCGGCGGGCGGGACGCCGCTTTTCTCGAGCAGCCGGACGATGCCCTTCATCACCACGCCGTCCGGCGCGGCCGGATCCGTGAGCAGCTTCGCCGTGCGCAGCTCCCCGCGTGCCGCATCGAGCAGCACGAAGTCGGTGAAGGTGCCGCCGATGTCGATGCCAAGAAGCTTCATGCCACCCGGCTCATGCGAGGCCGTAGCGCTTGCGCACGCTCGCCAGCTCGTCGCCGGAGAGCGAGGTGTAGAAGCCCTTGCGGCTGCGTTCGATGCCGATCGCCTTCAGGTCCACCATCGCTTCGGCAATCTTGAGCGTCGCGCCGGTCGTGTCGAGGATCGGAACCCCGTCGATCTCGCGGCATCCGGCGGACACGAGGACCATGTTGAGGATGTTGCAGGTCGAGATGAACATGCCCGTGCCATTCTCGATGGCCTTGCGGCCGACCTGCCGGACCGCCTCGATGACGGGGCCGGGATTGCGGATGCTGGTGGACAGGTCCCGCGAAGTCATGTTCATGACGGTATCGCACGGCACGAGGCACTCGCCGAGGTGGTAGCGGCGCACGACCTGCTCGTGCAGGCGCAGCACCTCCTTGTTGAACGCGAGGAGCGAAAAACGCCCGGCGAGGGTGTAGGCGAGGTGCGTGCAGGTCTCGAACAGAAACACGGCCGGCAGCCCCGTCGCCTCCTTGATTTCCTCGATGCCGGGATCGAGCGTGCAGCCGATGCAGACGGCGTCGTATCCCTCGCGCTCCGCGGTAATCGCGTTCTCGATGATCTGGCCTTCGTTCAGGTAGCGCGCATACGCCGAGCGCCCGAGGATCGGCTCGACCACCTTCACGCCCCGCAGGTCGACGGTCGCTCCCGGCCGCGCCACGCGGTCGAGATGCGATTTCAGCGATTCCTGATAAGGCACCCAGACGGGGTCCTTGCCCAGGGCCATGGAGCTTTGCCACCAGATTTTCATGCCGCACCCTTCCTTTGCCGTGTCCTGAGCGACTCGCGCAGCGACTTCGTCGCCGCCGAGTCGACCTCGAGCGTATCGGGATTGATCACGACGCCGTAGTCCTCGCGAGCCCGCACGACGCTCACATATTCGTTGCGCACGTCTTCGGCGACCAGCGCCTCGTCCCGCTCGAGCGGGTCGCCGTATCCGCCGCCGCCCGGCTGGCAGAAACGGATCACGTCGCCCGGCTTGCAGAGATTCACCCCGCCCCATTCGGCGTCCTCGCCGTTGATCTGGTAGCTTGCCGTCGCTCCGGCCTTGCCGCCGAAAAGGCCTCTGGCCGGGGTGCGGAAGCGCCCCATGACGGTCGCCACCATGACCGGCGGCCGCGGCGCGAAGGCATCGTCGGGAATGCGCCACACTACTTCCTGCCCGAGCCCGCCGCGGTGGCGACCCGCCCCGCCGGTATCCGGGCGCACGGCCCGCTTCTCGACCACGATGGGCGCGTCGCCCTCGAGGATCTCGACGGGCGTGTTGCTCGTGTTCGAGGGGAAGTGGACGCAATGGTGGCCATCGGCGGCGTGGCTCGCGCCCATGCCTGCCGCGCGCAGGTCCATCGTCAGGAACTTCGTGCCGTCGTGCCGGGTACCGTAGATCACGGTCGAGGAGCCGGGCGCGGTGCCGCAGTCGGCGAGCACCCGCTCGGGCGTGGCGCTCGCGAGCGCCCGGTACACCATCTCCGTCAGCGCATGGCCGACGTGCGTTCGATGAGCGACCGGCGCCGGATAGGTGCAGTTGACGATGCTCCCCTCGGGCGCCCGCACCTTGATCGGCACCGTGGAGCCGAAGTTGTTCGGAATCTCGGGGTTGTAGGCGCTCTTGAAGGCGAAGTTCACGTACGAATAGGTGAAGTTGAGGACCGTATTCACGCCCCAGCCGACCTGCGGGCCCGTGCCGGCGAAGTCGACCGTGACGTCGCTTCCCTTCACCTCCACGCCCAGGCAGACCTTGATGGCCTCGCGCTTGCCGGAACCCTCGATCTCGCTCTCGCAGCGGTACACGCCGTCGGGGATCGCCTCGATCGCCTGCCGCATGCTTCGCTCCGTGCGGCCGATGATCTCGTCGGCCAGGGCGTCGAGGTCCTGGAGCCCGGTCTCCTCCATCATCTCCACGACCTTCTGGGCGCAGACATGGTTTGCGGCGATCTGCGAGCGCAGGTCCCCGATTACGTCGTCGGGCTTGCGCACGTTCGCGCGGATCATCGTCAGAAGCGACTCATTCATGACGCCCCCGTCCATGAGCTTCATCACGGGGATGAAAAGGCCCTCCTCGTACACTTCCCGGTTGTCCGCCCCGGGGCGCCCGCCGATGTCCGTATGGTGGAACACGCACGCCGTGAAAGCGACGAGCTTGCCCTTGAAGAAGATGGGGCTCATCACGCACACGTCGTTCAGGTGCCCGGCAAGCAGCCACGGATCGTTACTGATCAGGACGTCTCCGGGCTTGTGGCTCGCCTCGGGGAAGCGTCGGCAGATTTCCTTCACTCCCATCGCAAGCGCGCCGAGCTGGCCCGGCGTGACCATGCTGCCCTCGCAGATCTCGCGGCCGTGCCGGTCGAAGAAGGCATTGGTGTAGTCGTGTGCGTCACGGATGAGGCTCGAGAACGACGTGCGGTAGACGGCCGCGTCGGCCTCGTCCACGATTGAAATGAGGCGCCGCCACAGGATTTCCAGCGTGATGGGATCGAATGCGCCCGTGGCGGGCTCGGCGCGCCTGTTCATGCGGCCTCCTTGATCTCGACGAAGAGAAATCCGTGGTCCTCCACGCGCACGCTCGCGTCCTCGCCCACTACGGTCGTCGACTCCCGCTCCTCGATGATGGCCGGGCCGGCGAGCTCGGCGCCCGCCGGCAGCCGGTAGCGGTCGTACACGTCGAACGGCACGAGCTTGCGCTGTTGCGGAGAATAAGCGAGGCGCGTGCCTTTCAAGGCCTTGCGCGCATCGGCGCCCGTGCGCTCGAGCTTCCGCAGGCGGAGCGGCCGCGTCGGCAGGCGCACGACGGTCTTGAAGGTCACGAACTCGAGGGGGGAATCCGGATAGGTGCGCCCGAAGAGCGCGCCGTAGACCTCGTCGAAGAGCCGGCGTACCTCCTCGCGCGTGAGGGCAGAGAAATCGCGCTCGGGAACCGGAACGTCGACTTCGCATCCCTGGCCGACGAGACGCATGTCGATGGAGCGCTCGCAGACGACCTCGCTCGTTCCCTCCTTCTCGACGATGCGGCGCCCGAGGTCCTCCATCTCCCGGAACATGGCCTCGAGCTCGGTGAAATCGGCGTCGGCGAGCCGCATCTTCCGGCTGCGCACGACCTCGTAGGCGATGGGCGCGGTAAAGAAGCCTAGCGCCGAGCCGACGCCCGCGACGGGCGGCACGAGGATCCGGCGCGACTTCAGCTTGCGGGCAAGCCCGTACGCGTGGACCGGCCCCGCGCCCCCGAAAGCGGCGATCGTGACCGTCTTCGGGTTGCCGCCCTTCTCGGCGATGTGAGTCTTCGCTGCCGCCGCCATCGTCTCATTGATGACGTCGTGGATGCCCCAGGCGCTCTCCAGGAGGCCCATGCCCATCGGATTGGCCAGCTTCTCGACGATGGCCGCCTCGGCGGCCGCCTTGTCGAGCTTGAGCTCGCCGCCGAGGAAGTAATCGCCGTCGAGGTAGCCGAGGACGAGGTCGGCATCGGTGACGGTCGGCTCGCGGCCGCCCCGCCCGTAGCACACGGGACCCGGGTCGGCACCGGCGCTATCCGGGCCCACCTGAAAGAGGCCGAGCTGGTTGAGCCTGGCGATGCTGCCCCCGCCGGCGCCGATCTCCATGAGATCCACCACCGGCACCTGGATGGGGATGCCGCTGCCTTTCTTGAACCGCTGGACCCGCCCTACCTCGAATGTGGTGACCTTGCCGGCACGGCCCTGCTGGATGAGGCAGGACTTCGCCGTCGTGCCGCCCATGTCGTAGGCGAACAGGTCCTCGATCCCCAGCATGCGCCCGTAGTACTCGGCCGAGATGACGGCGGCCGTAGGGCCCGACTCGATCACGCGAACGGGCGATTCCTGCGCCGTCTTCACGGACGTGATGCCCCCGCTCGAGAGCATGATATAGAGCTTGCCCCGGAAACGAAGCGCCTTCAGGCGCTCTTCGAGCTTCGCCAGGTAGCGGCCGGTCAGCGGCTTCACGTAGGCGTTCGCCACCGTCGTGCTCGTACGCTCGAACTCGCGGATCTGCGGCAGCACGTCGTAGGAGATCGAGACAGAAAGCTCCGGCGCCTCCCGGGCGGCGATCTCCTTGATCATGAGCTCGTGCGCCGGATTCTCGAAGGAGTTGATGAGGCAGACGGCCAGGGACTCGACGCCCAGCGACTTCACCCGCGCAAGGAGCGCCGATACTTCGGCAGGATCGAGCGCCTTGAGGACCCGCCCGTTTGCGGCGATGCGCTCGTCCACCTCGAGGCGAAGGGGCCGCGGCACGAGGGGCGGGGCATACTCCGAGAAGATGTCATAGGTGTCGTAGCGCTTCTCGCGCCCGAGCTCGAGCGCGTCCCGGAACCCCCTGGTCGTGATGAGCGCGGTGCGGCTGCCCTTGCGCTCGATGATCGCGTTGATCACGAGGGTGGTGCCGTGGATCACTTCGTCCAGCCGCTCCGTCAGCCCCGGGACGGCCTTCCCGAGCTCGAGGATGCCCTGCTCGACGGCCTCCGAAGGATCGCGCGGGGTGGTCAGGCACTTGAAGACGTTCATTTTCCCGGTGGCGTCGTCCACGACGACAAAGTCCGTGAACGTGCCCCCGATGTCGCAGCCCAGTCTGTAGGTCAATGTAAGCTCGATTCCAGCCGGTTGATCTCGTTTTCCCACTGCTCGCACACCTGCACGGCCCGCAGGGGCGCGAGCCCCACGTATTGGCGAGGCTCCTCGAGGAGCGAGCGTCGCCTGGCGGCGAGGCGCTCGAGGAACGGCGCGAGTTCCGGCGCGCCGAAAAGGAGCTCCCGGAAGTCCCGGCCCTGCTTCACGCTCTCGCGCGCAAGCCGGCGGATGACCTCGTGGCCTTCCGGGTGGCCGCTCGACGAGAGCAGAAGGTGCGCCGCCTCGGCGGCGATCAGACCCTCGCTCATGCGGAAGTTCTGCTCCATGCGATCGCGCCGCACCGTCATCGCGGCGAGCGTCCTGTCGAGCAGGTCCGTCGCGAGGTACAGGCCGCATGCGATCTCGGCGGCGAAGAGCGTCGACTCGAAATTGGTGAGGTCGCGCTGGTGCTCCGAGATCTGGTCGGCGTACAGGGTGACCATGCGCGGGGCAAACGCCTTCCACAGCGACTTGACCTGCTCGAGCCGCGACGGGTTGCGCTTGTGCGGCATGGTGGAGCTGCCGACGTGGGCCTCGCCGAAGTACTCCTCGACTTCGCCGATCTCGCTGCGATGAAGCTGGCGCATGTCGTCGGCGATGTTCGCCAGCACGCCAAAAGCCGAGACCACTGCGTGGAAGTAGTCGACCAGAAACTCGGCCTCGACGATCTGGGTGGACACGGGCGATGGCCGCAGCCCGAGGCTGGCGAGCACCTCGCGCTCGAGCGCCAGGGGATCGTCGACGAAGAGCGCGGCCGCGTTGTAGGCGCCCACGGCCCCGGCCAGCTTGCCACGAAGCTCGCTCGCCGCGACGCGGATGGCGAGCACCGCCCGCCCCAGCCGGCTCACGTAGTGCGCCACGGCGAAGCCGAACGTGACCGGCTCCGCATGCATGCCGTGGGTGCGGCCGATCTGCAGCGTGTCCTTCTCCCGCCGGGCGATCGAGATCAGGGTTCTCTCGAGCCCGATGAGCCTCGGCAGCAGCACGTTCCGGGTGAAGTCCGCGTAGCGGCACGCGTCCGCGGAGCAGACGATATCGTTCGTGGTGGCCGTGAAATGCACGAAGGGCCGCGCCTCTTCTGAAACGCGCTCGCGCAGGCAGTTCACGACCGACATGAGGGGATGACGTACGCGCGCCTGCTCGCGCGCGACATCCTCCGTCCGGATGCGGGCGGCCGCCCGTTCCACCTCGGCGCCTACGCCGGCGGGGCACACGCCCCTTGCAGCGAGGCCTTTGGCGAGCGCGACCTCGACCTTGAGCAGATACCGGAGAAAGCCCTCCTCGGAAAAATACGGCGCAAGCCGCGCCGACGTCTCCGGATCTCCGCCATAGCGGCGAAAATCCAGGACGCCGATCGCCGCAACACCGCCTCCCGCCTCTGGCATCGGGCGGCTATTGCTCCACGTAGAGCCCAAGCTGCTTCAGCAGGGGAATCCCGACGGCCCGTGTCTTCTGCACGCCTTCCTCGGCCTGCTGCGGCGGCGTGTACACCACGTTAAGGCCCATTTTCTTGCCCATCGCCTTGAATTCCGGGTCGAGCGTCGCCTTGCGGAAGGCGTCGACCAGGAAATTGAACCGGTCCGCGGGCACGTCGGCGTGCGTCGCTACGGCGACGATCGAGTTCAGGATGTCGAACTCGCTCAGCCCCTTCTCCCGTGCCGTCGGCACGTCCGGGAACTCCTCGAGCCGCTTGTCGGCCAGCACAACGACCAGATCGAGCGCCTTGCTCCTGACGTGGCGGGCGATTCCGGAGATGTCGATCACGCCGCTCAGCACATGCCCTCCCATGACGGCCTGCACGTACTCGTTGCTGCCCTTGAACGGAACGTACGTCGCGCGAATGCCGAGGTCGCGGAAAAACACCTTGCCAAGAAGGTCGGGGGCGCTCCCTTCGCCGGAGCCCGAGTACTCCATCTTCTGGGGTTGCGTGCGGCCGAGCTCGACGAACTTGTCGAAGCTGCCGTAGGGCGATCCGCCCTTCACGAAGAGCACGTGCTGGAAGCGTGCGTAGCCGCCCACGAAGCGGATCTTCTCCGGGTCGAACTTCAGCTTCTGGGTGCGGGTCGTGAGGCTCTTGTAGCCATCCGTGGTGACGGCGATGGTGTAGCCGTCGGCCGGAGCGTTCACAAGCTCGTTCATGGCGATGGACTGCGCTGCCCCGGGCATGTTCATGATGACGAGCGGCTGCTTGATGTACTTGCCGGCCACCTGCATCATGGCCCGAGCGCTCGACTCGATGGCGCTTCCCGGGGGAAAGCCGACGATGACGCGGATCTCCTTCTCCGGGAACTGCGCGCTCGCGCCGCCCGCCCAGGCGAGGCCCGCGACGAGCGCCGCGCCCAGGACTGCCACCTTCCTGAATCCGTTCATGATGCTCCTCCTTTTGGCGTGTCTGTGGTGATGCTTCATTCGATCGCAAGCTTGAGCAGCCGTGCCGCGTTGGTCTCGGCGATGGCATGCTTGTGCCCGTCTGTGAGAGTGGGGTGACATGTAACGATGTCGACCGGCCGCTCGTACGCGATCGGAAAACAGTAGTCGCTGCCCATGACGACGCGGTCGGCGCCCACCACGCGCACGAGGTAGTCGAGAACATCGTCCGAATAGCCGACCGTGTCGTAGTGGAAGCGCCGCAGATATTCGAGCGGCGAATGCCGGATGTGCTTCAGGTCCTGGCGCTTCT
>CAYWSG010000087.1:0-12769 GCA_964461055.1 uncultured Enterobacteriaceae bacterium | reverse complement strand
CATGTTTCGGATAAATCTTCCATGCCCCGGGACATCGACGATGCCGAGAATCCTTCCAGCCCGATTCCGGACATAGGCAAAGCCCAAGTCGATCGTCATATCCCGGGCTCGTTCCTCCGGAAGACGATCTGTATGAATGCCCGTGAGTGCCCGCACGAGAGCGGTCTTCCCATGGTCCACATGGCCTGCCGTGGCGATGATCATTGGCCAACTTTGAGAATGATTGTTTCCTACTGCAAAGAATTCTAAGTCACCGGTAGCACAGCACTGAAGACTGCGGTTGGGCCGCCTACTTCCGAAGATTGGACGAAGATGACTAGCCGAATGGATTCTGGCGGCTTTGCGAGGAGGTTGCGAAGTGCTGCACCAAGTCGAATGCGACCCCAAGACGCCCGCCTTCGCGGGGGCGACGGGGCGCTCCGACCGAGATCGTTGGGCTACCCGCGCAGGCTGCGCATCCAGCGGCGGTCGATCCAGTTCTTCCAGAGCCAGACCAGGCGGCCCTCGGCGACCCAGTCGCCGCGGTGCGCGATGGCGTAGCGCGCGCCGCACGAGAGGATCTGCAGCGACTTCCTCTGCGGCTGGTAGGAGCGAAGCTCGGCATCGCGCACCACGGCGCGCAGGTTGTCGGCGAGGACGGCGCCGTGGCGCACCGAGTAGACGCCCGACTTGGGATGCGGGCCCTCGTGGATGGTGGCGCAGTCCCCGGCGGCGAAGACGCGGTCGTGCGAGAGGCTGCGCAGCGTCGGGGCGACGCGCACATAGCCACGCTCGGTGCAGAAGAGGCCCGACTCGGCGAGAAAGGGCGCCGGCGCGAGCCCCGTGGCGAGAAGGACGCAGTCGAACTCCTGGCGGGCCGTGCCGGAAACGACGACCGGCCCCGGCTCGAGGCTGCTGACCGGCATGCCGGCGCGGTAGTCGACGCGGTTGCGCCGCAGGCATTGCTCGGCCCGCTCGATGAGCGCGGCCGGGAGCGTCGGCTTGTCGGCATAAAGCGTGACGGCCGCCCCGCGGTGCGCGAACGCCATGGCGAGCTCCATGCCCGCGGCGCCCGCCCCCACCACCGCCACGCGCGCGACTTTCTCGCCTTCCAGCGCGCCGAGGAACGGCTCGAACGGCTTCACCGGCAGGGCGTGCTCGGCGCCGGGAAGCGCGCCGTTCACGAGCGAGCCGACGTTGAGCGAGAGATAGTCGTAGCCGAGGCTGCGGCCGTCGCCCAGGCGCACGGTGCGCGCCGCGACGTCGATCGCCTGCACCTCCCCGGCGACGAACTCGGCCTGCACGCGCGCGCAGAGCGCCGCCACGTCGACGGTCACGTCGTCGATGCCGTAGTGGCCGGCGATCAGCCCGGGCAGCATGCCCGAATAGACCTGGCGCGGATACGGCGAGACGACGGTGACGGTGGCGCCGTAGAGCGGCTGCTTCGCGAACGAGCGCAGGACGACGAGGTGCGCGTGCCCTGCGCCGGCCAGGACGATGCGCCTCACGCCGACACGGCCGGCGGGGCGCCTTTCGCCTCCTCGCGGTTGCGCAGCTCCCTGCGCTGGACCTTCCCGGTGGTCGTCATGGGCAGCGCGTCGATGAACTCGATCTCGCGGGGATACTCGTACGGCGCGAGCCGGCCGCGCACGTGCTGCTGGATGTCCTCGAGCAGCGCCTGCGAGGGCGCCGTTCCGGGCTGGAGCACGATGAAGGCCTTCACGATCGATCCGCGCGCGGCGTCGGGCTTGCCGATGACCGCGGCGTTCGCGACCGCCGGATGCTTGACGAGGCAGTTCTCGATTTCCGCCGGCCCGATGCGGTAGCCGGCGCTCTTGATGACGTCATCGGAGCGGCCCTGGTACCAGAGGTAGCCGTCCTCGTCCATGCGCCCCTGGTCGCCGGTGACCGCCCAGTCGCCCATGAACTTCTCCTTCGTCGCCTTTTCGTTCTTCCAGTACTCCAGGAAAAACACCGGATCCTGCCCCCGCTTGATGGCGATCTCGCCGAGCTCGCCCCTTTTCACTTCCTTCCCGGACTCGTCGATGACAGCGACGACGTGCCCGGGATAGGGACGCCCGATCGACCCCGGCTTCACCGGCCAGGCGGCCTGGCAGTTGCCCACCACGTAGTTGATCTCGGTCTGGCCGAACATCTCGTTGATCGTGACGCCGAGCTGCTCGCGCGCCCAGTCGATGAGGGTCGCGCCGACCGACTCGCCCGCGCTCATGAGCGAGCGCAGCTTGAGCGAGTACTTCTTTCTCGGCTCCGGGACGGCCTTCATCATGAGCTTCAGCGCCGTCGGGAAGAGAAACGTGCTCGTCACGCCGTACTTCTCGAGGAGATAGAACGCCTTTTCGGCGTCGAAGCGGCCGCGGTAGCCCACCACCGGCATGCCGAAGTGCCAGCTCGGCAGCAGCGCATCGAAGAGCCCGCCCGCCCACGCCCAGTCGGCCGGCGACCAGAAGACGTCGCCCGGCTGCGGGAAGAAGTCGTGCGAATGGACGAACCCCGGGATGTTGCCGAGGATGACCCTGTGGGCGTGCAGCGCGCCCTTGGGCGCTCCCGTGGTGCCGCTCGTGTAGATGATGATGGCCGGATCGTCTGCGGCAGTGTCGACGCAGTCGAAGGATGACGATTCGTCCTTTAACAGGGATTCATAGGACAAAACCCCGGGGCCTTCGGCGCCGGCAACTCCGATCACGTGCTTCAGATCCGGGAGCTTGCCGCGGATGGCGAGCAGGTTCGCGAGCGTGCCGGGCTCGGCGATGGCGGCGCAGGCGCCGGCGTGCGCCATGCGGTACTCGAGCGCGTCGGGACCGAAGAGGTGCGAGAGCGGCAGCGCGATGGCGCCCATCTGGAAGATCGCGATATAGGCGATCGCGGTCTCCGGGCGCTGCGGCAGGAGCAGCGCGACGCGATCGCCCCGCTGGACGCCGAGCGCCTCGAGGGCGTTGGAGAGCCGGTTGGCCGCCGCCTGGATGTCGGCGAAGGTGTGACGCGAGGCCGCCCCGGACTCGTCCTCCCAGTACAGGGCGATGCGAGAGGCGTCGCCCGCCCACTGCCCGCAGCAGTCGCGTGCGATGTTGTACCGCGCGGGTACCTCCCAGCGAAAGGCCCGGTAGAGCTCGTCGTAGCGGTCCGCCATGGCGCGAAGCAGTTTAACATTCGCCGATCCATGGACGCTTTCGTGTTCGACGCGTACGGGACGCTCTTCGACGTCCACTCGGTCGTGCGCCGCTGCGAGGCCCTGTGGCCGGGCAAGGGGGCGGCGCTCTCGCAGGCCTGGCGCACGAAGCAGCTCGAGTACACCTGGCAGCGGAGCCTCATGGGCCGCTATCGGCCGTTCTCGGAGGTGACCCGGGACGCGCTGCAATGGGCCTGCGAGTCTTTGGGCCTCGCGCTCCGGGAAGAGGACCTCGCCCAGCTCATGGCCGACTACCTCGAGCTCGATCTTTTCCCCGAGGTGGCGCAGGCGCTCGGCAGGCTGCGGGGCCGCAAGACCGCCATTCTCTCCAATGGGTCGCCGGACATGCTCGAGCCGCTCGTGCGGCATTCGGGCCTCGCGCTCGATGCGGTCATCAGCGTGGATTCCCTGCGCATCTACAAGCCGGCGCCGGCGGTCTACGAGCTCGCGATGAAGACGCTGGGCGTTGCCGACAAGACCGCCATTACCTTCGTCTCGTCCAACGGCTGGGACGCGATCGGCGCCAAGGCCTTCGGCTTTCGCGTCTTCTGGGTGAACCGCTCCGGGGCGCCCCTCGACCGCATGGACGTGGCGCCGGACCGCATCGGCCGCACGCTCCTGGAGCTCGGGTGAAGTTCTGCTCCAACTGCGGCGCCGCCGTCGTGCGCCGCGTGCCGCCGGGCGACTCGCTGCCGCGATGGCTGTGCGACGCGTGCGGCGTGATCCACTACCAGAATCCGCTTCTCGTCGTGGGCACCATCCCGGCGCATGAAGGACGGGTCCTCCTCTGCCGCCGCGCCATCGAGCCGCGCTACGGCTACTGGACGCTGCCCGCCGGGTTCATGGAGAACGGCGAGACGGTGGCGCAGGCGGCCGAGCGCGAGACGATGGAGGAAGCCGGCGCGCGCATCGCCATCGAGGCACCCTTCAGCATGATCTCGGTCCCGTACGTGAACCAGGTGCACGTCTTCTACCGGGCCCGGGTGCTCGACCTCGAGTTCGCGCCGGGCGAGGAGACCCTGGAGGCGCGGCTCTTCGAGGAGGCGAGCCTTCCCTGGAACGACATCGCGTTCCGCACCGTCGGCGTCACGCTGCGCCGCTGGGTGGCGGACCGCCGGCAGGGGTCTTTCTCGTTCCACGCGGAAGACATCGGCGCCGGATAGGACTATCCTGTCTGCGCCCCGGCCGGCGGGGCTTCCATGGGGGGAGGACCATGAAACTCGACGCCGCCAATACCGCGTGGATGCTCACGTCCACGGGACTCGTTCTCTTCATGACCCTTCCCGGCCTCGCCCTCTTCTACGGCGGCCTCGCGCGGGCGAAGAACGTGCTCTCGATCCTCATGCAGTGCCTCGCGATCACGTGCGCGGCAACCCTCGCGTGGGTCGCGGTCGGCTACAGCCTCGCCTTCGGCGATGCGAGCACGTGGATCGGCGGCCTCGGCAAGGCATTCCTCGCCGGCATCGACGCCTCGACCCTCAAGGGCTCGCTGCCGGAGGTCGTGTTTCTCACCTACCAGATGACCTTCGCCATCATCACGCCGGCCCTCGTGGTCGGCGCGTACGCCGAGCGCGTGCGCTTCGGCGGGATGCTCCTCTTCAGCGTGCTCTGGCTCGTCTTCGTCTACTGCCCGATCGCCCACTGGGTGTGGGGCGACGGCTGGCTGCAGAAGCTCGGCTTCATGGATTTCGCCGGCGGCGTGGTCGTGCACCTCAACGCGGGGCTCGCCGCGCTCGTCGCCGCGCTCGTGCTAGGCCGGCGACGCGGCTTTCCCGAGACGCCGATGCCGCCGCACAACCTCACCATGACCGTCACCGGCGCCTGCATGCTCTGGGTCGGCTGGTTCGGCTTCAACGCCGGCAGCACGCTCGCCGCGGACGGCGCCGCCGGCATGGCGATGCTCGTCACGCAATTGGGCGCCGCGTCAGGCGCCCTCGCCTGGATGGTCTGCGAGTGGGTGCGCTTCGGCAAGCCCTCCGTCCTCGGCGCGGTCACCGGCGTGATCGCCGGGCTCGGCACCATCACGCCCGCCTCCGGGTTCGTCGGCCCGATGGGCGCGATCGTGATCGGCGGCGCGGCCGGCGTCGTGTGCTTCTTCGCCACCAACTACCTGAAGCGCACGCTCCGCGTGGACGACTCGCTCGACGTCTTCCCGGTCCACGGCGTGGGCGGGCTGCTCGGAACGCTCCTCACCGGCGTGTTCGTCTCGGCGACGCTAGGCGGCGTCGGCTATTCGGAAGGCCGCGGCATGGGCGGCCAGCTCGCCGTGCAGCTCGCGGGCATCCTCGCCACGGGCGCCTGGTCCGCCCTGGGGACGTTCCTACTCCTCAAGCTGAGCGATGCGGCCGCGGGCCTGCGCGTGAGCGGCGAGGAGGAGACCGAAGGCCTCGACACCGTGCTGCACAACGAAAAAGGCTACAACCTGTAGGGGCGCCTTGCGGTTTCCCGTTCGCTACAATGCGGACGATGGAAAGGCGGGGCTTCATCAAGTTCTGCGCGGCGAGCGCTGCCGGCGCCGCCGGGCTTCCCGCCCTGGGCGCCGATGCGAAGCCCCGGCTCTACTCGCGCGCCCTGCTGGTGGACGCGAAGGGCGCGCCCCTGCGCGCCGGCGCGATCCCGGCACAGCGCAACCTCATCTTTCACTACCCGTACGCTTCCACGCCGTGCTTCCTGCTGAACCTCGGCCGCCCGGCCAGGGCCGCGGCGAAGCTGAAGACGGCGGACGACAGGACCTACGTGTGGAAAGGCGGCGTGGGACCGGGCGATGCCATCGTCGCCTATTCCGCCATCTGCGCCCACCGGCTCACGTATCCGACGCGCGAGATCAGCTTCATCAGCTACCGGCCCGAGAAATCGGTCGGCAGCGCGCACGCCTCGGTGATCCATTGCTGCTCGGAGCACAGCCAGTACGACCCGGCCGAGGGCGGCCGGGTGCTCGCCGGGCCGGCCGACCAGCCCCTCGCCGCCATCCTGCTCGAGCACGACGCCGGCACGGACGAGCTCCACGCGGTCGGAACGCTCGGCGGCGAGATGTTCCGGGAGTTCTTCCGGAAGTTCGAGTTCCGGCTCGCCATGGAGCACGGCGGCCGGGCGCAGCAGGCCGTGAACGGCCGCTGCGTCGTCCAGCCGCTGGAGAACTACTGCAAGCAGCAGGTCAAGTGCTAGGCCGACAGTAGCGTGCTGGGCCGACGTGAAGTGCTAGCCTGGCTCGGACGCAACGATCCCTTTCCCCCGGTCGAGCGTGCGCTGGCGGAGCCGAACGGCCTGCTCTGCGCGGGCGGCGATCTCTCGCTCGAGCGCCTGCTCGCGGCTTACCGGCGCGGCATCTTTCCGTGGTATTCGCGCGGCGAGCCGGTGCTGTGGTGGTCGCCCGACCCGCGCATGGTGCTTTTCTGCGAGGCGCTCAAGGTCTCCCGCTCGCTTCGCAAGAGCCTGCGCAACAAAGGCTACGAGGTGCGTGTGGACACCGCGTTCGCCGCAGTCCTGCAGGGCTGCGCCGCGCCCCGCCGCGACGGCGCCGGAACGTGGCTCGGCCGCGAGATGCAGGCCGCGTACCTGCGGCTGCACGAGGCGGGCTACGCGCACAGCTTCGAGACCTGGCGCGACGGCGAACTGGTGGGCGGGCTCTACGGCGTGGCCATCGGGCGCATGTTCTTCGGCGAGTCGATGTTCTCCCGCGCCACGGACGCCTCCAAGGTGGCCCTCGTGGGCCTGGTCACGGCGCTCCGGGCACTCGGCTTTCCGCTCGTCGATTGCCAGATGAGCACGCCGCTCCTCGCCTCGCTCGGCGCGCGCGAGATTCCGCGGCGCGAATTCTTGCGCCGCCTCTCGACGTTGGTAAACTACGACGAACCTCCGGCGAAGTGGACGCATGTCGCGACTTAACGACCTTCCGCACGCCGTCCTGCAGTTCTACGTGACGGCGCCGTACCCCTGCAGCTACCTGCCCGACCGCATGGCGCGCTCGCAGGTGGCCACGCCGAGCCATCTCATCAACACCGAGCTCTACGGCGACCTCGTCAAGGCGGGCTTTCGCCGCAGCGGCATCTTCACGTACCGGCCGCACTGCGACAGCTGCCGCGCCTGCGTGCCGGTGCGCATCCCGGTCGACCGCTTCGCGCCCAATCGCTCGCAGCGGCGCGCGTGGAAGCAGCACGAGGGGCTCACCGCGCAGGCGCAGCCGCTCAAGTTCCGGCTCGAGCACTACGCGCTCTACCTGCGCTACCAGTCGCGGCGCCACTCCGGCGGTGGCATGGACAACGACAGCCGCGACCAGTACTCGCATTTCCTCCTGCAAAGCCGGGTCGACACGCGGCTCGTCGAGTTTCGCGACGCGGGGCAGCTCGTCATGGTGTCCATCGTCGACTACCTGCCCGACGGCCTGTCCTCCGTCTACACGTTCTACGAGCCGGACCGCCACGGCGCGAGCTTCGGCACCTACAACGTGCTCTGGCAGGTCGAGGCGTGCCGCTCGCTCGGCCTGCCCTACCTCTACCTCGGCTACTGGATCCGCGAGAGCCCGAAGATGGCCTACAAGTCGCGCTTCGAGCCGATCGAGGGATTCATCGGCGGCGCCTGGCGCACGCTCAAGCCCGGCACGCGCCAAGCGGCGTGAGCGCCTACGCGCTCGCAAGGCCGCTTCTCTTCAGCCTCGACCCCGAAGTCGCCCACCGTCTCACGCTGAAGCTCCTCGACACGGGGCTTCTCGTCTTCCCTCGCATCGCGCCGAGCCCGGTGCCGGCGATGGGGCTGCACTTTCCCAATCCGGTGGGCCTTGCCGCCGGGCTGGACAAGGACGCGGCGCACGTGGACGGGCTCGCCCGCCTGGGCTTCGGCTTCATCGAGGTCGGCACCGTGACGCCGCGCCCGCAGCCGGGCAACGCGAAGCCTCGCCTGTTCAGGATCGTCGAGAAAAAGGCGCTGATCAACCGCTTCGGCTTCAACAACGTCGGCGTCGAGGCGTTCCTGCGCAACCTCGAGCGCACGCGCTGGCGCGGCATCCTCGGCATCAACCTCGGCAAGAACGCCGATACGCCGCCCGAGCGCGCCGCCGACGACTACGTCCTCGGGCTGGAAAAGGTCTACGCCAGGGCCTCTTACGTCACCATCAACGTCTCCTCCCCGAACACCAAAGGCTTGCGCGATTTGCAGAATGACGAATCGCTGGACAATCTTCTGAGAAAAATCTCCGGAAAAAGAAAAGAACTCCAAGACAAGCACGGGAAGCGGGTGCCCATCGCATTGAAAGTTGCGCCGGACCTGGACGACGCGCAGATCGTCGCCATCGCCGACGCGGTGCGGCGCCATCGCATCGATGCGGTGATCGCCACGAACACCTCCGTGAGCCGCGAGGGGGTGGAAGGGCTGCGCCATGCCGCGGAAGCGGGCGGGCTCTCGGGCGCCCCCATCCGCGCGCGCGCCACCGCGGTGCTCGGCAAGTTCCGCCGGGCGCTCGGCGGCGAGGCGGCGCTCATCGGCGCGGGCGGGATCATGACCGGCGAGGACGCGCGCGAGAAGCGCGAAGCCGGCGCGGCGCTCGTGCAGCTCTATACGGGCCTCATCTACCGCGGGCCCGACCTGGTGCGCGAATGCGTGCAGGCGCTGCAAACCGGATGGAAGGTGGCCGAAGAGCCCCGGTATCGATGAAGGCGGACATGGCGGCAAAGCGTACGATCGTTGCGCTCATCGACGAGGCGCGCTGCATAGGATGCACCCGCTGCATCGACGCCTGTCCCGTGGACGCGATCGTGGGCGCGCAGTCGCTCATGCACACGGTGGTCGATCCCTGGTGCATCGGCTGCGGGCTGTGTCCGCCGGCCTGCCCCGTCGACTGCATCGACATGGTGCCGGCGCGCGTGCCCTGGACGCACGCGCTGAAAGACGCCGCCCGGCGACGGGCGCTGCGGCGCAAGGCCCGCCTTTCCACCCGCTACGCGTCCGCCGCGGCGAAGGACCCGAAGGCCATCGTCGCGGCCGCGCTCGCCCGACGGCGCCGCACATGAATCCCGAGAAGCGGCGCAAGATCTTCGAGCGGCTGCGGGAGGCGAACCCGCACCCCACGACCGAGCTCGTCTACCGCACGCATTTCGAGCTTCTCGTGGCCGTCGTGCTCTCCGCGCAGGCGACCGACAAGTCCGTCAACAAGGCGACCGCCGTCCTGTTTCGCAAGTACAACACCCCCGCCAAGATCGCCGCGCTCGGCGTGGAGGGCCTGGAGAACTACATCAAGACCATCGGCCTTTACCGCAACAAGGCAAAGAACGTGGTCGCGCTCTCCCGGATCCTCGTCGAGAAGCACGGCGGCGAAGTGCCGGCCGACCGAGAGGCGCTGGAGGCGCTGCCGGGCGTCGGGCGCAAGACCGCGAACGTCGTGCTCAACACGGCTTTCGGCCATCCCACCATCGCCGTGGACACGCACATCTTCCGGGTCGCCAACCGCACGGGCCTCGCTCCCGGCAAGAACGTCGAGGAGGTGGAGCGCAAATTGCTGAAGTACACGCCGGAGGAGTTCCTCAAGGACGCGCACCACTGGCTGATCCTGCACGGCCGCTACACGTGCCTCGCGCGAAAGCCCGGCTGCCCGCGGTGCATCATCCGCGATCTTTGCGAGTTCAAGGCGAAAACCACAGATGTTTAATCCGTCGCGCGACCAGGTTCGCGGCCTTTTCTTCGAGACCTGGCGCAAGTACCGCGCCGCAGAGCCGCTCGCGGGAATCGAGGCGCTCGCCATCGACGTCATCCTGCAGCATCCCGAATACCACGCGGCCCTGTCCGACGTGGAGCGCTCGCGCGACCGCGACTACACGGACGAGACCAATCCGTTCCTCCACATGAGCCTGCACCTTGCGCTGGAGGAGCAGCTCTCCATCGACCAGCCGCCGGGCATCGTCGCGCGCTGGCAGGCGCTCCTCGCCGCCAAGGGGGATCGCCACGAGGCGCTGCACGAGGCGCTCGAGTGCCTCGCCCACACCGTCTGGCAAGCGCAGCGCGATGGCGCGCCGCCCGACGCCGACGCCTACCTGCGGTGCCTGGAAGCGGCCGCGCGAGGCCGTCCGGACTAGGCATGCCCCGGGCGGGCCGGAACCTTGCGTGGCCAGGATGTCCGCCACCACCCGCCGGAGTCGCCCCATGATTCTGAAACGGTCCTTCCCGAGAGGGGTCCAGCGTGCCGCGCTCGGGATATTCCTTGCCTCGCTCGCGGGGCTGCTTTCCCTGCCCCTCCCTGCGCGGGCCGACGACACGAGCGAGACGGTGCTCCTCGTCGCCAAGCGGACGCTGCGCGATCCCTTCTACCGCTCGACGGTGCTCGTCGTGCGCCCGATCGGCCAGGACCAGCACGTCGGCGTCATCATCAACCGGCCCACGCGCGTGACGCTCGGGCAGCTCTTCCCCGACCACGAGCCTTCACGCCGCGTGCGCGATCCCGTCTACCTCGGCGGACCGACGAACGCCTCGGTGATCTTCGCCCTGGTGCATCGCCAGGGCAGTCCGGGCGGGAAGTCGATCGAGTTCCTGCCCGACCTCTTCATGGCGTTCGAGAGCAAGACGGTGGACGCCATCATCGAGAAGGAACCCGACCACGCCCGCTTCCTCGCCGGCCTGGTCGCCTGGCGGCCGGGCGAGCTGCGCGACGAGCTGCGCCGCGGCGCCTGGCACGTCATGGATCCGGACCCCGAGCTCATCCTGCGCGAGCCCGACGGGCTCTGGGAGGAGCTCGTCTCGCGCGCCGAGGTCCGCGCGAACGGGATCTAGCCCGGGACTAGCGCTTCAGGTGCAGGTCGGAGGGCCGGCTCGCGAACCACGCGGCCAGGTCCTCGATGTCCTTCGCCGACAGCCCTGCGGCGAACCCCTTCATGATGGGGTTGGTGCGCTCGCCGCTCTTGTAGTCCTTGAGCGCCTTGACGAGGTAGTCGTAGTGCTGACCCGCGAGGATCGGCTGGTCGGGCGTCGACGGCTTGTTGCCTTCGGGGCCGTGGCACGCGGCGCAGACCTGGGCCGCCTTCTGGCGGCCGGCTTCCGGATTGCCGGCGGCGTAGGACACGGCGGGAACGAGCGCCGCGGCGGCGGCGATCACGAGAAGGCGTCTCATTTGGCGTCTCCCGCGTAGTAGGCGGCGAGCGCCGCGATTTCCTCGTCGGTCAGGCTTCCGGCCACGCCGCGCATCGACGGATGGCTGCGCTCGCCGGAGCGGTAGGCCTTCAGCGCCGCCTCCAGGTAGGCGCGCTGCTGGCCGCCGATCTTGGGCACATGGTAGACGGTGGGGAACGCCGTCTTGTAGCCCACGATGCCGTGGCAGCCTGCACACATGGCGACGTTGACGCTCTTCGCCGAGGCGCCGGCGGTGGATGACGCGGACTTCTGGTCCTGCGCGTAGGCGGTGCCGGCCGCGCCGAGGAGCGCTGCGAGGACCGCGACCTGGATTCGATGGGACATCGGCTTTTCGAGTCGTAGTTGATGGGCCGTGACGCTGCCGGATTCTAGCGAAACGCGCTGCTAGAATCCAACGTTCTCCGGATTTTCCCAGAAGAAAGAGCGAAATGCAGCGCTTTACCGGCTCGGACTCGTACGTCTCCACGGAAGACCTCACCCTCGCGGTCAACGCCGCCATCACGCTGCAGCGGCCGCTGCTCGTGAAGGGCGAGCCGGGCACCGGCAAGACCATGCTGGCGGTAGAGGTGGCGAAAAGCCTCGGCGTGCCGCTCCTCGAGTGGCACATCAAGTCCACCACCAAGGCCCAGCAGGGCCTCTACGAGTATGACGCGGTGAGCCGCCTGCGCGACTCGCAGCTCGGCGACGAGCGCGTGCACGACATCCACAACTACATCGTGAAGGGCATGCTGTGGCAGGCCTTCACGCAGGACAAGCCCTGCGTGCTTCTCATCGACGAGATCGACAAGGCCGACATCGAGTTCCCGAACGACCTGCTGCGCGAGCTCGACCGGATGGAGTTCTACGTCTACGAGACGCGCCAGCTCGTGCGTGCGAAGCACCGGCCGGTCGTGATGATCACGTCGAACAACGAGAAGGAGCTGCCCGACGCGTTCCTGCGCCGCTGCTTCTTCCACTACATCCGCTTCCCGGACAAGGAGACGATGGAGAAGATCGTCCAGGTCCACTTCCCGCAGCTCAAGAAGTCGCTGCTGCGCGAGGCCCTGGAAGTGTTCTTCGAGGTGCGCGAGGTGCCCGGCCTCAAGAAGAAGCCCTCCACCTCCGAGCTCATCGACTGGCTGAAGCTCCTGCTCGCCGAGGACATCCCGCCGGAAGCGCTGCGCTCCAAGGACCGCAAGACCATCATCCCGCCGCTGCACGGCGCCCTCCTCAAGAACGAGCAGGACGTCCACCTCTTCGAGCGCCTCGTCTTCATGACGCGCGCCAAGGGCGCTTAGCATGACGCGCGCCAAGGGCGCTTAGCATGACGCGCGCCAAGGACGGCTAGCCGCAAGGCGAAAAGGGGTCAGAGCAATTTACGCGAAATCGCGCTGCCCCCGAAGTTATCGGTAAATTGTTCTGACCCCTTTTTCGGTCAGGTGCCGTAGCGGACGCTGCGGCCGAGCTCGCGGATGGCGGCGAGGGCCGAGTAGCAGGCGAGCATCGCGGTCTTGG
>CAYWSG010000086.1:0-12894 GCA_964461055.1 uncultured Enterobacteriaceae bacterium | reverse complement strand
TCGCGCTCGCGCACGTCCGCGATCGGATTCGTATTGGCGGAGAACGCGGCGGCGATCGCCTCCCAGTCCGCCTTGCCGAGGTGCCGCTCGGCGAGCGGCAGCAGCTCCTTCTCCTCCCTGGACATGTGGTCCCAGTGGAACTGCGCGTAGGCGTCGACGGCCTCGCGGAAGCGCGCGGTGCCCTCCGGCCAGGCCTCCTCCATGGCGATGAAGGAGCGCTGCAGCTCGCGGAGCAGCTCGGCGCCCTTCGCGTGCTCGCCCTTCAGGCGCTCGATGAGCGGCCTGGTCTCGGGGGCCCGCTCCGCGAGGCGTGCGAACAGGTAGTCGTCCTCTTTCGGGTGGTGCAGGCGCTCGGGATATTCGTCCACGTAGCGCAGCATGCTGCGAAGCGGCCGGAAGTCGGGCCGCTCGCGCGCCATCGCCGTCATGCGGGCGAGCTCCTTCATGCCGAAGAGCACGGCCGAGATCGAGCGGTGCTCGTCCCGGATGGTCTGCAGGGCGGTGAACCGGGGATCTTTCATGGCCTTTCCTTTCCGTTCCCGTTCTTCATGCTTGTCCTGGAGCAAGGGTCATGCGATGCAAAGCCCGAAGGCGGCCGCGAGGTGCGCTGCGATCCGACCCGCGAGGCCGCCCGCATGGACGAGGCCCCAGGCGCCGAAGCCGAGCACGACGCCGCCCACCGCGGCGCGCACGCCGCGCCGGCTGGTCCAGCGTCGAAGCTGCACGGCCGCGAGGCCCATGGCGAGCAGGTTGGGCAGCGTGCCGAGGCCGAAGGCCAGCATCGCGAGGCCGCCCTGCGCCGCGCCGCCGGAGAGCGTCGCCGCCGCGAGCGCGCCATACACGAGCCCGCAGGGCAGCCAGCCCCACAGCGCGCCGGCGCCGTACGCGCCGGGAAGCGTGCGTGCGCGAAGCGCCCGCGCCGCGTGCGGCTGCAGGCGCCGCCAGAGCGGCGTGCCGAGCCGCTCGAGCGGCGCGAGCAGGCGCGAGGCGCCGAGGAGATAGAGGCCCATCAGCACGAGAAGGCCGTTGGCCGCGAAGGCGAGCGCGCTCTGCGCGCCGAGCGCAGCGGCGGCATAGGCGCCCGCGCTACCGAGCGCGCCGGCGGCGACGCCGGCGGCGGCGTAGCTCGTGATCCGCCCGGCATTGAAGGCGAGCTGCCGCCGCGCGAGCGCGCGCATGTCGAGGAGCGGCTGCTCGCGCCCTTGCGTCGAGAACGCCGCCACGATGCCGCCGCACATCCCCGCGCAGTGCACGCCGGAGACGAGCCCGAAGGCAAGGAGCGCCAGGGGAAGCGGCAGGGAAGCTGGCAGCTCCATGCCTAGCGCCGGGGCCTTCGCGCCGCACGCGGCGGCCAGGGCCCCGCCATGACCGGATCGGACGGTGCAGGTACCATCGGCATCACTATGGCGTCCCGCGGCCTGCACGGTTTGACTTCCGTCAAAGGCAGCCTCATCCGGCACCCCGTTTCGCTCGCCCTGGGCGGCGCGGCGCTCGCGGCGATCGTCGCCCTGAACGTGGCCGCGTTCGTGGGCGGGCTCGACGCGCCCTGGCTCCTCGGCAGCGTGCTCGTCGCCGACATGGTCGTGATCGGCGTGGGCATCCTGGTGGCCGCGCGCGAGGTGCTCGTGGCCGAGCATCGCACCGAGGCGACGCAGGCGCAGCTCGCCGCCATCGTCGACTCGGCGATGGACGCCATCATCACGGTGGATGCGCGCCAGAACATCGTCTTCTTCAACCGCGCCGCCGAGCAGGTCTTCCGCTGCCCGCGCGAGGAAGCGCTCGGCCGCCCCCTCGACCGGTTCCTGCCGGAGCGCTTCCGCGCCGCGCACCGCGTCCAGATCGATCGCTTCGGGCGTACCGGCGTCACCAGCCGCCGCATGGGCGACACGACGACGCTCCGGGCCCTGCGCGCCGACGGCGAGGAGTTCCCCATCGAGGCCTCGATCTCGCAGGTGGGCGGCGAGGACGAGCGCTACTACACCGTCATCCTGCGCGACATCACGCTGCGGGAGCGCGCCGAGGCCGAGGCCGAGCGCATCCGCGGCGCCCTCTCCGACGCGCAGGCGCGGCTCGCGGCGATCGTCGACTCCGCCATGGACGCGGTGATCACGGTGGACGAGGCGCAGAAGATCGTGCTCTTCAACCGCGCCGCGGAGCAGGTCTTCGGCGCGAGCCGCGACGAGGTGCTCGGCACGAGCCTCGACCGCTTCCTTCCGCAGCGCTTCCGCGAGCTGCACCGCGCCCACGTGGAGGAGTTCGGGCGCACCGGCGTCACGAGCCGCCGCATGGGCGACGTCACCACGCTGTGGGCGCTCCGCGCGAGCGGCGAGGAGTTCCCCATCGAGGCCTCCATCTCGCAGGTGCAGGAGCACGGACGGCGCTACTTCACCGTGATCCTGCGCGACATCACGCTTCGCAGGCAGCACGAGGAGGCGCTCGTGCGCCACAGCGCGGAGCTGCGCGAGCTCTCCGCCCGGGTGCTCGAGGCGCGCGAGGAGGAAAAGACGCGCATCGCGCGCGAGCTGCACGACGAGCTCGGCCAGCTCCTCACCGCGCTCAAGATGGACCTCGCCTGGATGCGCGAGCGGCTCCCCGCCGGCGAGATCGCCGACAAGGCGCGCGAGATGGCGGCGGTGCTCGACCAGACCGTCACCTCCACGCGGCGCATCTCGGCGGACCTGCGCCCGCTCATGCTCGACGACCTCGGGCTCGTCGACGCGGCGAGCTGGCTCGTCGACGACTTCGGCCGCCGCACGGGCGTGCGCTGCGAGCTCACGCTCGAGGGCGAGGCGCAATTCGAGGGGCTCGAGGGCCGGCTCGCCACCGCGATCTACCGGGCGCTGCAGGAGTCGCTCACCAACATCGCCCGCCACGCCGGGGCGAAGAACGCCTGGATCCGGCTCGCGATCGCGGATGGCCGGATCCACTTCGAGGTCGAGGACGACGGCCGCGGCATCGCGCCGGAGGACCTCGCCAAGGCGCGCTCGCTCGGGCTGAAGGGCATGCGCGAGCGCATCGCCTACTTCGGCGGCGCCATGGAGGTCGGCCGCACGGCGCGCGGCGGCACGCGCGTGCAAGCCGAGCTGCCGCTGCCGGCGGGCGAATCGCCAGGCGAGCCGGACGCCGCCAGCACGGCGCCGGCAGGCAGGGCCGCCGCATGATCCGCATCCTCATCGCCGACGACCACAAGATCGTGCGCGACGGTCTGAAGCGCATCCTCGCCGCCACCACCGACATGGAGGTCGCCGGCGAGGCGGCGAGCGGCGACGAGGCGCTCGCCCTCGTGCGGGCGAACGACTACGACATCGCGATGCTCGACCTTTCCATGCCCGGCCTCTCGGGCATCGACCTCGTCAAGCGCCTGAAGGCCGAGAAGCCGAAGCTGCGCATCCTGGTGCTCTCGATGCACGGCGAGCGCCAGTACGCGGCGCGGGCCCTCAAGGCGGGGGCTTCGGGCTACCTCACCAAGGACAGCGCCTCGGAGCAGCTCCTCCTCGCGCTGCGCAAGATCGCCGCCGGCGGCGTGCACATCAGCGACGCCGCCGCCGCGAGCCTCATCGGCGCGAGCGCCAAGCTCCCGCACGAGACGCTGTCCGACCGCGAGTTCGAGGTGCTTCGCCTGCTCGCGAGCGGCCTCGGGCCCACCGAGATCGGCGAGCAGCTCCACCTCTCGGTGAAGACCGTGAGCACCCACAAGGCGCGCATCTTCGAGAAGCTCGGCATCAACAGCACCGCCGCCCTCGTGCGCTACGCCATCGAGCACAGCCTGCTTTAGCGGAATTTGGGGACAGACCCCTTTTCAGCACGACCGAATCATCGAATGTCGCAGGCCTTCAGGCTGAAAAGGGGTCTGTCCCCAAATTCCTAGGAATATTCCTACCCCCGGCTCGGCGCATTCCGAGCGGGGAACGCGGCGTTCTCCCACGCGACGAAGCGGCGCAGGCCGATACGAAGCGGCCGGTGGCGGCGGCACACTGCTCCCAACAAAACTGAGGAGAGCAGTCATGAGCGCCGCCGCCCTGAATCTCAGCACCCCCCTGAATTCCGGCTCCAGCCTTGAGCGCAGCGCCTCGGCCCCGGCGCCCCTTCGCGCCGAGCGCCCCGCCGCGCCGCGCAAGTTCCAGGTCGCGTGCTCGGGCTGCAACCTGCGCGAGCTCTGCCTGCCGGGCTGCAAGGGCGGCGCGGACATCGAGCGCCTCGACAACCTCGTCTACGCCCGCCGGCGCGTGAAGCGCGGCGAGACGCTCTTCAAGGCCGGGGACGCCTTCGGCTCGATCTACGCGGTGAGGAGCGGCTTCTTCAAGACGAGCCTCACCGACGACGAGGGCCGCGAGCAGGTCACCGGCTTCATGATGGTGGGCGAGCTCCTCGGCCTCGACGGCATCGGCAACGGCCGCTACCACGGCACCGCCACGGCGCTCGAGGACAGCGAGGTGTGCGTGATGCCCTTCTCCCTCGTCGAGCAGATGTCGCGCGAGATCCCGGCGCTGCAGCGCCAGCTCCATGCGGTGCTCGCCCGCGAGATCGTGCGCGAGCAGGGCGTCATGATGCTGCTCGGCTCCATGCGGGCGGAGGAGCGCCTCGCGAACTTCCTCCTCAACCTCTCGGAGCGGTTCCTGCGCCGCGGCTACTCGGCGAGCGACTTCCACCTGCGCATGACGCGCGAGGAGATCGGCAGCTACCTCGGGCTCAAGCTCGAGACGGTGAGCCGGCTCTTCTCGCAGTTCCAGAAGGACGGCGCCATCCTCGTGGAGCAGAAGCACGTGCGCATCGTCGAGCCGGCGAAGCTGCAGGCGCTGCTCGGCGCGCGCGGGCGCCTCTAGGAAAGGAGGCGCGAGCCGCCGTGGCGCCGGTACGAATCCTGCACCCGGCAGAGGCCATGAAATACCTCCTTCTCGCTCTGGCCCTTGCCTTGGCCGCGTGTTCCACCTCCACCTCCCAGGAGAAGGCGCCCGCGGCGGGCGGCCCGCAGGCGGCGCCGCCCGCGGACGGAGGGCGCGGACGGCTTCTCTACGACACCGCCTGCCTCGAATGCCATACCACGCAGGCGCACTGGCGCGACAAGAGCATCGTCCACGACTGGGACGGCCTCGTCGCGCAGGTGACGCGCTGGCAGGCGATCGCGGGCCAGCGCTGGAGCGCGGAGGAGATCCGCGACGTCGCGCACTACCTCAACCGGCGCTTCTACCGGCTGCCGGCCCCCGAGCGAAGCTGACATGAAGATCTTCCTCGTCGAGGACTCGCCGATGCTGCGCCAGCGGCTGACCGAGCTGCTGAGCGCGGTGCCCGGCGCGAGCGTGCTCGGCTACGCCGACGATGCGCGCACCGCGGTCGCGGCCATCCTCGAGGCGCGGCCGGACGTGGCGATCGTCGACCTCAGCCTGGCCGGCGGCACGGGCTTCGACGTCCTGAAGGCGCTCGCCCGCCAGGCGCCGCAGATCGACGTGTACATGCTGTCCAACTTCGCCACGCCGCCCTACCGCGCGCTCGCCGAGCGCCTGGGCGCGCGCGGCTTCTTCGACAAGTCGAGCGAGTTCCAGCGCGTGCGCGACATCATCGCCGAGCGCATCAAGGGGGAGACGGCCGGGAAGGCGGCCGAAGGGACCGCCGCCGCCGACGCCGCATCCTGAGCACGACCCCGAGCCGCCAGGCGAGCGACGTGAGGAAATAGGCGCTCACGCCGCCCACCACGGCGAAGATGGCGAGCCCGACCATGACGGGCTTGCCGATGCCGGCGAAGCGCTGCCACCAGCCGGGCTCGACGACCTCCGTCACCGTGGCGTCGCTCGCGCTGCGCTCGATCATCTGCTCGTCCTGCGGGTTCGGCCGCTCGCCGAGGACCGCCTTGCCGACCTTGTACGCCGCGACGCCGATGGGCGCGTACGTGAAGGGATTCGACACGAGCGTGGACACGGCCGCGACGGGCAGGTTGGCGCGCAGCATGATCGCGAAGAGCGCCGCGCCCGCGATCTGGAACACGGGGATCAGCAGGCCGAAGAAGACGCCGATTCCCACGCCCATCGCGACCGTGCGCCGGTTCATGTGCCACAGCCACGGGCGGTGCAGCAGCGGGCCGAGCCAGCGCAGCGTCCGGTGGTTGCGAAGCGTTTGGTCGCTGGGCGCGTAGCGGCGGAAGAACTTGCGCAAGCGCCTGCCTCAGGGAACGAGGAGCACGGGCACGCGCGCGATCGCCGCGACTTTCATGGCCACCGAGCCGACGAGCGCATGGTGCGCGGCCCCGCGGCCGCGCGTTCCCATCGCGATCAGCTCGCAGCCCGCCTGGTCGGCGAGCTGCGCGATCTCGGGCGCGGGCTCCCCCGCGCTGATGTGCAGATGCGTCGCCGCGCCCGCCTCCCGGAGAATGCGCTGCGGCGCAGAGGAAGCGGCCTTCGCGTCCTCGTCGCTCCACTGGCGGGCGACGTCGTCGTGCGGCGGCAGCAACGCCTCGAGCACGCTGAGCGGCTCCTGCACGTAGGCGAGCTGCGCATCGAGCTCGCCGAGCATCGGCTTCCAGCGCGCGAGGAGCTCCGCCGCGCGCACGCAAGGCGCCGAGCCGTCGGTCGCGAGCAGCACCTTGAGCCGGCTGCCGAGGGCGGCGGGCAGGCGCGAGTCCTTCTTCACCAGGAGCGTGGGCGCTGTCGCCGACTGCGCCACGCGCAGCGCCACCGATCCGAGCGCGTAGCCGCGCAGGAGCCCCTCGCCGCGGGTGCCCATGACGATAGCCTCCGCGGCGCGCGCCTGCGCCGCAGCGACGATCTCCGACGCCGGTGGGCCGAGCCGCACCTCCTTCTCCGCGCGGAGCCTGAGCTTCGCGAGCACCTTTTTCCCGGCCTCGGTCAGCGCCGCATCGACGGCCGTCGGGTCGAGCCACGGCTCCTGCCGGACCTGCAGGGGGCGCGGCTGGACGTTGACCGCGACGACCGTCGGCGGCTCGGCGGCCTTCCAGCCGGCGACCAGCGCGGCGGCGCGCCGCGCCGCGGGCGAGCCGTCGTAGGGAAGCAGCAGCGTAGCCGATGCCATGTCATGAGCTCCTGCGAGGGTGTGCGAAAGGATCGGTTGCGGAACGTCAGGCGCAGATGGTACCGCGTGAGTACCATCGTTCCGGACGCAGGCGGAAAGGCCGATAGGACAGATGAGGTCAGATCAAGGTTGCGTTGACCCGCGCCCCAAGCGGGAGGCGTGGCACGCGCTCCCCGCCGAGGCGGCGCTCGAGCGCCTCGGCGTCGACCGGCGCCGCGGCCTGAGCGCCGCCGAAGCGGAGCGCCGCCTCGCCGCGCACGGGGCGAACCGCCTGCCGCGCCCGCCCCAGCGCCCGGCGTGGCTGCGCTTCCTGCTGCAGTTCCACAACGTGCTCATCTACGTGATGCTCGCGGCGGCGGCGATCGTCGCCGCGCTCGGCGACTGGATCGACACGGGCGTGCTCCTCGCGGCGGTGATCCTCAACGCCATCATCGGCTACATCCAGGAAGGCAAGGCGGAGAAGGCGCTCGACGCGATCCGCGACCTGCTCTCGGCGCGCACCACGGTGCTGCGCGACGCGACACGCCGGCAGCTGGCCGCCGAGGCGGTCGTGCCGGGCGACCTCGTCGTGCTCGCCTCGGGCGACAAGGTGCCGGCGGACCTGCGCATCATCCAGGCGAAAGGCCTGCGGGTGAGCGAGGCGATCCTCACGGGCGAGTCGCAGCCCGTCGAGAAGGACCCGGCGCCGGTCCCGCCCGAGGCGGTGCTCGGCGAGCGCGCGAGCATGCTCTATTCCGGCACCCTGGTCGTCTCCGGCCAGGCCGCAGCCGTCGTGGTGGCGACCGGCACCGAGACCGAGATCGGCCGCATCGGCACGCTGCTCGAGCAGGTGGAGGAGATGACCACGCCGCTCCTTCGCCAGATGGGCACCTTCAGCCGCTGGCTCGCGCTCGCGATCATCCTCATGGCGGCGGCGACCTTCGTGATCGGCGTGCTCTGGCGAGGCGACCCGCCGGCGGACATGTTCATCATGGTGGTCGCCCTCGCGGCCTCGGCGATTCCCGAGGGGCTGCCCGCAATCGTGACGATTACCCTCGCCCTCGGCGTGCGGCGCATGGCGGGGCGCAACGCCATCATCCGCCGCCTGCCGGCCGTGGAAGGCCTCGGCTCGGTGACCGTGATCTGCTCCGACAAGACCGGCACGCTCACGCGAAACGAGATGACCGTCCAGCGCGTCACGACCGCCTCGCGCGTCTACGAGGTGAGCGGCGTGGGCTACGCGCCCGAAGGCGTCTTCCGGCTCGGCGCCGCGACACTCGCCCCCGCCGACGATGCCGTGCTCATGGAGATCGCGCGGGCCGGGGTGCTTTGCAACGATGCGGAGCTTCACCGCCGCAGCGACGGCACATGGCACATGGCGGGCGATCCGACCGAGGGCGCGCTCGTGACCCTGGCGATGAAGGCGGGGATCGATCCCGCCGGGCAGCGCTCGGCGCTGCCGCGCACCGACACGATCCCGTTCGAATCGGAGCACCGCCTGATGGCGACGCTGCACCACGACCACGACGGGCGCGGCGTCATCTACGTGAAGGGCGCGCCCGAGCGCATCCTCGAGATGTGCGAGCGCCAGCGCGGCGGGCCGGACGCGCCGCTCGATCCGGACTACTGGCGCCGCCAGGCGACCGACGCCGCGGCGCTCGGCATGCGCCTGCTCGCGCTGGCGGCGAAGCCGGCCGTCGAGGGACAGCGCGACGTGCGCTTCCTCGACCTGGAAGGCGGCTTCACCCTGCTCGGCCTCGTCGGGATCATCGATCCGCCGCGCGAGGAGGCGATCGAGGCCGTGGCCGAGTGCACCGCCGCCGGCATCCGGGTCAAGATGATCACGGGCGACCACACCGATACGGCCCGCGCCATCGGCGCGGCGCTCGGCATCGGCCGCGGAAAGCCCGCCCTCACCGGCGCGGAGATCGAGCTCATGGACGACGCGGCGCTCCTCGAAGTGGCGCCGCAGATCGACGTCTTCGCGCGCGCGAGCCCCGAGCACAAGCTGCGCCTCGTCCAGGCGCTGCAGGCCGCGGGCGAAGTGGTGGCGATGACCGGCGACGGCGTGAACGACGCGCCGGCGCTCAAGCGCGCCGACATCGGCGTGGCGATGGGCCGCAAGGGCACCGAGGCGGCAAAGGACGCCGCCGACATGGTGCTCGCCGACGACAATTTCGCCACCATCGGCAACGCGGTGCGCGAGGGCCGCGGCATCTACGACAACATCCGCAAGTTCGTGCTGTTCATGCTGCCCACCAACGGCGGCGAGGCGCTGGTGGTCATCGCCGCGATCCTCTTCGATCTCGTGCTGCCGCTCACCCCGGCGCAGGTGCTGTGGATCAACATGGCCACCGTCAGCACGCTCGGCCTCGCGCTCGCCTTCGAGCCGACCGAGAACGACGTCATGCACAGGCCGCCGCGCAACCCGCGCGAGCCGCTGCTCTCGTGGTTCTTCGCCTGGCGCCTGGCGATGGTGTCGGTGCTCATGATGGCCGGGGCGCTCGGGCTCTTCCTCTGGGAGCTCGCGCAGGGCGCGCGCCTCGAGGCCGCGCGCACGATGGCGGTGAGCGCCGTGGTGCTCGCCGAGATGTTCTATCTCCTGAACAGCCGCCACATCCACAAGACCGTCCTCACGCGCGAGGGCCTCTTCGGCAACCCCTACGTGCTCGCCGCCATCGCCGCCTGCGCGCTGCTGCAGCTCGCCTTCGTGCACGCCGCGCCGCTGCAGGCGGTGTTCGGCTCGACCGACCTCGGCCCGGCCGAGTGGCTGAAGGTCGTGGCGGCCGGCGCGTTCGTCTTCGTCGTGGCGGAGCTCGAGAAATTCCTCCTGCCCGCGAAGCGGCCGGCGGTCATGCCATTGAAAAAGCCGGCCTAGCGCGCGATCAGCACGGGAACGGTCGAGACGTCGAGGATGGCGGCGGCGACGCTTCCCAGCAGGACGCGCTGCAGGCGCGAGCCGCTGGACGCGCCGACGACGAGCGCTTCGGCGGAGCGCCGCCCCGCCACTTCCATGAGCTCCGCGACGGGCGCGCCACGGCGCACGAGCGTGGTGACCTTCCAGCCGCGGCGCCGCAAGCCGCCGGCGGCGTCCTCGAGCCCGCGCTCGGCGTCGCGCGTTCGGCTGCGCTCCTTCCGGATGAGCTCCGCGCGCACGGTCGCGCGCGTCTTCGCCGGCAGGCGCCGGGGCATGACGAGGATGGGCTCGAGCACCTGGGCGAGAAAGACGCGCCCGCCGGGCGGCGGCTCGAGCTTAGCCGCGAGCCGCAGCGCGGCGCGCGAGGCGGCCGTGCCGTCGAAGCCGACCACGAGGCGGCGCACCGAAGAAGGCGCCTTGCGAGTGACGAGGACAGAGCAGCGAGCCTTCTCGGCCACGCTGCGCGAGACGCTTCCGGCGAGCAGGCGCCGGAAACGGCCATGCCCGCGCCAGCCGAGCACGACCACGTCTGCGCGGAAGCGGCGCGACTCGATCACGATGGCCTCGGCCGGCGCGCCGTGGAGCGCGAGCGCCTCGGCCGCGGGCCAGCGCTCGGCGAGCGCCTCCTGCAGCGCGCGGCTCGTCTCGTCCACGGCGCGCACGAGCGCCGTGCGCGTGCTGGCGCGAAAGCCCTTCAGCGGGCCGAGGGCGACGACGCCCCGCGCGCGCGAGGTCGCCGGCCAGGGGAAGGCGAGCGCCGTGTCGAGCGCGGCCTGCGCCGACGGGGAGCCGTCGCTCGCGACGAGAATGCCGAAGGGTCGTGGCATGGGAAGATCGGTCGGTGGCGTGGGCCGTAATCCTAAGCCGCTTCGCGTTTCCCGAATGTTTCGCGACGTCATTGCGCGCCGCGGCCGAAACGGGCGCCTTGACAGGGCTTTCCTCCACCCCCATCTTCGGCAGGCCGCCCGCCCATGGAGACGCACATGAACAAGACCAAAGCCTGGCTCTTCCTCCCGGTGCTCCTCGCCCTCTTCCTGTCCGGCTGCGGCTACAACGAGCTGCAGCGGGGCGACGAGCAGGTCAAGGCGGCCTGGTCCGAGGTAGTGAACCAGTACCAGCGGCGGGCCGACCTCGTCCCGAACCTCGTCAACACGGTGAAGGGCTTCGCCAACCAGGAGAAGGAGATCCTGACCCAGGTGACCGAGGCGCGCTCGCGCGTGGGCTCCATCCAGGCGACGCCCGAGCTCGTCGAGAATCCGCAGGCGTTCCGGCAGTTCCAGGAAGCCCAGCGCGACCTGGGCGGCGCGCTCTCGCGGCTCCTCGTCGTCGCCGAGAACTACCCGCAGCTCAAGTCCGACGCCAATTTCCGCGACCTGCAGGCCCAGCTCGAGGGCACCGAGAACCGGATCGCCGTGGCGCGGAACCGCTACATCAAGGCGGTGGAGAGCTACAACGTCACGGTGCGCTCCTTCCCGACCAACCTGACGGCGATGCTCTTCGGCCACGAGGTGAAGCCGAACTTCACCGTCGAGGACGAGCGCGCGATCGCCACGCCGCCCAAGGTCGACTTCGGCACGCCCGAGGGCAAGGGCAAGTAGCGGCGCGCCGGTGCTTCGCGGGCTGCTCATTACGTTCCTGCTCTTCGCAGGAGCTGCGGTCGCGGAAACGCCCGTTCCGCCCATCGCGCGCGTCGTCGACCAGACGGGAACGCTGACGCCGGAGCAGGTGGCGGCCCTCTCGCAGATGCTCGAAAGCTTCGAGAAGCGAAAGGGCAGCCAGATCGCGGTGGTCATGGTGCCCACGACGGGCGAGGAGACGATCGAGCAGTACGCGCTTCGCGTCGCAGAGCAGTGGCAGCTCGGCCGCAAGGGCGTGGACGACGGGGCGCTCCTCGCCATCGCCAAGGACGACCGGGCGCTTCGCATCGAGGTGGGCTACGGCCTCGAGGGGCCGCTCAACGACGCGGTCGCCAAGCGAATCGTGAGCGACATCATCGTGCCCCGCTTCCGGCAGGGCGACTTCTTCGGCGGCGTGAGCGCCGGCGTGGGCGCCATGATCAGCGTCGCGGAGGGCGAGCCGCTTCCCGCGCCGGCGCGGCGCGAGCGCCCGGCGGCGGGCGGCTTCCAGTACCTCCCGGTACTGCTCATCGCGGCCATGGTGGTGGGCGGCATCCTGCGCGCCGTCCTCGGCCGCGCGCTCGGCTCGGTCGCCACCGGCGGCATCGTGGGGCTCCTCGCCTGGCTGCTCGCGGGCGCGCTCGTCGTGGGCATCGTCGCCGCGATCATCGCGTTCCTCTTCACCCTCCTCGGCGGGCGCACCTACCGCATCGGCGGCTATCCCGGCGGCTTCGGTGGATACCGCGGCGGGGGATTCGGCGGCGGCGGGTTCGGCGGCGGATTCGGCGGCGGGGGCTTTCGCGGCGGCGGCGGCGGTTTCGGCGGCGGCGGCGCCTCGGGGCGCTGGTAGGCGGCCATGGCGCTCGAAGGCAATCGCATCGGCCGGTTCTTCCGTCACGTCCTTTCGCTGCCGGGCGCCGTAGGGCGGGCTTTTCCGGCTTCTTCCCTTTCGAGAATCGAGCAGGCCGTGGCGGAAAGCGAAAACCTCCACGGCGGGCAGATCCGCTTCGCCGTCGAGGCCGCGCTCGAGCCCGCCGAGCTGCTGCGCGGCGTGAGCGCGCGCGAGCGCGCAATCGAAGTGTTCTCGGAGCTTCGCGTGTGGGACACGGAAGCGAACAACGGCGTGCTCCTCTACCTCCTCCTGGCCGACCACGACGTGGAAATCGTTGCCGACCGCGGCTACAACGGCAAGGTGCGCCCCGACGAGTGGGAAGCAGTGTGCCGCGAGATGGAAGCGTCGCTGCGCGGCGGCCGCTACGAGGAAGCCGTCCTCGAGGGCATCCGCGGCATCGCCGAGCTCGTCGCGCCGCACTTCCCCGCCGGCTCGGGCCGCGGCGAGCTTTCCGACCGGCCCGCGGTGGT
>CAYWSG010000085.1:0-12924 GCA_964461055.1 uncultured Enterobacteriaceae bacterium | reverse complement strand
CCGCGGCCCGGCGCCACGAGGGGCAGCATCGCCTGCGCGAAGAGCGCGCCGACCGGCGCGACCGACAGCGTGACCAGGGCGACGACGACGGCCGGATGCAGATCGAAGAGCTTGCAGACGGCGATGGCGATCACGGGCCCGAGCACCATCATGGCGAGCTCCGTGCGCAAGAGCAGCGAGGGACGCGCGAGGAGGTAGCGCAGGTCCGCGGCGCACGTCCCCATCCCGACCGCGAGCACGGCAAGGAAAATGCTGAGGCTGAGGCCGAGGGGGAGCAGACTCACGGGGACGAGATTCTTCGTCGCGGCCGGCAGGAGCCACAATCACCGCGTCCAGCGATTTGCGTGTCACCGCTTGAACGTCGGACCTAGGGCTTAGCCGCCAGGCAGCAGGGCGGCCGTCGCGCGGCGAGGACATGGGCCGGAAGGCCGATGGCGGGCGCAAGGTCGCGGCCGGAACAATCGCGGATGCGTTCGCGCACGAGCGGCCGCGCGTGATGCGCGGATTCATCCTGGCGGCCCTGCTGGTACCCGCGTTCGCATGGGCCGACGCGCGCTTCATTCCCTTCGGCGAGGAGCGGCTCAAGCTCAACCTGGGCGTCCTCGCCCACCGCCGGGATACGACCCTGAGGCTCGACGCCGGAAGCCGCGGCCATCTCTTCGAGCTCGAGGACGCCCTCGGCCTCGATCACGACCGCACCGTATGGCACGCCTCCGGCGCCTGGCGCATCGCGCCCCGGCACCGCCTCGGCGTGCGCGCGCTGGAGCTCGAACGCGATGCCCGGCACGACGTCGAGGAGTCGCTCAACATCCGGGGCATCGCCATTCCCGTGCGCACCTCGCTCACCGCCCGGACCGAGCTCCAGATGGTGGGCGTGGACTACCGCTATTCGTTCGTCCGGACGCACGACATGGAGGTCTCGGGCCTGGTGGGCGTGGTGAACGTGCACTTCGAGGCGCGCTTCCAGGCGACCTTGCCGCGCGTCGACGTCGACGAGGCCATCTCCGTGCTCGCGCCCGTGCTCGGAGCAAGCGCCGATTTCGCGCTTTCGCCGCGCTGGAGCGTGTCGCTGTTCGGGCACGGCGTGCAGGTCGACGTCGGCGACAACGACGCGCACATCTTCAATTTCGGCGCCACGACCGAGTACATGATGACCCGCCACCTGGGCCTGGGCATCGGCTACGTCATCGACTACATAGGCCTGAACGTCAACGAGCGCTCCTTCCGCGGCCGCGTCGCCGTGCGCAACGCGGGCGTGCTCGCCTATGTGCAGGCGCGCTTCTAGACCTGCTCCCCTCCGGTGAGATACAGGCAATGCTCGAGGCAGTCGATGCGCTCGATGAACGCCGGCGACAGGCGCAGCCGCCCGCCCGGCCGCCAGAAGTGCGTGTCGATCACGAGGCGGTCGATCGTCCAGGCCCGCTCGTGCAGCTCGAGGTCGACGAGCCGGCCAAGCGCCTGCGCGCGCGTGCGCACGGTGGAGCCAAGGAGCTCGGCGGCGCTGCGCAAATGCGGGTCGCCGTGCCCGAGGAGGGCGTACGCGGCGTGCTCGGCCTGGTCGCGGCTGCCGCCGCCGACGGCGCCCCACAGCCCGAGGCCCGACCAGTAATACGGGTATCCGAGGCGCACGGCGCGCTCGAGCGCAAGTTGCCGGGCCACCGGCCGGTCGCTCTCCGCATCGGGGGCGTGCGCCACGTCGCTTCGCGTGATCGCCAGCCGCAAGCCGGCTTCCGAGGCCCGCCGGTCCACGGCTTCCGGCCGCACGAGGACCCTCTTGCCACGCCAGCCGCCCGTGGCGACGACCAAGTAGCGCACGTCCCAGGTGCGGTCGTCGAAATAGACGTCCCGCACCGACCCCGCGACGCCGTCCCTCGCCTGCACGCGCCCACCCTGCAGGTGCTTTGCGCTGCGCTGCGACAACGGGATCTCGCGGCGATCCATGAAAAGTAGACCGCGCAGCGGCGATACTGGTTCACCGCCTTCAGCTGCCGGTTCACCGCCGTTCAGCCGCCGTCGCGAACGGGCGGGGCCACCTTCAGGACTTCGTCGATCGTCGTGAGGCCGGCGCCGATCTTCATGGCGCCGCTGATGCGAAGCGGCTTCATGCCTTCCTTGATCGCCTGCTCGCGGATGACGGCGAGGTCGGCCTGCGCGGCCACCAGGGACTTGATCTGCTGCGAGAAGACCAGGGTCTCGTAGATGCCCACGCGGCCCGAAAACCCGGTCATGCGGCACTCGAGGCAGCCGACCGGCTTGTAGACCTTCGCCGGACGGTTCGACTTCCACGGCGCCACCAGCGCGTCCCAGGCCTGGTGATCCTCGGCGCGGTTGAAGTCGATCCTTTCCTTGCAGTGCCGGCAGAGCGTGCGCACCAGGCGCTGCGCCATGATGCCGTTCAGCGTGGCGTTGAGGAGGTACGGCGGCACGCCGAGCTCCAGGAGCCGGCTCACTGCGCTCGGCGCGTCGTTGGTGTGGAGGGTGGAGAGCACGAGGTGGCCCGTGAGCGCCGCCTGCACCGCCATTTCGGCGGTCTCCAGGTCGCGGATCTCCCCCACCATGATGATGTCGGGGTCCTGGCGCATGAGGGCGCGCACGCCCTCGGCGAAGCCGAGCTCGATCTGGTGCTGGACCTGCATCTGGTTGAACGAGGGCTCGACCATCTCGATCGGGTCCTCGATCGTGCAGACGTTCACCTGCGGCGTCGCGAGCGACTTGAGCGTCGAGTAGAGCGTGGTGGTCTTGCCCGAGCCGGTCGGCCCGGTGACGAGCACGATGCCGTTGGGCCGCTGCGTCATCTCGTCCCAGCGGCGGTTGTCCTCTTCGGAGAAGCCGAGCTCCTTGAAGTCGCGCACCAGCACTTCGGGATCGAAGATCCGCATCACCAGCTTCTCGCCGAAGGCGGTCGGGAGGGTGGAGAGGCGAAGCTCCACTTCCTCTCCGTCGAGCGTGCGCGTCTTGATGCGCCCGTCCTGGGGCCTTCGCTTCTCCACGACGTCCATGCGGGCGAGGATCTTGATGCGGCTCGTCATGGCGACGAGCACCGCGGCGGGGATCTGGTAGACCTGGTGCAGCACCCCGTCGATGCGAAAGCGCACGATGCCCTGCTCGCGCCGCGGCTCGACGTGGATGTCGCTCGCGCGCTGCTCGAAGGCGTACTGCCACAGCCAGTCGACGATGCGCACGATGTGCGCGTCATTCGCATCGAACTGCGTCCCTTTTCCCGACGCGTCCCTGCCGAGGTCGACGAGCTGCTCGAAGTTCGAGAGCCCCGAGGCGCCGGTGGCCTTCTTGCTCGCGCCCTTGATCGACCGGGCGAGGTTGTAGAACTCGACCTGGTAGCGCTCGATGTCGAGCGGGTTGGCGATCACGCGCCGGATGTCGCGCTTGATGATGCGCGAGAGCTCGGGCTCCCACTCGCGAAGGCGCGGCTCGGCGGTCGCGATCACCGCCTCCTTGGAGTCGACGGCGACCGGCAGGATGCGAAAGCGCGTCGCATAGGCCGAGGACATCACCTCGGTCACCGCCGCGAAATCGATCTTCAGCGGGTCGATGTGGAGGTATTCCATGCCCACGCGGCCGGCGAGCCACTCGGTGAGCGCCTCGAGCGAGAGCGGCCGCTGGGGCGGCTTCGCCTGGCGCCACTTCTGGTCGGCGATGACCACGAGCGGATGGAGCGACCCCCGGTAGTAGCGCCGCTCCTTCTTCAGCTGCTCGGCCGCCTCGGCCGCCACCATGCCGTCAGCGACCAGCCAGTCGATGACTTCCGGAAGGGTGAGCCGCTCCCCTGTGGCGGCTGGCTTCGCGACTTGTTCCATCCGTCCGGCACTCTACCGGGGAAAGCTAGAATTCGCCATGGCTGCCACCGCCCCCGCCGCGCCCCTCGAGAGCGACACGAGCGCGCTCGCCGCCGACGTGCGCCCGCGCGAGGTGTGGGCGTGGAGCATGTACGATTTCGCGAACTCGGGCTACACCACGGTGGTGGTGACGGCGGTCTTCAGCGCCTACTTCGTCGGCGCGGTGGCCGGCAACGCGCCCTGGGCCACCCTCCTCTGGACCGCGTCGCTCTCGGTTTCCTATGCCGCGGTGCTCGCCACCGCGCCCCTCATCGGCGCGTGGGCCGATGCGCACGCCGCCAAGAAGCGGCTGCTCGCGCTCGCCACCGTCGGCTGCGTCGGCTTCACGGCGCTCCTCTACTTCGCGCAGCCGGGAACCGTGGCCCTCGCCATGGCGCTCGTCGTCGCATCCAACTTCTTCTTCAGCGTGGGCGAGAACCTCATCGCAGCGTTCCTGCCCGAGCTTGCGAGCTCGCGCGCCATGGGTCGAGTGTCCGGCTGGGGCTGGGCGTTCGGCTACGTGGGCGGACTGGTCAGCCTCGGCGCCTGCCTCGCCTACATCCAGGCCGCCGAGGGCGCGCCGGCCACGAGCTTCGTGCCGGTCACCATGCTCATCACCGCGGCGATCTTCGCCGTGGCGGCGATGCCGACCTTCCTCTTCCTGCGTGAGCGGGCGCGCCCGCAGCCGGCGGTTGCCAGCCCGTTCGCGCGGGTGCGGCAGACGCTCGCCCACGCCGCCCGGTTCCGCGACCTGCGCCGCTTCCTCCTCTGCATCCTCTTCTACCAGGCGGGCATCCAGACGGTGGTCGCGCTCGCCGCCATCTACGCGCAGCAGGTCATGGGCTTCACCTTCCAGCAGACGATCGTGCTGATCCTCGTGGTCAACGTGACGGCGGCGGTCGGCGCGTTCGGCTTCGGCTACCTGCAGGACCGCGTGGGCCACGTGCGCGCCATGACGCTCGTCCTCCTCGGCTGGGTGGCGATGATCGTCCTCGCCTGGCTCTCCGCCTCGCAGGCGACGTTCTGGCTCGCGGCGAACCTGGCCGGCCTCTGCATGGGCGCGTCGCAGGCCGCCGGGCGCGCGCTGGTCGGATATTTCTCGCCGCCCTCGCGGCTGGCCGAGTTCTTCGGCCTGTGGGGACTGGCGGTGAAGGCGGCGTCGATCTTCGGCCCGCTCACCTACGGCGCCGTGACGTGGGCCTTCGCCGGCAACCATCGCCTCGCGATCCTCGCCACGGGCGTCTATTTCCTCATAGGATTGGCGCTCCTGCGCGGCATCGACGCGGCGCGCGGGCGCCGCGCCGCCCTTGCCGAAGGGTGAAGCCTCAGAACACCAGCATGCCGAGCATCACGCCGAACACGAGGACGATGAGGAAGATCGCCAGCGCGATGAAGAACAGCACCTTGGCGATGGTCCGGGTGGTGGAGGCGACCCCCGTGAAGCCGAAATAGCCGGCAATCAGCGAGATCACGAAAAAGATGATGGCCCACTTGAGCATGCCGAGCCTCCGGCTTCCGGCTTGTTGGCGGAGAAGGATCCCTGCGAAAGAGCCAGCCTAGCGGCCCACGTGTTACGCGACAATCCCGCTTCCATGGACATTCTGGCCGACCTGCGCAGCCGGGGCCTGCTCGCCGACTGCACCGACGAGGCGGCGCTCGCCGAGCGCCTGGCGAAGGGCCCGATCACGCTCTATTGCGGATTCGATCCGACCGCCGACTCCCTGCACGTGGGAAACCTCGTGCCGCTCCTCGCCCTGCGGCGCTTCCAGCTCGCCGGCCACCGCCCGATCGCGCTGGCGGGCGGCGCGACGGGCATGGTGGGCGATCCCTCGGGAAAGTCCTCGGAGCGAAACCTCCAGACCCCGGAGCAGGTGGCCCACAACATCGAGTGCATCAAGGGCCAGCTCGCGCGCTTCCTCGACTTCGAGACGAAGAAGAATCCGGCGCGCCTGGTGAACAACGCCGACTGGTTTGCGCCCATTACCTTCCTCGACTTCCTGCGCGAGGTGGGCAAGCACATCACGGTGAACTGGATGGTGGCCAAGGAATCGGTGCGCTCGCGCATGGAGGATCGCGAGAACGGCATCAGCTACACCGAGTTCAGCTACATGCTGATGCAGGGCTACGACTTCTACCACCTGCGCCGGACCATGGATTGCGAGCTCCAGGTGGGCGCGACCGACCAATGGGGCAACATCACCGTCGGCACGGAGCTCTGCCGGCGCAAGATGGGCGTCACCGTCTGGGGGCTCACGTTCCCGCTGCTCACGAAGTCCGACGGCACGAAGTACGGCAAGTCGGCGAGCGGCGCGGTCTATCTCGACGCGAAGCGCACGAGCCCCTACCGCTTCTACCAGTTCTTCGTGCAGTCCGAGGATGCCGACGTCGGCAAGCTGCTGCGCTTCCTCACCTTCCTTTCGCTCGAGGAGATCGCCGCGCTGGAGGCCGAGATGCAGGCGAATCCGGGGGCGCGCGCGGCGCAAAAGGCGCTTGCGCGCGAGCTCACCACGCTCGTGCACGGCGAAGCGGCGTGCGCCGACGCCGTTCGCGCGAGCGGGATCCTCTTCGGCGGTGCGCTCGAAGGGGTGAGCGAGTCCGTATTCGCGGACGTCGTGGGCGAGGTGCCCACCACGGAAGTGCCGCGCGCCGGCCTGGAGGCCGGGCTTGCCCTGCCGGAGGCCTTCGTGCGTGCGGGGCTCGCGCCTTCCAAGGGCCAGGCGCGAAAGGACATCGAGGGCGGTGGCGCCTATGTCAACAACGTGCGCGCGGCCGATCCGGCGCGCAAGCTCGGCGCGCAGGACCTGCTCTTCGGTCGCTACGTGCTGCTGCGAAAGGGCAAGCGCACCTATGCCCTCCTCTGCGCAGTCGAGGCCTGAGCCCGATACCCGGGATCTCGATTATCGGAGATAGGCTGCACGGCCTGCGCCCGAGCCGGTGGCCCAAGGTAGCGCGGGTCCGGCGCTTGCTGCAGCGTCGAAAGACGCATGCGCACCCCGGCCCCCTCCCCGCGATCGGCGTATTCCAGGCTACCCGCCTTGTTGCTGCTGATCGCCGTCGCGCTCTCCGCGCTTGGCCTGGCGGGCTGCGAGCCGAATCCTCCGCGACCCAAGGCGGCGGCAGCCGGTGAGCCGGCGCGCGACAAGGCGGCGGTTCTGGCCGAGCGCCTGGGCTGCGCGCTGCGGGAGACGCCGGACGGTCCGATGATCGTCTCGATCGACACGAACGGGCCGGCGGCGACGGCCGGCGCCCGCGCGGGCGACCTCGTGCTCGGCGTGAACGGCACGGCGGTCGACGACGTGGCGACGCTCGCCTCGGCGATCGCCTCGAGCGCGCCCGGGGACAAGCTCGAGCTCGAGCTCGAGCGCTGGGGCGAGCTGCACTACGTCGCGATCGCGCCCGCCGGGACAGGCGCGAGGCCCCTTGCGGAGGCTGAAAAGGGGACCGGGTCGGCCCCCGGCACGGCGCCGGCGGTCTGGACTGCGCTCGGCATCGAGGTGCGGGACGTCCCTGACACGGCGCGCCGGGCGCTCGGCGTCGACGACGGCGTCATGGTGGTGCGGGTGCGCCCGCCGGCGAGCCACACAAGGCTCCTGCCGGGGGACGTGATCGTGGAAGTCAACCTCGCGCGCTTTCGCGGCACCGAGGAGTTCAGCCGGCTCGTGTCGGCGCAGCGTGGCGCGGTCGCCCTGCTCGTGCGCCGCGCGGACGCCGACCTCTACATCACCCTCGAGCCGGGGGAAGCTGCGCTCGGCGGGGCGGAAGATGCCTCGCGCTGGGGCGAAACCGAGCAGGACGCCGCCCGGGGCGGCAACCTGCCGCCCGGGCTGCCGTGGCTGCGGCCGCCGCGTACTACAGGTAAGCCTCTGCGCACTTGATGATCTCGAGGTTCGTGCCCTTGTCGAGGCAATGGCGCGCGTCCTCGAAGCGGCGCGGATTGGGCTTGCGCGCCACCACGGCCTTGGCGGCGCCTTCCGAAGCCGCCGCTTTCGGCGCCTCGGCCTGCGATGGAGTCCCCTGGGCAGCTTCCTTCTCCGGAGCGGGGGCCTGGGCCCACGCGACGGAGACCGACATCGCGAGAATTGCAGTCGCCAGAATGCGCTTCATGTAGTCACCTCACGCTCTTGTATGAGTGCGTCCCGCCGGGCCCCTCCAGCTTCGACGTGGCCCGGCGCCTATGCTAGAGCGTTTCGTGCCGTGCCGCTAATCGGAACTAGTTCACGGTGCCCGGAGGCCGGCGGGTAAGATTGCCCCTCTCATCCCTCACTGAACCGGAGACAAGCACATGACGATCAAGGTCGGCGACCGGCTGCCAGACGGAAAACTGATGGAATCGACCGAGTTCGACTCGGGCACGCAATGCGCCCTGCCGCCGAAGGAGGTCAATGTCGCCGAGGCCGTGAAGGGCAAGAAGATCGCGATCTTCGGCCTGCCCGGCGCCTTCACGCCGACCTGCTCGGCTAAGCACGTGCCCGGCTACCTGCAGAACATCGACCAGCTCAAGGCGAAGGGCGTGGACGAGGTGTGGTGCGTCGCGGTGAACGACGCGTTCGTCATGGCGCACTGGGGCCGCGACCAGAAGGCGCTCGGCAAGATCCGCTTCCTCGCCGACGGCAGCGCTCAATGGGCCAAGTCGCTCGGGCTCGATCTCGACCTGAACGCCCGCGGCATGGGGACCCGCATGGGCCGCTTCTCCATGCTGGTCGACGACGGCGTGGTGAAGCAGCTCAACGTCGAGGCGCCGGGCAAGTTCGAGGTCTCGGACGCCGCCACGATGCTCAAGCAGCTCGGCTGATCGGTTACAAAGGGTTACACCGTCGGGCGCCCGCGCGGTCATCCGCGCGGGCGCCGGCGCGTTGTTCATTCCGGGACCCAACCAAGAAAGGAACCCGGAAATGATTCGAACCCTTACCAGAAGCCTGGCCGCCGCCGCCCTTATCGCCGCGTCCGGCGCAGTCCTCGCCCAAGGCGGGCCCGGCGCAGCCGCTTCGCCCGATGGCAAGCCGCGCGCCAAGGCGCGCTACGACTGCTCGCAGGCGGCCGACCCGAAAGCCTGCGAGGCGCGCCGCGCCAAGTTCCGCGAGGCTGCCGCCAAGGCGCGCGCCGCCTGCCAGGGCACGCAGGGCGCCGAGCGCCAGGCGTGCATGTCGAAGGCGATGTGCGCGGAGTCGGCCGATCCCGCGAAATGCGAAGCGCGCGCCAAGGCGCGCGCGGAGCGGCGCGCGGCTCGTGCCAAGGCACGCGCCGAGGGAAAGCACGGGCCCTCGGGCAAGTCCCCGTCGGGGAAGTAGGTCCCGAGGGAAGTCACACGGGAAATTGATCCCGAACAGGCAAGCGCGGCGCCGGTAGAATCCGGCGCCGCATGCCGCTGCATCGACCCGCCATCGCCGCGGGCGCGCGGGCCTCGCTGCCCGTGCTCCTCGGCGTGGTCCCCTTCGGCCTCATCACCGGCGTCGCCATGGTGGCGAGCGGCATTCCGCCCGCGATCGCCGTGCTGATGTCGCTCTTCGTCTTCGCCGGCGCCTCGATGGTGGCTGCCGCGCAGCTGCTCGCGCACGGCACGCCGGCTGCGCTCGTCATCCTCGCCGCGCTCTTCATCAACCTGCGCTTCATGATGTACAGCGCGTCGATACGCACGCACCTCGCGCACCTGCCGCTCGGCTGGCGGCTCGCCGCGTCCTACCTGCACACCGACAACGTCTACGGGCTCTCGCTCGCGCGCTTCGCCGAGCACCCGGAGGATCCGCACAAGCTCGAATACTTTCTCGGCGCCGGGCTCCTCATCTGGGCCACCTGGCAGGCCGCCGTGCTCGCGGGCGCGCTCATCGGCGCCGGCGTCCCCGCCGCCTGGCGCCTCGAGTTCGCCGCGCCGCTCGCCTTCATCGCCATGACCGTGCCGCTGCTGCGCGATCGCGCGATGGTGGGCGCGGCGCTCGCCGCCGCGGCGACAGTCGTGGCGACGAGCGGCCTGCCGCTGCGCCTCAATCTCGTTGCGGCCGCCGCCGCCGGCATCGTCGCGGGCATGCTCCTGGAGCGCCGGGGGCGATGAGCAGCGGCGCGACGCTGTGGATCGCCCTCGCGGGCATGGCGCTCGTCACGTACCTCCTGCGCGCCTCGTTTCTCCTGTTGCCGCCCGAGGTGCCGACGCCCGCCGCGCTGCGGCGGATTCTGCGGTTCGTGCCGGCGTCCGTGCTCACCGCCATCTGGGCCCCGGAACTGCTTCTGCGGAACGAGGTCCTATTCGTGTCGCTCGAAAACGAACGCCTGCTCGCCGGCCTCGTCGCCATTGCCGTGGCGTGGCGCTGGCGGATCACCTCCGCTACGATCGCCGCCGGCCTTGCAGCCCTCCACCTCTTTGCCGCGCTGACCGCCTCGCTGCCCGCCTGACCTCCATGAGACGCTTCCTCGCCGTCCTTCTGCTCGCCGGCCTGCTGCCGGGCTTCCTGCCCCCGGCCCTCGGCCAGGCGGCGCTCGACAAGGTCCGCACCGTCGCCGGCATCACCGAATACCGGCTCGAGAACGGCCTTCGCGTGCTGATGCTTCCCGACCCGGGCGCCGACACGATCACGGTGCACGTCACCTACCGGGTCGGCTCGCGCCACGAAGGCTACGGGGAGAAGGGCATGGCGCACCTCCTCGAGCATCTCCTCTTCAAGGGCTCGCCGCGCCATCCGGATCCCAAGGCGGAGATGGCCGCCCGCGGCGCGCGCTGGAACGGCACCACCTCGATGGACCGCACCACCTACTTCGAGACCTTCGCGCCGAGCCCGGAGAACCTCGACTGGGCGCTCTCGCTCGAGGCCGACCGGATGGTGAACGCGTACGTGCGCAAGAGCGACCTCGAGTCGGAAATGACCGTGGTGCGCAACGAGTTCGAGATGGGCGAGAACAGCCCGGGAAGCGTCCTCTACCAGCGCATGCAGCAGACGGCGTTCCAGTGGCATAACTACGGAAACCCGATCATCGGCGCGCGCTCCGACATCGAGCAGGTTCCGATCGGGCGCCTGCAGGCGTTCTACCGGACGTGGTACCAGCCCGACAACGCGCTTCTCATCATCGGGGGACGCTTCGACGAGGCGCACGCGCTCGAGCTCGTGCGCAAGCACTTCGGCCCCATCCCGAAGCCGGCGCGCGAGCTGCCGGCGCTCTACACCGAGGAGCCGACGCAGGATGGCGAGCGCAACGTCGTCCTGCGCCGCGTCGGCGACCACCAGCTCGTGCAGGTGCTCTACCGGGTGCCCGCCGCGAGCGATCCCTCATACCCCGCCGTCGACATCCTGACGCGCGTCCTCGGCGAGGCGCCGAGCGGGCGGCTGCACCGCGCGCTCGTGCAGAAGGGCCTGGCGAGCGTCGTCTGGGGCGCCGAGCGCGGGCTCCACGATCCGGGCTTCATCTACTTCGGCGCGTCGCTCTCCCGGGATGCGGATCTCGCCGCCGCGCGCGAAGCGCTGCTCGCCACGGTCGAGGGCGTGAAGACGGACCCGGTCCGGCCCGAGGAGCTCGAGCGCGCGCGCACCTCGCTCCTCAACGATTTCGAGAAGACAGAGCTCGAGACCGGCTCGCTCGTGCGGGCACTCGCCGAGTTCGAGGCGATGGGCGACTGGCGGCTCTTCTTCCTCTACCGCGACCGGCTCGAGAAGGTGACGCTCGAGGACGTCCAGCGCGTGGCGAACGACTACCTCCGGCGCTCCAATCGCGTGGTCGGCGTGTTCATCCCGACCGATGCGCCCGAGCGCGCCGAGATTCCGCCGCGCCCGGACCTCGAGAAGGCGCTCGAGGGCTATACGGGCGGAGAATCCATCCGCCTCGGCGAGGCCTTCGATCCTTCACCGGAGAACATCGAGGCGCGCGTGGTGCGCCGCAGCCTCGCGAACGGCATCCGCGCGGCGTTCCTGCCGAAGAAGACGCGGGGCGGGCGCGTGGTCGTCAAGCTCGACCTGCACTGGGGAAGCACGCAGTCGCTCATGCACCGCGACGTCGCCTGCAGCCTGGCCGGCGGGATGCTCACGCGCGGCACCGAGAAGCGCACGCGCGCGGAGCTGAAGGACGCGTTCGAGCGGCTGAACGCCTCGGTGCAGATCGACGGCGAGGGCGTGCGGCTCGAGGTGCGAAGCGCCAACCTCGAGCCCGCGCTGCGGCTTGTCGCCGAGGCGCTCACGCAGCCGTCGTTCCCGCGCTCGGAGTTCGAGGAGCTCAAGCGCGCGGCCATCACGGGCGCCGAGGCCCAGCGCAGCGACCCTTCGGCGCGCGCCTCGGTGCGCCTCTCGCGCCATCTCTACGCCTATCCGACCGGGCATCCGCACTACACGCCCACCGTCGACGAGCGCATCGACTGGCTGCGCGCGACGACGCTGGAGGATGCGATGAAGTGCTATCGCGAGCTGATGGGCGCGACCGGTGCGACCATCGCCGCGGTCGGCGAGCTCGACCCGGACGCGCTCGCGCGCCTGGTGGAATCGCTTTTCGGCGGCTGGAAGACCCCGCAGCCGTTCGAGCGAGTTCCGGTCGTGCCGGCGTTCCCAGAGCCCGTCAGGAGCGAGATCGTGACGCCCGACAAGGCGAATGCGGTGCTGCGCGCAGGCTTCAACCTGAAGATGCGCGACGACCACCCGGACTTTCCCGCCCTGGTGCTCGCGAACTACCTCCTCGGCGGCACTTCGACGGCGCGCCTGCCGGCGCGCGTGCGCGAGAAGGAGGGCCTCTCCTACAGCACCTACACGAGCTTCGGCGCGAGCCCCTTCGACGAAGCGGCGTCCTTTCGCGTGGGCGCGATCTATGCCCCCGCGAACCGCGCGCGCGTCGAGCAGGCGGTGCGCGAGGAGCTCGCGCGGGCGCTCCGCGAGGGCTTCGGCGAGGACGAGGTGGCGGCCGGCCGCAAGGCGCTTCTCGAGGCGCGCCAGCTCGCCCGCACGCAGGACCGGGCGCTCGCCGAGCGCCTTGCCGCCTACCTCTTCGCCGATCGCACCTTCGCCTGGGATATCGCCCTGGAGAAGCGCATCGCGTCGCTCAGCGCCGAGGAGGTGAACGCGGCGCTACGCCGGCACTTCGACGCCGGCCTGTCGCTGGTCGCCGCCGGAGACTTCCGGCAGCAGCG
>CAYWSG010000084.1:0-13146 GCA_964461055.1 uncultured Enterobacteriaceae bacterium | reverse complement strand
AGCGTGAGCATCGGGATGAACGAGGTCTGCGCGCCCGCGTTGTTGGCCGACTCGGGCCCCGCCACCCCCTCGATCGCGCCCTTGCCGAACTCCTCCGGGTGCTTGGAGAGCTTCTTCTCGATGGTGTAGGAGCCGAACGCCGAAAGGATCGAGCCGCCGCCGGGCAGGATGCCGAGGAAGCAGCCGAGCCCCGTGCCGCGCAGGATGGGCAGCCACGAGCGCTTGAAGTCGTCCAGGGTGGGCATCAGGTTCTTCACCTTGGAGGTGAAGACTTCGCGCTTGTCCTTCAGCTCGAGGTTGCCGATGATCTCCGCGATGCCGAACATTCCCATCGCGACCACGGCGAAGCTGATGCCGTCGGAGAGCTCGGGGATGTCGAAGGTGAAGCGCAGCACGCCCGAGTTCACGTCGGTGCCGATCAGGCCGAGGAGCAGGCCGACGACGACCATGGCGATCGCCTTGATGAGCGAGCCGTGCGCGAGCACGGTGGCCGCGACGAGGCCGAGCACCATGAGCGAGAAGTACTCCGCCGGGCCGAACTTGAGCGCCACTTCGGCGAGCGGCGGCGCCGCCATGGCGATGACGAGCGTGGCGATGCAGCCGGCGGTGAACGAGCCGATCGCCGCAATGGCGAGCGCCGGCCCGGCGCGACCGCGGCGCGCCATCTGGTAGCCGTCCAGGCAGGTCACGACGGAGGAGGTCTCCCCCGGCAGGTTCACCAGGATCGCCGTGGTCGAGCCGCCGTACTGCGAGCCGTAGTAGATGCCGGCGAGCATGATGAGCGCCGCCTCGGGCTGCAGGTTGAACGTGATCGGCAGCAGCATCGCGATCGTGGCCACCGGCCCGACGCCCGGAAGGACGCCGATCAGCGTGCCGAGGAGCACCCCGATCAGGGCGTAAAGCACGTGCAGCGGCGAGAGCGCGACCGAGAAGCCGAGCAGGAGGTGGTCGAGAATTTCCATGGCCTCGCGCCCCCTAGTAGATGCCGAGGAACTCGGGCCACAGCGGGAACGGCAGGCCCAGTCCCTTGACGAACACCAGCACGGAGAAGACCGCGAGCACGGCGAGGAGCACGATCACTTCCTTCCAGCGGAACTCGTGGCCGCCGAGCGCCGAGACCACGACGATGACGCCGATCGCGACCACCAGCCCGAGCGGCCGCATCGTGTAGCCGAAGGCGATGCACGCGGCGAGCACGAAGAACAGCGGCCGGAAGTACATCGGCGGGACCTTCGGTCCCCGGTAGGCGAGCGACTGCCCGAGCACGGCGAGCCCGAGGACCGTCAGCAGGCCGCCGAGCACGGCGGGAAAGTAGGCCGGGCCCATGCGCAGCGCCGAGCCCATCTGGTAGTTGGTTGCGGCCCAGACCGCGAAGAAAAGGCCGAAGCCGATGAACATCAGCCCCGCCCAGAAGTCTCTGGGACTCTTGATCTGCATCACTCCTCCAGGTTTCCCCCGCTCCTCATGCAGCGCCGAGACCGCGCGCCCTCAGGTGACCTTCCTCTCCGCGGCCGAGTGTAACATGCGCTCCCGCATGAGCCTGACTCGCGCGCGTTCGATATCGCGAACGACCCCTGCCCGGATGCTGCAGGCGCTCGCGGCCGCGGTCCTGCTCGCGGCGCTCCTCGCCGGTGCAGCCGCATGCGGCGATCGCGGGCCGCGCCTGTCGCGCCTCGACGAGCGCGCCGTCGTGCTCGCCTTCGGCGACAGCCTCACCTTCGGCACCGGCGCCTCGGCCGACGAGAGCTATCCGGCGCAGCTCGAGACGCTGATCGCGCGACGCGTGGTGAGCGCCGGCGTGCCCGGCGAAGTGACCGGGCAGGCGCTCAAGCGCCTGCCCGAGGCGCTCGACGAGCACGCGCCCAGCCTCCTTCTCCTTTGCATCGGCGGCAACGACTTTCTGCAGCGCCGCAGCCTCGAGGAAGCCGCCCGGAACGTGCGCGCCATGGTGAAGCTCGCGCGCTCGCGCGACATCGAGGTGCTGCTCATCGGCACCCCGGCCGTGTCGCTCACCGCCGCGGCGCCCACGTTCTACCGCGAGATCGCCGACGAGTACGGCATCCCGTACGAGCCCTCCGTGATCGGCGAGGTGCTCCGCGACAGCGCCCTCAAGGCCGACCCCGTGCACCCGAACGCGAAGGGCTACCGCGTCATCGCCGAGCGGCTCGCCGAGCGCCTGCGCGAAAGCGGAGCGCTCTGAGCCGCTCGAGGTCCGGCGGGCGATCGACGTCCCACACCGTGCGCAGCGCGCGCGGCGCGAGGCGCGCCTCGCCGGCCCGGCGCAACGTCTGCGCCAGCACTTCGGCGCCGCCCCAGGCGATGTCCTCGAAAAGCCGCGGCCGCACCCGCCGCAGGCCGACGAGCGCGTAGCCGCCGTCCTCGGCCGGCGCGAGCACCACGTCGGCGCCGCCGCGCAGCAGGCGCACGGCACGGCGCAGGTCACCCGGCGTAAGCGCCGGGCAATCGGCCCCGATCAGGACGACGGGGCGGTGGCGGCGCAGCACGCGCTCGAAGGCGTTGCGCATGCGCTCCCCGAGGTCCTTCCCTTTCTGGGGGCGCACCGCGATACGGGCGCGGCTGCCGAGCAGACGCAGGAACTGGTGGCGCGCCGGCGCGCCGTGCAGCTCCACCACGCCAATCTGCGCCCGCAAGGCCGTGTCGACGGCGTTCGCCGTGAGGCGCGCCTGGAGGCGAGCCGCGCCGGCCGCGCCCAGCCGGCTCGCGAGGCGCGTCTTCACGTGGCCGGCGACCGGTGCGCGCGCGAACACGACGACGGCCGGGCGCGAGCGCGCCATCACGGATTGGAGCCCAGCATCACGCCCGATAGAGCCGCTCGAGGCGATCGGGCGGCGCACCGAAGAAGTAGAGCAGCCGCAGCCGCCACATGAGGAAAATGGTGCGGAAGACGCCACGGCGCTCCCAGCGCCGGCCCGACGTGAGCGCCGGGCCGCGCAGGCAGGCCGGCCGCCCCTTGCGCCGCATGAGCTTGCTGAACGCGATGTCTTCCATGAGCGCGATCTCGGGAAAGCCGTCGAAGGCCTCGCGGCGCACGAAGATCGCCTGGTCGCCGGTCGCGATGCCGGTCAGGCGCGAGCGGACATTCATGGCTGCGGCCACGACGCGCAGCATCGGGTGCTCGCCCTCGATGCGCACGTCGAAGCGGCCCCAGGCGCGATCCCGGAGCGCCCGCGCGATCGACGCCGCGGCCCCTGCGGGCAGGCGCGTATCGGCATGCAGGAAAACGAGCGCCTCGCCGCAAGCCGCCCGCGCACCCGCGTTCATCTGGCGCGCCCGTCCGCGCGGCGCGACGAGAACGCGGTCGCAATGGCCGCGCGCCTGCTGCGCCGTGCCGTCGGTGCTGCCGCCGTCGACGACGATGACCTCATGGCCGGCGCGCCGCAGCGGCGCGAGCGCCTCGAGCGCCGCAGCGATGATCGGTGCCTCGTCGAGGCACGGCACGACGATGGAGAGCCTCATCGGCGCTCGCGCCCTGAGGCGCGAGCGGTATCGCCCACGTCGTTCAGCGTCCAGTCGTAGTCGAGGAACCGGATCGGCGCCCGAGCCTCGGCCACGGCGCGGCGCGCCTCGCCCTCGGGCGCGAGAAGCGGGGCGTAGCGCGCGAAGTACCGCTCGCGCGGCGCGAAGTCCTCCTCGAACCAGTCGAAGATCTTCGACACTTCCAGGCGGCCGTCGGCGTAGCGGTTGCGCGCGCCATCGGAGAGGAACCTGCGCGCCTGGTCTTCGAGCTGCGCCTCGAGCCGCGCGGCGACGTAGGCCTCTTCGCGCAGCATCGGGCAGCCGATCGAGGCGCAGTTGACCGCGTAGTGCACGCGGGGATCGCGGTAGTCCGGACGCAGGCGCTCGTGCTCGATCCAGTCGAGGCTCGCGCGCCGGCCGAGCAGCTCGAAGAACTCGTCCTTGAACGGATTGCCGAAGAGCTTGCCGAAGTCCCAGATCGAGCGGATGTCCGGGTAGCGCGTGAGCACCTTCTCCACCGTGAACGCGTTGTAGGCGTTGATGAGGAAGGCCATCTGCTCGGCGCGCGTCCAGCCGGCGAAGCTTGCGGGCGTCACGCCCGAGAGCGCCTGCAGGTAGGCGTGCAGCGCGCCGCGGCTCCTGGCCATGGCGGCGTAGTCGAGCCGCGAGGCATGGCCGCCCTCCAGCACGACCACGTGCTTTTTCAGCAGCGCATCCCACGCGGCGTGGCCGTGGCCGAAGGCCTGCGCGAGCGCGGCGCCCGCCCAGAGGCAGAGCGCGGCGCCGAACAGGCGCGCCCTCAGCCGCGCAGCCATGCGTGCAGCCTTTCCAGCCGGTCGAGCACCGCTTGCGGCGCATGCGCGCGCTTCCAGGCGCCGGCGGCGTACTTGTTGGCCTCGAGGAAAGTGGGATAGACGTGGATCGTGCCGAGGATCTTGTTCATCCCCAGCCCGTGCTTCATGGCCGTGACGAACTCGCCGATCAGCTCGCCGGCATGCTCGCCGGCTATGGTGGCGCCGAGGATGCGGTCCTTTCCCGGCGCCGTCAGCACCTTCACTCGCCCGTGCGCGGCGCCGTCGGCAATGGCGCGGTCGAGCTCGTCGAGGTCGTAGGTCGTCACTTCGTAAGGTACGCCGCGGGCCTTGGCTTCCACCTCGTTCAGTCCTACCCGGGCCACCTCAGGGTCGGTGAAGGTCGCCCAGGGAATCACCGAGTAGTCGGCGCGGAACCGGCGAAAGCCGCCGAAGAGCGCGTTGACCGCCGCGTACCAGGCCTGGTGCGAGGCGGTGTGCGTGAACTGATAGGGGCCGGCGACGTCGCCGCAAGCGTAGATGTTCGGGAAGCGCGTCTGCAGGAACTCGTTCGTCTCGATCGTGCGGCCCTTGGTGAGCGGGATGCCGAGCGCCTCGAGTCCGTATCCCTCGGTATTCGCCACGCGCCCGAGCGCGCAGAGCAGCTTGTCGAACGGCACGCGGACCTCGCGGCCCTCGTGCTCGCAGACGAGCGCGTGCTCCGCCCCGGCGTCGATGCGAAGCGCCGCCCCCGCATCGATGCGAAGCGCTTTGTACCCGGTGCGCACGTCGATGCCCTCGGCGGCGAAACGGCTGCGCACCATGTCCGAGAACTCGGGATCCTCCCGCGGAAGAAGGCGGGGCAGCATCTCGACCAGGGTCACCTGCGCGCCGAGGCGGGCGAACGCCTGGGCGAGCTCGCAGCCGATGGGGCCGCCGCCCAGCACGGCGAGCCGGCGCGGCAGCTCGCGCAGCTCCCAGACGTTGTCGGAGGTGAGGAGCTCGATGCGATCGATGCCCTCGAGGGGCGGCACGAGCGGGCGGGCGCCGGCGGCGATCACGATCGACCGGGTCGTCAGCGTGCGCACCCCGTCCTCGGTGCTCACTTCCACCGACCATGGCGAGGCGATGCGCGCCTCGCCCCGAAGGCACTCCACGCCCAGGGCAGTGTAGCGCGCGACCGAGTCGTGCGGCTCGATGGCGCGGATGACCCGCTGCACGCGCTCCATGGCCTCGGCGAAGTCGAACTCGACGCTCGCCCGGCGAATTCCGTAGCGCGGCGCGTCGCGCAGCTGCGCGAGCAGTCGCGCCGTGCGGATGAGCGCCTTGGAGGGCACGCAGCCGGTGTTGAGGCAATCGCCGCCCATCCGGCGCTTCTCGACCAGGGTGACCTTCGCCCGGACGGCCGCGGCAATGTACGCGGCGACCAGGCCCGCCGAGCCGGCGCCGATCACCACGAGGTTGCGGTCGAAGCGGCGCGGCCGCTGCCAGCCGGCGTAGACGCGCTTCGCCTTCACGCCGTCCAGCGCCTTCTTGGCAAGGAGCGGGAAGGCGCCCAGGAGCGCCAGCGCGCCGAGCAGCCCCGGCGAGACGATGTCGCGGGCGGACGCGATGCCGGCGAGCTGCGTCCCGGCGTTCACGTACACCAGCGTCCCGGCCAGCATGCCGAGCTGGCTCACCCAGTAGAACGTGCGCACCCGCATGGCCGTGAGGCCCATCGCCAGGTTGATGACGAAGAAAGGCACGGCGGGAATGAGGCGCAGCGTGAACAGGTAAAACGCGCCCTCCCTGCGCACGCCGTCATCGACGCGGGCAGCCGCGGCCGGGAACCGCGCGCGCACCCAGTCGCGCAGCACGAAGCGCGCCGCGAGGAAAGCCGCCGTCGCACCGAGCGCAGACGCGAACGAGACGATCACCGTGCCCCAGAGCAGGCCGAAGAGCGCGCCCGCCACGAGCGTCATGAGCGCCGCGCCGGGAAGCGAGATGCCCGTGACCGCGACATAGATCGCGAAGAAGGCGGCCGCCGTGGCGAGCGGGGCCCGCTCGTAGGCGGCGCGAAGCGCGTCCTGCTGGGCCTTGATGTTCTCGAAGGTGAGGTAGCGATGGCCGCCAAGCGCGAAGAACGCCACCGCTGCGGCCGCGAGCGCGGCCAGAAGGAGCAGGCGGCCGCGGCTCACGTGGCCGTCAGGTGAGCTCGGCCGCGTTCCCGGCGAGGCTTGCGCCCGGCGTCTCGTCGATCAGGCCGAGCAGCCGGGCGCTCGTCGTGCGCAGCCGCTGCGAGAGCATGAGGACGAGCTCCATCAGGAGCTTCGCGCCGAGGAGCGGCTGCTCGACGATCAGGCGCGCGAGGCTCTCGCGGCTGATGAGCGCAAGGACCACCGTATCGAGCGCCACGCAGGTGGCGAACCGCGGCTCGCCGTCGATCATGGACATCTCGCCGAGCGTCCTGCCGGCCTCGACCCGGGCCATCACCTGCGGCGTGTTCCAGCGGTCGCGCTTTCGCACCTCCACCGCCCCCTCGACGAGCAGCAGCATGAAGTCGCCGCCCTCGCCCTCGCGGATGATCTCGACGCCCGGGCCGGCGCGGTAGACCTCCATGAACTGGACGAGCAGGCGCACTTCCCCGCTCGAGAAGTTCTCGAGCAGCGGGCAGCGCGGGATGAGGGCGTGGATCTGCTCGGCGAAGGCGCTCGCGTCGCCGAGGTGCTCGAGATGGGCGAGCTGCTGCGAGACGTGGGGCGGCAGGGGCGCGGCGGCGTCGGCCATGGCCCGGCCATTATGCCCAATCCGGCTATCGGGCGGTCGCGCGCCGGTCCCTCACCGCCTGGGCGAGCATCTCGAGGAGCGCGACGGAGGCGTCCCAGCCGAGGCAACCGTCGGTGATGCTCTGCCCGAAGACGAGCGGCTTTCCGGGCACGAGGTCCTGCCGGCCCTCGACGAGGTTCGACTCGACCATGGCGCCGACGAGGCGACGATCGCCTTTGGCTATCTGTCCGGCGATGTCCCTCGCCACTTCCGTCTGGCGCTCGTATTTCTTGGCGGCGTTCGCGTGCGAGCAGTCGACCATCACCCGCTCGGCGAGCTTCGCGCGGGCGAGCTCCTCGCAGGCGGCCGTGATGGACGCGGCGTCGTAGTTGGGCGCCTTTCCGCCGCGCAGGATGATGTGGCAGTCGTCGTTGCCGCGAGTGTCCACGATCGCCACCTGCCCGCTCTTGTGCACCGAAAGGAAGTGGTGCTTCTGGCGCGCCGCGAGCAGCGCGTCCACGGCGATCTTCACGTTGCCGTCGGTGCCGTTCTTGAAGCCGACCGGCGCGGAGAGGCCCGAGGCGAGCTCGCGGTGCACCTGGCTCTCCGTGGTGCGCGCGCCGATCGCGCCCCAGGACACGAGGTCGCCGATGTACTGCGGCGAGATGACGTCGAGGAACTCGCAGCCGGCCGGCACGCCCGCCTGGTTGATGCGCACGAGAAGATCGCGCGCGATGCGCAGCCCCTCGTTGATCCGGAAGCTGCCGTTCATGTAGGGATCGTTGATGAGGCCCTTCCAGCCGATCGTCGTGCGCGGCTTCTCGAAGTACACGCGCATGAGGATCTCGAGCTCGCCGGCATGCCGGCGCCGCTCGGCCGCCAGCTTCTCCGCGTACGCGAGCGCCGCCTGGGGATCGTGGATCGAGCACGGCCCGATCACCACGAGGAGCCGGTCGGAGCGCCCGTGCAGGATGTCGCGCACGCGCCGGCGGGTTTCCGCGATGAGGGTCTCGACCGCCGTGCCCTGGATCGGGAAGAAGCGGATGAGGTGCTCGGGCGGGGGCAGCGGCACGATGTTCTCGATGCGCTCGTCGTCGGTGAGCGAGGTCTTCTCCACGGGGAAGTTGGCGAGGTAGTTATCGGTCGGCGTTGTCATGGGCGTTCTCGTTGGCGGTTCCCGGGCCCAAAAAAAAACCGCCAGGCTTTTCGGCGCTGGCGGTCTTTTTTCGGGAATTCGGGGTTGAGCTTAGCCGGTCCCTTCCGCCAGCAGGCAGGGGAAGTAAAAGAAGAAGAAGCCGAAGTACCGGCGCAGCATGGTCGTGGATTCAAGCACATCCGGCCGGCCGTTGGCAACTGCGGGCCTTTACCGCGGCCAGAGCACGGCCTGGGTGCACCGGAAGAGGGCAAGGCGCGCCCCGCTCGCCTCGCTCGTCACCACCGCATCCCAGACCTGGGTCGTGCGCCCCAGGTGCACGGGGGTCGCCCGGCAGAAGATGGTTCCCTCGCGCGCCGTGCCGAGGAAGTTCGACTTGAGCTCGATGGTCGTGAAGCCGGCGGCGCCTTCGGGGAGCAGCGCGACGCACCCATAGCCGGCGCTCGTGTCGGCGAGCGCCACGACGGCGGCCGCATGCAGGTAGCCGTTCGGCGCCATGACCTCGGGACGCACGGCGAGCCGGCTCTCCACGCCGGCTTCGCTGACCGAAAGGATCTCCAGCCCGAGGTGCTCGGGCAGGTGCTTCACGCCCAGCCGGGAGAAGTACTCCGCCGTCATCCCGTCGCGCAGTCGCGCGACGCGCGGCGGCTTGCTCGTGCTCTTGGTCATCCTGGCCTATGCCTCCTTCTGGCAGCGCTCGCCGGCGAGTGCCGCCCGGATCGATGGCGCGGGGTTTGCTACGCCCATGGCGTCATGATAATTTTTTCCACGGTAGGCAGAAGCTCAAATAAAGGAAGGTGGAGGTGACCGATGTCTGCCAGCGTTGCCAAACCCAGCCCGAAGTCCAAGCCGGCCTGCGCGCCGCTCTCCATCCCGATCGCCGGCTTCAAGGACGTCTACGAGATTCCCGCCGTCGAGCGGGCGCTGCAGGAGCTCCCGCCGACGGCGAACGAGGCGCAGCGCGCGGTCTACGAGAAGATGCTGCGCCTCGGCGGCCAGCGCTTCACGGTGAAGCCCTCGTCGCTGCCGGAGATGGACGAGCTTTTCGAGGAGCTGCCCAACTTCGCGGCGGTCCTCGAGGACATCCGCAAGCACCTCGCGCTCTGCATCGACTCGAGCGACTCGGTGGAGCTGCCGCCGATGCTGCTCCTCGGCGAGCCCGGCATCGGCAAGACGCACTTCGCGCGCCAGCTCGCCGAGCTCCTCGGCACCGGGTTCGGCTTCGTCTCGATGGGCTCCCTCACCGCCGGCTGGGTGCTCTCGGGCGCCTCGTCGCAATGGAAGAACGCGAAGCCCGGAAAGGTGTTCGACACGTTCCTGAACGGCGACTACGCCAACCCGGTCATCGTGATCGACGAGCTCGACAAGGCGGCGGCCGACGGCCAGTACGATCCGCTCGGCGCGCTCTACGAGCTCCTCGAGGCGCATACCGCGACCCGCTTCGTGGACGAGTTCGTCGAGCTGCCGATCGACGCCTCGGGCGCGGTGTGGCTCGCGACGGCGAACGACGCGGCGCGCATCCCGGAGCCGATCCTGGATCGCATGGCCGTCTACGAGATCGACGCGCCGGACGCCGAGGGCGCCGCGCGCATCGCCCGCAACATCTATCGCGACATCCGCGGCTCGCACGACTGGGGCCGGCAGTTCCCCGAAGAGCTTTCGGCCCCGGCGCTCGAGAAGCTCGCCTCGCTCGCGCCCCGCGAGATGCGCCGGGCGCTGCAGTCGGCTTTCGGCAACGCGAAGCTCGCCGGCCGCCACGAGGTCGGCCCGGACGACATCCCCGACGGCCGCGCCAGGAAGGCCCGGATCGGCTTCTAGCCGAGCTGCCTCGCCCAGGCGTGGCCGCTCGAGCGGTAGAACGTGACGGTGCTCGCGTAGGCCGACTTGGCGCTCACGCCGCTCGCCATGGCGCGAAATGCCGCCGCGACGCGGCTCCGCATGCTGCGCTCGAGGCGCTTCGTGCGGGCCTGAGCGCTCGTCCTGGGCTGATCCTTCGGCTTCGATTGCATTGCGTTCTCCTCGATCGTGCGCACCGGCGAGGCTCGCCCGTGCATGAGGACGCAGGCTAGGGCTCGCGCGTAGCCCGGGCATGTCGGAACGTCGACGAAGTGTTGCCCGATTGTTTCGGGCTAGAGGTAGGCGAGGAAGCGACCGCAGGCGATGACGGCGGCCCACAGGACGAGCGAGAGGCCCCCGGCGACTCTCGCCGCTGCGGGCGGCGCCGCCTGGACGTCCCATCCAGCGACGGATCGCATGGCGGTGCTGTGGAAGATGCCTGCGTTGACGATCGCGGCCAGGATGAGGCCGAGCTTTACGGCAAAGAGCGGGTGGGCGATGAAGTCCGTGGCGTGCGCGATGAACATGGCGAGGCCGCTCGGCACGATCAGGACGAAGCTGCCGAGGGTCCACGGCAGCACGTGCCGCGAAAGCCGCGTGACGGGCATGGCCCGCCCGACGCCGAGGAGGCGCAGGTCGAGCACGGCGATCGAGCCGAAGAGCAGCGCGAGCCCGACGATGTGGACCGTCTCGACGACCGGATAGAGGTACAGCGACTGGCGCATGGCCTGGCCGAGGGCCGAGGCCTCGAGGGCGCCCATCGGGCTCACCGCAGCTCGACGGTCTTGCCCTGGACGGTGATCCGCTCGGCGCGCATCTCTTCGGGCTTGCCCCGGTTCGGATAACCCTCGACGCTCGCCACGGCGCCTGGCTTGAGGAATTCGCGCGGCAGCCCGCGGCGCTCCATGCGCGACGGCGGCGCGAGCACCACGAGCCAGGTCTTGTCCGGCGCCTCGAGGCGCACGAAGCCGTGCGGATGCTCGTAGCCGGACTCGACGATCTTTCCGGTCACGCTGAGCGCCTTGCTCGAGTCGTACTCGCTCCATCCGTGGTGCGCAAGCGCGACGGCGGGGAGCGCGATGAGGCTTGCAAGCAACCAGGATCGCTTCATGAGACGTTCTCCTGCAGACGCTGCTCCACCCACGGGCCGACCGATTGCAGCGCGCCGGGAAGCTTCGCCACGTCGGTGCCGCCTGCCTGCGCCATGTCGGGCCGGCCGCCGCCCTTGCCGCCCACCTGCTGGGCAACGTAGTTGACGAGCTCGCCCGCCTTCACCTTCCCGGTGAGGTCGGGCGTGACGCCGGCGATGAGGGAGACCTTGCCGTCGTTCACCGCGCCGAGCACGATCGCCGCCGACTTGAGCTTGCCTTTCAGCTGGTCGAGCGCCTCGCGCAGGGTCTTCGAGTCGGCGCCCTCCAGCGTGGCCGCGAGCACCTTGGCGCCCTTGATGTCGAGCGCCTGCGACGAGAGGTCGGCGCCCTGGCTCGCGGCGAGCCTGGACTTCAGCCGCGCGAGTTCGCGCTCGAGCGTCTTCACGTTCTCGAGCACCTGGTTGATCTTCGTCGTCACCTCCGAGGGCGGCGTGCGCAGCGCCTCGGCCACCTCGGCGAGCTTCGCCTCGCGCTCCTGCACCCAGGCAAGCGCGCCCTCGCCGGTCACCGCCTCCACGCGGCGGATGCCCGCGGCGACGCCCGACTCGGACACGATCTTGAAGAAGCCGATGTCGCCGGTCCGGCGCACGTGCGTGCCGCCGCAGAGCTCGGTGGAGAAATCGCCCATGGACAGCACGCGCACTTCGTCGCCGTACTTGTCGCCGAAGAAGGCGAGCGCGCCGGCGCGGATGGCGTCGTCGTACTTCATGATGCGCGCGGTCACCTCGTAGTTCTGCTGGATCGCCTGGTTGACCAGCGCCTCGACCTGGCGGATCTCCTCGTCGGTGAGCGGCTTGGGATGGGAGAAGTCGAAGCGGGTGCGAAGCGGCGTGACGAGCGAGCCCTTCTGCTCCACGTGCTTGCCGAGCACCGTGCGCAGCGCCGCGTGCATGAGGTGGGTGGCCGAATGGTTCCACATCGCCCGGCGCCGCGAGGTGACATCGACCTCGGCCTGCAGCGTCTCGCCGACCCGCAGCGTCCCGGTCGCCTGCCGGCCGTGGTGGCCGAAGACTTCGGCCTGCACCTTCTGCGTGTCGTCGACCGCGAAGGTGCCAGAAGGCGCGACGAGCTCGCCCCGGTCGCCCACCTGGCCGCCCGACTCGGCGTAGAACGGCGTGCGGTCGAGCACGACCACGCCCACGTCGCCGGCCTTGAGCTCGGCGACCTGGGTGCCTTCCTTGTAGAGCGCCACGACCTTCGCCTCGAGCGAAAGCGTGTCGTAGCCGTGGAACTCGGTCTTGCCGCCGGAGTACTCGAGCGCGGTCGCCATCGAGAACTTGGAGGCGGCGCGCGCGCGCTCGCGCTGGCCTTCCATGGCCGCCTCGAAGCCGGCCATGTCGAGCATCACGCCGCGCTCGCGGCAGATGTCGGCGGTCAGGTCGACCGGGAAGCCGAAGGTGTCGTAGAGCCGGAAGGCGGTCTCGCCGTCGAGCAGCCGGTCGCCGTCGCCCGAAGCGAGCGCCGTCTCGAGCACCGCCATGCCGTTCTCGAGCGTCTCGGCGAAGCGCTCCTCCTCCTGCTTGAGGATGTCGGCGACCTTGTCGCGCGCGCCGCGAAGCTCGGGGTAGGCGTCGCCCATGGCCTCGTCGAGGTCGGCGACCAGCCGGTGGAAGAACGGCTCCTTGCGGCCGAGCTTGTAGCCGTGACGGATGGCGCGGCGGATGATGCGCCGAAGCACGTAGCCGCGGCCCTCGTTGCCCGGAATGATGCCGTCCACCACGAGGAACGCGCAGGCGCGGATGTGGTCGGCGATCACGTTGAGCGACGGATTGTCCAGGCGCTTCTGGCCCGTCTCGCGCGCGGCGGCGCGGATGAGGTTCTGGAAAAGATCGATCTCGTAGTTGGAGTGCTTGCCCTGCAGCACCGCGGCGATGCGCTCGAGGCCCATGCCGGTGTCGACCGACGGGCGCGGCAGCGGATGCATCACGCCCTTTTCGTCCCGGTTGAACTGCATGAAGACGAGATTCCAGATCTCGATGTAGCGATCGCCGTC
>CAYWSG010000083.1:0-13250 GCA_964461055.1 uncultured Enterobacteriaceae bacterium | reverse complement strand
CTCGCCCTTCGCTTTGCCCTGGATCGGCCATCCCCCGCTTCCTCCCTCGCTTGTTCTCTTTTGCTCCGCGAATTTGCGGAGTGCGCAGAAGGTAGCGGGGCGAAGGGGCCGTTGCTGTTACATGCTGTTAACGGGGCTCGCGCCTGGCGAACGAGAACGTTAAATGGTGTGCGAGCCTCCTGCCCGGCGCTATGCGTTCGAGATCGCGATGGCGCGGACGTTGAGGTAGGCCTCGAGCGCCTCCGGGCCGCCCTCGGAGCCGTAGCCCGAGTCCTTGACGCCGCCGAAGGGCATCTCGGCCGAAGGCATGGCGGGCATGTTGATCCAGAGCATGCCCACCTCGAGGCGCCGCGACAGCAGGTCCGCGTTCTTCAGCGACTTGGTGAACGCGTAGCCGGCGAGGCCGTACGGCAGGCGGTTCGCCTCGGCGATGGCCTCTTCCAGATTTTCGAAGGGCCGGATGGCGGCCATGGGGCCGAACGGCTCGTCGTTGAACACGCGCGCCTCGCGCGGGACGTCGGCGAGGATGGTCGGCTGCCAGAAGTTGCCGGCGTTGCCGATGCGCTGGCCGCCGAAGAGGAGCTTGGCGCCCTTTTTCACGGCGTCCTCCGTGAAGGCGCTCATCGCGTCGATGCGGCGGGCATTGGCGAGCGGCCCCATCTGCGTGCCCTCGGCGAGGCCGTCGCCGACCTTGAGGCCCTTGGCGTGGTCGGCCAGGGCCTTGGCGAAGTCGGCTGCGATGGACTTGTGCACGAGGAAGCGCGTGGGCGAGATGCACACCTGGCCGGCGTTGCGAAACTTCGCGCCGCCCGTGATCTTGACCGCGGCCGCGATGTCGGCGTCCTCGCACACGATGACCGGGGCGTGGCCGCCGAGCTCCATCGTGACGCGCTTCATGTGCTGCCCGGCGAGCGCGGCGAGCTGCTTGCCGACGGGAATCGAGCCGGTGAAGGTGATCTTGCGGATCACCGGATGCGGGATGAGGTAGCTCGAGATCTCGGCCGGATTGCCGTAGACGAGGCCGAGCACGCCCGCGGGCAGGCCGGCGTCGGCGAAGGCCTTCACCAGCGCGGCCGGCGCCGCCGGCGTCTCTTCCGGCGCCTTGACGAGCATGGAGCAGCCGGCGGCGAGCGCCGCGCCGACCTTGCGCACGACCTGGTTGATCGGGAAGTTCCAGGGCGTGAACGCGGCGACCGGGCCGACCGGGTCCTTCAGCACCATCTGCCGGATCGAAAGGCTCGCCCGCGAAGGCACGATGCGCCCGTAGACGCGGAAGCCCTCCTCCGCGAACCACTCGATGATGTCGGCAGCGGCGAGCGTCTCGGCCTTCGCCTCGGCGAGCGGCTTGCCCTGCTCCTGCGTGAGGAGCGGCGCGACGTCGCCCGCGCGCTCGCGCACGAGCGCCGCCGCGCGGCGCATGATCTTGCTGCGCTCGGCCGGCACCAGGTCGCGCCAGACCTCGAAGCCCTTTTGCGCCGCCTCGAGCGCGCGGTCGAGATCGGGACGACCCGCGTGCGCGACGCGGCCGATCTCCTTGCCGGTCGCCGGATTGACGACGGGCAGCGTGCGCCCCTCGGCGGAGGGCCGCCACTCGCCGTTGATGAAAAGCTGCGTATCGACGTATCCCATCGGGCGATCCTCTTGGATTTGCGGATTCCCGCGATCTTACCCGGGCGGCGGGGCGCAGGACCCGCCGGACGGGGAACTTTGCGTATACCCGGTGCCGGCCCGGCGTGGTAGACCGTCTGGGACCGGTCAACGAAGGCGACGGCCATGGAGTCGACGAAGGTGCGAGCGCTCTACGAAGCGCTGCCGTTTCCGGCGCGGGACGCGGCGGCGGACAGGCCGACCGCCTTGCCCGCCTCGCGCACCGACATCCTGGGAAAGGTCAATCACCACGGATTCGGCGGACGGCGAGATTTCAGCAGGGGCTTTCGCGCCCTCGTCGCCGGCTGCGGAACGGGCGACGCCGCGATCTTCCTCGCCGCGCAGCTGCGCGACACCGATGCCGTGGTGGTCGGGCTCGACCTCAGCGAGGCGAGCCTGGCCATCGCGCGGCAGCGGGCGACCGCCTGCGGCCTGGGGCGACGGATCCTCTGGGAGCACGGCTCGCTCCTCGACCTTCCGCGCAGGGGGTTCGAGCGCTTCCACTACATCAGTTGCCTTGGCGTCCTGCACCACCTCGCCGATCCCGATGCAGGTTTGCACGCGCTCACCGGGGTGCTCGCCGACGATGGTGCGCTGGCGCTGATGGTCTATGGCAGGTACGGGCGGCTCGACGTCTATGCCGTGCAGGACCTGATGCGCGCCATCAACCGCGACGAGCCGGACCTGCGCGAGCAGCTTGCTCGCTGCAAGGCGGCGTTGCGCGCCCTGTCGCCCGCGCACCCGCTCCTGCGCGGGCGCAGCCGACGGCAGATCGAGCGGCTGATCGGCAGCGAGGCCAACCTGGCCGACACGTTCCTTCATCCGCAGGACCGCGCCTATAGCGTGCCCGAGCTTCACGCCATGCTGGCGAGCGCCGGCCTCGCGGCGCTCAACTTCACCAACTTCGGCCGCACGGTGCGCCTCGAGTACGAGCCGGAGCACTACGTCGAGGACGAAGCGCTGAAGCGAGCGCTCGCCGCCCGCCCGCTCCAGGAGCGCCAGGCCATCGCCGAGCTCCTGCACGGCCACATGTTCGTGCACACCGTCTACGCCGCGAGAGCGGGGCGCGCCGCGGCAAGCTTTCGCGATCCGGACATGGTGCCCTTCTTCCTGACGCGTCCCGGCGCCAGGGCAGCCGAGCGCCTGCGCCGGGAGCGCAGGCTCGAGCTCCAGCTGTCCTGCCGCGTGCCCCTGGTGGTCGAGCCCGCGGCCGCCACGCTGGCGTGCCTTGCCCGCGTTGATGGCGTCCGCCCGCTCGCCGAGCTTTGGCGAGCGGCGGCGGCGGAACTCGGCGAGGACGTGCAGCGCGTCGCCGCGCAGTCCGCCGCAGACCTCGACAGGCTCAATGCATTGAACTGGCTATGCCTGCGCCACGTCTCCTCCCCGCCTCCGCCGTCGCTGGCGTACGGCTACGGGCTCGACGCCGTGGTGCCCGCGGAGACCTCCCCGGAATCCCTCGTGTAGGCTCGCAGGAATCGCAGCGTGCGCCGGGGGCTGGAGGAAGGGATGGTGCATTTGGGCGCGAGTCCGCCGACTAAGCCCTTGATCCTGCTTTGGGTAGAGACCCGCGCGAAGACCTCTTGAGCACCGCGGCGCCGGCTTCCGTATAGTGGCGCTTTGTGAAGCCAATACCCTTGGACACGGGTGACGTCGTCGTCCTCACCGCAGCGGGTGAGCGGGCGCTCAACGTGCCGGGCACGACGCTGAGCGCGCGCGAGCTCGAAGCGCTCGTTCTGGTGGACGGCCATTCCACGGTCGCCGAGCTCATCCGGCGCGCGGACCCTTCCTCGCGCGAAGGACTCCATGCCCATCTCGGCCGGCTCCTCGAGCAGGGCTATCTCGGCATCACGAAGGACCCGCTCGGCGGGATGATCGACGCGGGCGACTTCTTCTCGAAGCCGCCCGTTCCGCAGACGAGCGACGCGCAGACCGCGGCGCAGGCCGCCGCCGATGCGGCGATCCTGCGGCAGAAGGGCTACTGCGTGAACATGGCCCGCCGCGGCACGCCGAAAGAGCCGCCGGGCGCTGCGCCGCTCAACGTGCTCGTCATCGACGACGATCCGGACATCGGCGCGCTGCTGCAGAAATACCTGCGTCTCGAGGGCCTTCAGGTCCGCATGGCCGGGTCGGCGAAGGAGATCGTGCAGGCGCTTCGCACGCGGCCCTTGCCCGACATCGTGCTGCTCGACGTCGACCTGCCGGCCGTGAGCGGCTTCCACGTGCTCGGCAAGATGCGCGAGCACCCCGTCCTGAAATCGCTTCCGGTGATCATGCTCACGGGCACGGCGACGCGCGAGGCCGTCCTGAAAGGGCTTCTGCTCGGGGCCGACGGCCACGTCACCAAGCCCTTCAAGATCCATGCGCTGGTGCGGGCGGTCAAGGCAGGACTGGGCCTGCCCTTCAACCCGGACGAGGAAGACTGGGACCTTTCGCTTTGATGCTCCCTAGAACGTGTGCGTCCCTTCACGCCCCGGTCGCAACGAGCGGGGATGGGAGCCGGAGCCAAGCTTGCGCACGAAGATTTTGCAGGCGGTGATGATGAGCGCAGCGCCCACGGTATTCGGGGGGTAGTAGCGGAAGGTCGGCTGGAAGCTCTGCGAGCGCACGATCATGCCGGAGCCGTTGTCGCCCGAATAGAGGATGGCGGTGCGAAGGCCGTGCCCCATGCCCGGGCAATCGAGGTCATAGCGAAGCAGCGCGGACCGGTAGCGGACCGTGCCGGCGGAGAGGTCGGGGCTGTCCGCCTTCGCGGTCCGCATCGCCCAGGCGATCACCGACCGGCCGTTCCAGGAGACCGTCGAGGCGTCGATGTAGAGCCTGAACTTCTCGCTCTCGGCCGCGAAGACCCACCGGGCGTCGGCGCGCGAGGCGCCGGCGGTCGGCACGAGCAGCATGCCGGCGAGAAGGACGGCCAAGATCGACTTGCGGTTCACCTGTCGCTCCCCGGCCTACCGTAGGACCGGCGCCGCCGACAGGCGAGTAGGTGTTTCCTGTAGTTGACCGTCGCCGCAGTGCGGCGGAACGCCGCACCCTCATGACCAATCCTTGCAGAGCGGCGCTGTTGCCTTCCCCGCGATTGAGTTAGCGTGGTGCCATGCCAAAGGAAGCGCCGCCTTTCCGCCTGCTCAGCAACGAGGAATTCGACCGGCTGACCTCGCCGGAGAAGGTGGAATACATCAAGAAGGCGACCGAGTACCTCGCCTCGCTCCTGCACGGTCCCGGCGGGAATGGATCGGGGATGACGTACGCCGGGCCCGAGCGGCGTCGGAACCAGCCCGGGTACGAGTACACGGGTCCGGAGCGGCGCCGGGCCGTTCCGTAGCTCGAAGCGCTATCGCTTCGACATCATCGGGCGCTCAGGCGTCCAGCTCGGCTTCGGAGTCTTCGACTTCGTCAGAGCGGGAACCGGCGCCCTTCTCGCCGCCCAGGGCCGCCACGAGGTCGGCGAGCATCCGCGAGAGCTCGCCCGTCATGAGGGCGAAGTCGAGGTCGAAGCGCTCGTCGTCGTTCTCCACTTCCTCGCCCGCCTCGCGCTCGAGGATGCCGAGGAACGAAAGCCGCTTGATGTGCAGCTCGTCGGTGAGGACGAACGAGATGCGGTCGTTCCAGGTGAGGCCAAGCCGCACCGGAAGCTTGCCGGCCGCGATGTGGTCGCGGATGTCCTTGCCGCCAAGCGCGTGCCGGGCATAGCGGACGGTCGCCCGGGTCGCATCCTGCGCGCGAAGCTCGAGGTCGTCGTCGATCGAGAAAGGCCCGTCGGCCTCGCCGGCCATGATCCAGCGGCCCATGCACGCCGAAGGCGAGCGTCGGGTCTCCAGGCGCACGGCGGGCAGGTCTTCCTCGGTCCGGCGCAGGACCTCCATGAACTGCTCGGCCTTGGGCGCCCCGGCCGCCTCCACCGCAAGCCAGCCGTTCGCCGTGTCGATCCACGCGCAGGTCCTGCGCCGGCGGCTGAGCGCCCGCGGCATGAGCTCCGCGGCGACCTTGTCCTTGATGTCGCGCTTCTGCTTGCGGCCGACCGGGTGCCCCAGCGTCGCCTCGAGCTCCCGGATGCGCTCCTCGGCCGCCTCACGGATGACGGATGCCGGCAGCAGCTTCTGCTCGAAGCCGAGCGCGAGCAGCCACTGCCGGTTCTGCGTATAGAGGTACTGGCCCTCGTGCTGCGGCGCGACCCAGCCGCGCGTCTCCATCTCGTAGCCGCCGCACTTCTGCAGCGGCTGCTGCGCGAGCTTCGCCTCGAGCTCCTCGGGCGCACGTGCCCACCCGGCCCCCAGCCGGTAAACGACGATGTTCTTGAGCCACATACCCGCTGAAAAGCGCGGGATTATACGAACGCTCCCGGAAATTCTCCGGTAGTTAATTTCTATTTGACGGCGCGCTAGAGCGCCGCGGTCGAGAAGGTGTCGCAGTCCCGCGGCTCGCCCGAGCGCAGGCCGCGCTTGAGCCAGCGCATGCGCTGCTCCGAGGAGCCGTGCGTGAAGGACTCGGGCGCCACGCGGCCCTGCGTCTGCTTCTGCAGCCGATCGTCCCCGATCGCGGCCGCCGCGCCGAGCGCTTCCTCGAGATCGCCGTCGCTCAGCTGGTTCAGGGTGCCGGCGTGATACCCCCAGACGCCGGCGTAGCAGTCGGCCTGAAGCTCCATGCGAACGGAGACCGCGTTGGCTTCGCCCGGCGCCCGGGCACGCAGCCGGTCCGCCGCGTCGAACACGCCCGTGAGCTTTTGCACGTGATGGGCGACCTCGTGCGCGACGACATACGCCTGGGCGAAGTCGCCGGGCGCGCGAAAGCGCTCCTGCAGGTCGCGCAGGAACGAAAGGTCGATGTAGAGCTTCTCGTCGCCCGGGCAGTAGAAAGGCCCCATGGCCGCCACGCCCAGGCCGCAGGCAGAGCGCACCTGGCCGTCGTACAGCACGAGTACCGGCGGCCGGTACTGGGCTCCCGAGCCATTGAAGATGCCGCCCCAGACGTCCTCCGTGCTGCCGAGGACCCTGGCGACGAACTGCCCCGCTTCGTCGGCGGGCGCGCCGCGCGGGGCCTCGCGGCTGCTGCTCCCGCTACCCGCCTGCTCGGCGATTCCGATCACCGCCCCCGGGTCGACCCCGAGGAAGTAGGCGACCAGCACGATGACGATGCCGCCGATGCCGAGGCCGCCGGCGGCGATGCCCATGCCGCGGCGGTCCTCGACGTTCCTGCTCGCCCGTTGATTTTCAAGCCGCACCGCGCGGAACGAGCAAGAGCCGTTCCGCTCAGTAATTGTCCGACGAGGTAGGCGTGAACGGCTCCCTGAACGGCCTGGATGTCCCCGTGCCGGAGCCGGCGGACGCTTCAGCCGCCCGGCGGTTCTTGGCGAACGGCCTCCAGCGGCGTTCCGTGCCGGCGCTGTATTCCTTCTGCGTTGCGGCGCCGTCCCGGTCGAAAGCGTTGCTGCGCTCCTCATCCGCGGCGAGCGCCCCGGGCTGCACGGGGAATGCCGCGCCCGAAGGCGAGCTCCACTCGCGGTACGGATCCTCGTTGTCGGGTGCGGCGGCCCACGCACCGGCCGACGCGAACACCGCTCCTGCTGCCGCAGTCACGACGATGATGCTGCACGGTTTCATTGACGCTCCTTGCAGGGCGCCGTAATTCGGAAATCGCATTGATAGCGCCCCGCACGCAGGCTGCGCGCCGCCCCGAGGCGAGTCAATTGGGCCGGTGGGCGGACACCGTCCGGCATGCTTGTGGCTAGGCCGGCGCGAACATCGGCACGACCGAATCGCCGTCGGTCGGCCTGAACACGACGCGCACGCGCTGGCCGATGCGTACGCTCTCGGGGTCGCAGTCGACGATGTTGGTGAGCATCGTCGGGCCTTCATCGAGGGTGACGTAGGCGATGACGAAAGGACCGCCGACGCGCATGACGCTGTAGGAATAGACGGTGCCCGCGCCGGCGCTGGCCTGCCATTCGGTGCGCTCGCTGAAGCAGTGCGGACAGATCGAGCGCGGGTAGAAATGCGCCTCGCCACAGTCGCGGCAGCGCTTGATGAGGAGCTTGCCTTCTGCGGCGGCGTCGAAGTAGGGCTTGATCTCGGCATTGACAAGCGGGGCCGCGATCGAACGCACTCCAGGACCGGATTCAGCGGCCATTCGCGTTACGCCCTTTCCAGAATCAGCGTCGCGCTGCCGTGGCGCGACGACAGCACCCCGCCCATGCCCTGAACGAGCGCGAGCTCGAGATTCGGCACCTGCACCTCCGGATGCGCCTCGCCGCGGAGCTGGCGCACCGCCTCGATGATCTTCGTCATGCCGCCGCGGTTGGCGGGATGGTTGTTGCAGAGACCGCCGCCGTCGGTATTGAACGCGAGCTTACCCACGCCGGAAATCAGATTCCCGTCGGCGACGAAGCGTCCGCCCTCCCCTTTCGCGCAGAAGCCGAGGTCCTCGAGCTGGATGAGCACGGTGATCGTGAAGCTGTCGTAGATCGAGGCGTAGCGGATGTCGGCGGGCGTCACGCCCGCCTCCTCGAAGGCGATGCGCCCGGAGTGGACGGCGGCGCTCGTGGTGATGTCGAGCTTGCCGCCATCCTGACCCTTGGTCGCCTCGCCCATGCCGCGCACCCTGATGCACGGGCGCCCGAGCGATCGGGCGAACTCCTCGCGCGTGACGACGAGGGCGCCGCCGCCATCGCTCACCACGCAGCAATCGAGGCGATGCAGCGGGTCGGCGATCATCGGCGAGGCGAGCACCTGCTCGACCGTGACCACTTCGCGCAGCATGGCGTGGGCGTTGTGCTGGGCGTGGTGCGAGGCGGCAACCTTGATCCAGGCAAGCTGCTCGCTCGTCGTGCCGAACTCGTGCATGTGCCGCATGGCGGCCATGGCGTACATGTTGACCGTCGCCGCGCCGTAGGGCACCTCGAACGGGCCGTCGGGCGCGGCTGCCGCCCAGCTTCGCGGCTGCGTGCCGCTCGAGCCTTCGGAGCGCGGGCGGCCGGCGAGCGTGACAAGCGCCACGTTGCACTTTCCGGCGGCGATGGCCTGCGCCGCGTGCGCGACGTGGATCAGGTAGGAAGAGCCGCCGGTGTCGGTGGAATCGACGTGGCGCACCTTGAGGCCGAGGTAGTCCACCATGGAGAGCGGCCCGAGCCCCGGCGCGTCGCCCGCGCAGAAGTAGCCGTCCACGTCCTCGCGCGAAAGCCCGGCATCCTGCAGCGCGCCTTTCGCCACTTCGGCGTGGAGCTGCGCGACCGACTTGTCCGGCGCCTTGCGCGTAGGGTGCTCGAAGATTCCCGCGATGCAGGCGCCCATGGCCTGCAACGATACCTGATCAGCAACTCAAGTAATTGATCAGGGTCTCAAGTAACTTGACGAGAAACTCAAATAAGTCGTCCCCGCGCAGGCGGGGACCCATGTTTTAAAGGAAAAGAAACGGGGTCCCCGCCTGCGCGGGGACGACCCAGCGAGCATTTCTACCGGTCAGCCGCTCCTCAGGGATTCTCGCCGTCTTCGGTGAGACCTATCCTTACGCGCCGGGCTCGCGGTCGATGAACCGCAGGCGCAGCGGATCGTAGGCGTCGATGCGCCGGTCGCGCAGGAACGGCCAGCCGACGCGCGATTCGGTGATTTCGCCCGGATCGAGCTCGGCGAGGATCACCGTCTCGTCGTCGATGCCCGCCTTCGCGAGGATGCGCCCGTCGGTGCCGGCGATGAAGCTTTGGCCCCAGAACTGGATGCCGCCCTCGCCCGCCGGGTCGGGCTCGAAGCCGGTGCGGTTCGCCACCATGACGAAGCAGCCGTTGGCGATGGCGTGCGAGCGCTGGATCGTCTCCCAGGCCGCGTGCTGGCGCTCGCCGAGCGCCGCGCGCTCCTCCGGATGCCAGCCGATGGCCGTCGGGTAGAGGAGCACCTCGGCACCCTGCAGCGCGGTGAGCCGCGCCGCTTCCGGGTACCACTGGTCCCAGCACACCAGCACGCCGACGTTGCCTGCCGCCGTGCCGAAGGTCTTGAAGCCGAGGTCGCCGGGCGTGAAGTAGAACTTCTCGTAGTAGCGCGGATCGTCGGGAATGTGCATCTTGCGGTACTTGCCGGCGTAGCCGCGCGCGCCGTCGAGCACCGCCGCAGTGTTGTGGTAGAGCCCGGGCGCGCGCTCCTCGAAGAGGCTGAGGACGAGCGTGGCGTCCGTCTCGGCGGCAAGCGGCGCGAACGCCTCGGTCGTCGGGCCGGGAACGGGCTCGGCGAGCGCGAAGTGCGCGGAATCCTCCGACTGCGGGAAGTAGCGCGAGAGGAAGAGCTCCGGCAGGCAGACGAGGCGCGCGCCCTGGCGCGTCGCCTCGCGCACGAGCCGCTCGGCCTTCGCCAGGTTCTCCTCGCGCCGCTCGCTCATCGCCATCTGCACGACGGCGACGCGCCGCGGCTCCTTTCGCTTGGGCTCATTTCGCATAGGTCGTGTCGTCGAAGCGCTCGACGTACTCGTCCAGGATGCGCATGCCCTCCGTGGGCCGCAGCTCGCTCGCGTCGATCTTGCGCCGCACGAACTCGCTCATGCGCCGGTTGAGGTCGTTGGGGAAGTACTGCACCTGCGCGAGCATCTCCTGCACCCGGATGCCGGGCAGGATCTTCTCGATCCAGAACCCGCCCGGCTCCTCGTCGTCGCCGTACACGTGCACTTCGGGCACGCGCCCGAAGAGGTTGTGCGAGTCGCCGAGGATGTCCTGGTAGGCGCCCATGAGGAAGATGCCCACGTCGTAGGGCTCGCCCGGGCGCAGCTCGTGCATCGGCAGCACCTTGCGGTTGTCGAGCGCGGTGACGTACTGCCCCACCTTGCCGTCGGAATCGCAGGTGAGGTCGACGATGGTCGCCTGGCGCGTCGGGCGCTCGCCGAGGCGCGCGAGCGGCATGGCGGGAAACACCTGCCCGATCGCCCAGTGGTCGAGCATCGACTGGAACACCGAGAAATTGGCGAGGTAGAGGTCGGTCATCTGCGCTTCCAGCGCGAGCTGCTCGGGCGGCGTGTCTTCGGGCTGCATCGCGCGCAGGCGCTCGAGGATCGCCGCGCACGCCGCGCCGTACAGGCGCTCCGCCGCCGCCGCGTCCTCGATGCCGAGGAAGCCGAGCCGAAGGAGCGTTTTGGCTTCCTCGTGCGCCTCCTCGGCGTCGTGGTAGGCCTCGAGCAGGGACTCGAGCGCCTCGCCGGTCTCGTCGAGCTCGCTCAGCACGCGGTGCAGCCGCCGCACCACTTCGGGCGCGCGCTCGATCGATGCGGCCGGCGGCGGCTCACCATTCTCCACCGGGCGATAGGCGCCCAGCACCGGCACGACGAGCACCGAGTGATGCGCCGTGAGCGCCCGGCCGGACTCCGACACGATGCACGGCGGCGGCACGGCGCGCTGGTCGCACACCTCCTTCACCGTGAAGACGATCGCGTTGGCGTACTCCTGCAGGCCGTAGTTGATGGCGGAGCCCTCGTCCTCGCCGTAGCCCGCGCCGTACTGGACGCCGAGGCCGCCGCCCACGTCGAGCACGCTCACGCCGATCCCGCGCGCGTGCAGCTCGGCGTAGATCTGGGCGAGCTCCTTCGTCGCGGTCTTGAGCACCTGGATGTCGGAGATCTGGCTGCCGAGGTGGAAGTGCAGGAGCTCCAGGCGATCCTTCCATCCGAGCCGCTCGAGGTCCTCCACGAGGCCCACCAGCTCGGGAAGCGCGAGGCCGAACTTCGACCTTCGCCCGCCCGACTCGAACCAGCGGCCGGAGCCCGAGGTCGCGGGCTTCACGCGCACGGCGAAGCGCGGCGCCTGCCTCGCCTCGACGGCGAGCGCGGCGAGCTGCTCGAACTCGGTGTACTTCTCGATCACCGGCAGCACCCGCTGGCCGAGGCGCTGGGCGGCGAGCATGAGGGAAAGCATGGCCGCGTCCTTCACGCCGTTGCAGAGAAGCAGCCGCTCGTCGAGCACGAGCGGCAGCGCGGCGATGAGCTCGGCCTTCGAGCCGCATTCGAGGCCGAGCTCGTAGGGCTTGCCCGCGTCGAGCACCTCCTCCACCACCTCGTGCAGCTGGTTCACCTTGATCGGGTAGACGCAGCGGTACTCCCCGGCGTAGCCGGCGTCGTCGATCGCCTCGGCGAACGCCTCGTGCAGGCGCCGCACGCGGGCCTGGAGCACGTCCTGGAAGCGCAGCAGAAGCGGTCCGGACACGCCACGCCGCCTCGCCTCGGCCACCACCTCCGGAATGTCGATGGCGAGGCTGCGCTCCGGGAAGGGCCGCACAGCCGCGTGGCCGGCGTCGTTCACGAAGTAGAAGCCCTCGCCCCACGTCTCGACGGCATAAAGCTCCTGCGCTTCCCGCGCCGACCAGCTCATTCGCCCAGCACGTAGGCGAAGACGAGCGGCGCCACGATGGTCGCGTCCGACTCGATGATGAAGCGGGGCGTGTCGACGCCGAGCTTGCCCCAGGTGATCTTCTCGTTCGGCGTGGCGCCCGAGTACGAGCCGTAGCTCGTGGTGGAGTCGCTCACCTGGCAGAAGTAGCCCCAGAGGGGCGTTCGCTCGCTCATGTCCTGCTCGAGCAGGGGCACGACGCAGATCGCGAAGTCGCCGGCGATGCCGCCGCCGACCTGGAAGAAGCCCACCGACGCCTGCGACGCGGTCCGGCGGTACCAGTCCACCAGGTGGACCATGGACTCGATGCCGCTTCGCACCGTGTGGACGTCGCGCAGGTCGCCCTTCATGACGTGCGCGGCGAACACGTTGCCGAGCGTGGAGTCCTCCCAGCCCGGGACGTAGATCGGCAGGTCGCGCTCGCAGGCGGCCAGCACCCAGCAGTCGGCCGGATCGATCTGGTAGTACCGCTCGAGCGCCTTCGAGCGCAGGATGCGGTAGAGGAACTCGTGCGGAAAGCGCCGCTCGCCCGCGCGCTCCGCCGAGCGCCATTCCTCCAGGAGGACGCCCTCCACCCGCCGGAAGGCTTCGGCCTCCGGGATGCAGGTGTCGGTCACGCGATTGAGCTTCTGCTCGAAGAGCGCCTGCTCGTCGCGCGCCGAAAGCTCGCGGTAGTGCGGCACGCGCACATAGTGGTCGTGCGCGACGAGGTTGAAGATGTCCTCCTCGAGGTTCGCGCCCGTGCACGAGATGGCGTGCACGCGACCCGCCCGGATCATGCGGGCGAGCGAAAGGCCGAACTCGGCGGTGCTCATGGCGCCGGCGAGCGCGACCAGCATCTTCCCGCCATCGGCGACGTGGCGCCGGTACGCCTCGGCGGCGTCGACGAGCGTCGCGGCGTTGAAATGCCGGAAGTTCCGGCGGATGAATTCGCTCACGGCGCTCATCGATGCGGCTCCTCTGCGGAAGGGGCGGGAATCTGCTGCGTCAGGCAGTGGAAGGTGCCGAGCCCCACCACGAGCGCCCGGGCGTCGATCGGCACCATGCGGCGTCCCGGGAAGCAGCGCGCAAGGAGCGCCACGGCGGCCTCGTCCTCCTCGGCCGCGCCGAAGGTCGGCACCAGCACCACGCGGTTGCCGATGTAGAAGTTGGCGTAGCTCGCCGGCAGCCGCTTGCCGTCCTTTCGCAGCGCCGGCGGCATCGGCAGCTGCAGCACCTCGAGCGGCCGGCCGTCGGGAAGCCGCACGCGCGCAAG
>CAYWSG010000082.1:0-13270 GCA_964461055.1 uncultured Enterobacteriaceae bacterium | reverse complement strand
CGGATGCCGAGCATCTTCACGTCGCTTCGCTGCTGCAGCCCCTCGAGGGAGTGGTGCTCGAAGTAGATCTTGTAGGGCCGCGCCTCGCCTGCCTCGCCGGTGTCGTGAAGCCAGATCACCGCGGCGGCGGCCAGGGCGAGCAGGATGAGCACCGCACCGCCGACCACCGTGTACTTTGCTTCGGGCTCCATGAGATGCTTTCTCCCCGCGGTTACGTTGTTGTTGTCTGCCGTCGCATTCCCGTTCGCGCCGGCGGGCTCACGCCGCTCCGCCGGCGAGCGGCGCCCGCGCCGCGAAATAGGTGCGTATCCACGGATCGTCGGCCCTCATGACCTCCTCGAGCGGGCCGTCGGCGATGACCCGCCCGCCCGAGAGGGCGATCGTCCGGTCGGGGAGCGAGGCGAGCAGATCCAGGTCGTGCGTGACGATGAAGACGCTGAGGCCCAGGCTGTCGGCGAGCACGCGCACGAGGCGGTCGAAGGCGCGGGCGCCGACCGGGTCGAGGCCGGAAGTCGGCTCGTCGAGGAAGAGCATCTCGGGCTCCAGCGCGAGCGCGCGGGCGAGCGCCGCGCGCTTTCGCATTCCGCCGGAGAGCTGCGCCGGCGTCTTCGTCGCGGCCTCGGGCGGCAGGCCGACGAGCGCGAGCTTGAAGCCCACGAGGGGCGCGATGAGCGACATGGGCAGGCTCGTGTTCTCGCGAAAGGGCACGGCCACGTTCTCCGCCACGGTGAGCGAAGAGAAGAGCGCGCCGTCCTGGAAGAGCATGCCGAAGCGCCGCCGCAGCGCGCTCAGCTCGGCGGGGCTCGCGCCCCAGACATCGGTGCCGAAGAGCCGGATCCGCCCGCTCGTAGGCCGTTGCAGGCCGATGATCTCGCGCAGGAGAACCGATTTCCCGGTGCCGCTGCCGCCGATCAGGGCGACGACTTCGCCGCGCGCCACGCTGAAGCTCACGCCCCGGTGGATGGTCTGCGTGCCGAAGCGGGTGACGATGCCTTCGACGTCCAGGACGGGAGTCGGCGCGGCGGCCATTCAGATCCCGAGGTGCTGCAGCACGATGGCGAATGCCGCGTCGAGCACGATGACCGAGACGACGCTCTGCACCACGGTGGAGGTGGTGTTGATGCCGACGCTGCGCGCGTCGCGCGCCACCAGCATGCCCATGCGGCAGGCGATCACGGCGATGAAGGCGGCGAACACGGGCGCCTTGGCGAGGCCGATGACGAGCGCGCTCATGGGCAGCGAGTAGTGCAGCCGGTCGAGGAAGGGATCCGTCGGAATCCCGAGCTGCAGGGCCGAGACCAGCATGCCCCCGGCGATGCCGGCGACGTTGCCGACGAAGACGAGCAGCGGCAGCGCCGCCATGATGGCGACGAGGCGCGGAATGACGAGCACCTGGATGGGCGACAGGCCCAGGGTCCGGATGGCGTCGATCTCCTCCTGCACCTTCATGGTGCCGATCTGCGCGGTGAACGCGGCGCCCGAGCGGCCGGCGACGATGACCGCCGTGAGAAGCGGCGAGAGCTCGCGGCACATCGCGAGGCCGAGGCCGTCGATCACGAAGATGTTCGCGCCGTAGCGCTGCGCCTGCACGCCGAGCAGGTAGGCGAAGACGACGCCGATCAGGAAGGTGACGAGCGCGACGATGGGGATCGCGTCGAGGCCGACGGCCTCGAACTGCGAGACCGTCTCGCGCAGGCGGAAGCGGCGCGGCCGGCGCAGGATGTCGAGCGCCTCGACGGCCACCGCGCCGACGAACGAGGTGTGGGTGCGCAGCAGCCGGCCGAGCGCGAAAACCGCGGCGCCCACGCGCTGGATGAGTCCCGCGTGCGTCGAATGCACCTCGGAAGGCGCCGTCTTCATGCGCTCGTGGACGAGGGCGAGGAGGCGCTGATGGCGCGGATCGAACCCGCGCGTGCTCACCATCTGCTCCGTGCAGCCCATGTCGGCGAGGCGATGGAAGAGCGTGAAGCCGGCGGCGGTGTCGAGCGCCTGCAGCCGGCTGCCGTCCAGCACGAAGCGCTTCTCGAGGTGCAGCCTCAGGCCGTCGAGCGAGCGCACGATGGCTTCCAGGTTCGGCAGCCGCCAGACGCCTTCCAGGTACAGGACGCTTAGGTCGTTCTCGACCGCGAGCTCGATGCAGGGCGACGGCATCGGCGAATCGTAATTGGTGGCCCGGCGCGCCGTCCAGCAGGGTGGTGGCTTCGCCCGCCCGCAGGGCTGCCTTTCCTTTTCAGTAGTGCCCGGGATGCAGGCGGCGACGCTCCCGGTTGCGGACCGCGACGCGCCGCCGGTCCTCGAAGAGCTTGATGAGCGCCGCGCCGGCGACGAAGCCGCCGATGTGCGCGAGGAACGCCACGCCCGACTCGGCGCCGGCCCCGTCGCCGGAGAACTGCGGCACGACCGAGAGCACCTGCAGGCCGAACCAATAGATGAGCACGAGCCAGGCCGGCAGCGGGATCACGCGGAAGATGACGATGAAGATGAAGAGCATGTTCACGCTGACGCGCGGATAGAGCACCAGGTAGGCGCCCATGACGCCGGAGATGGCGCCGGAGGCGCCGACCATGGGCACCGGCGAGGCGGGGTCCATGACGACCTGCGCTGCCGCCGCGGCGAGCCCGCAGATGAGATAGAACCCGAGGAAGCGAAGCCGCCCCATGCTGTCCTCGATGTTGTTGCCGAAGACCCAGAGAAAGAGCGAGTTGCCGAGGAGGTGGGCCCAGCTGCCGTGCAGGAACATGGAGGTGATCGGGGTGAGGTAGTTCACCGGGTCGGCGTCGACCACGCAGGCGAGCCCGGGCCCCATCGGGACGGCGGTGCCGACGCTCGCCGCACGCGTGATTTCGCCCGCGACGAGGCCGAGGTTGCAGATGCTCGCCGCGAGCGCCAGCGAGTCGAAGCCGGCGCCTTGCAGGAGCACCCAGCTTGCGCCCATAGCGCCGAGGAGGCAGATGGTCACCACGGGCGTGCGCAGCGTCGGGTTGTCGTCGCTCAGGGGAATCATGCGGCGGGCTTCCTGATAGGCGCAAATGAGCCGTAGAGGAGAGTGTCGGGGCAAAGCACGCTAGCCGAGCCGGCCCGGGCATGCAAGTTGCCCGGTGGGGGGAATTGCGGGAGATGGCTCTCTGACCCCGATCCTGAATCTGCTGGTCTCGCGGCTGCTGCTGTCGTGCCTGCTCCTTCCGTGCGCCCACATCGCGGCGGCGCAGGACGCGGAGGCGCTGCGGGAGCGCCATGCGGCCGCGCGGGAGCAGCTCAGCGACAATCCGTTCGGGCGGCCGCTCTACGTGGCGTCGCACGCCGACGCCGGCTCGCATCGCGGCGAGGTGTTTGCGACGCTCGCGCAGCCGTTCGACGCGGTGGCGCCGGCGCTGCGGGACATCGGAAGCTGGTGCGACATCCTGACGCTGCCGGCAAACGTGAAGGGCTGCGAGACCGAGGAAGGCAAAGTCGACTCGCTTTCGCTCTTCATCGCCGCGAAGCCCGAGGACGCGAGCGAGGACGCCTTCAGGGTGGACTTCCGCTTCCGGGTGGCGGCCGCGGCGCAGGAGTACTTTCGCGTCGAGCTGGAGTCTGCCGACGGGCCGTTCGGCACATCGGACTATCGCATCACGCTCGAGGCCGCGCCGATCGGCCCGGGGCGCACGTTCATGCACATGAGCTATTCCTACGCGCTCGGGCTCACCGCGCGGCTTGCCATGCAGGCCTACCTTGCGACGACCGGCCGCGGCAAGGTCGGCTTTAGCGTCGTCGAGCGCACGAGCGAGGGAAAGCCGGTGTACGTGCAGGGGGTGCGCGGCGTCGTCGAACGCAACGCCATGCGCTATTACCTCGCGATCGAAGCCTACCTCGACGCGCTCGACGCGCCGCCCGACAGGCGGCTGGAGAGGCGCCTGCACGACTGGTACGCGGGGATCGAGCGCTATCCGAAGCAGCTCGACGAGCGCATTGGCCGCGAGGACTACGTGCGCATGAAGCTGGCGCAGGCCGCCGGCCCGCAGCCGGCGAGTGCGCCGGGCGCTTCCGGCGCGAGCGCCGGGCGTTAAGGGGTCAGCATTGAAAGGAGAGCACGAATGACGAAGATCGTGGCAGGACCCATGGAATCCGAACCCAGCCTGATCGGCGCCCGCAAGGACCACCGTCCGGGCAGCGACGTGCGCGACACGCTGCGCAAGCCCCGGACAGCCGCGGAGGATGCCCCGGGCTCGTCATCGACCCGGCGCTACACCGGGCCCGAGCGACGCAAGCGGTCGATGGCCTTTTCGGGTCCCGATCGGCGCGCCGGCCCGTCATAAAATCACGTCGATGAGCGTGGCTCCTCGATGAACAGGCGTCCTCTCGGCCGTACGGGGCTGGAGATCGCGCCCCTCGTGTTCGGCGGCAACGTGTTCGGCTGGACCGTGGATCGGACCACGGCCCTGTCGCTGCTCGACCGCCTCTACGAGGCGGGGCTGAACGCGATCGACACCGCGGACGTCTACTCGAAATGGGCGCCGGGGAACAAGGGGGGCGAGTCGGAGTCCACGATCGGCGAGTGGCTGAAGGCGCATCCCGGTCGCCGCGAGCGGCTCGTCATCATCACCAAGGTCGGCTCCGAGATGGCGCCCGGGCGCAAGGGCCTCTCCGCGCGCCACATCCTCTCCGCCGCCGACGAGTCGCTGCGCCGGCTGCATACCGACTACATCGACCTCTACCTGTCGCACTTTCCGGATCCGCAGACGCCCATCGAGGAGACCCTCGGCGCCTACCAGACGCTTCTTCGCCAGGGCAAGGTGCGCGCCATCGGCGCGTCGAACTATGAAGCGGGGGCGCTGCACGACGCGCTTCGCGCCGCCGCGGCGAAAGGGCTTCCGCGCTACGAGGTGCTGCAGCCCGAGTACAACCTGTACGACCGCAGCGCATTCGAAGGGCCGTTGCGGGACCTGTGCATGGCCGAGGGGCTCGGCGTCATCACCTACTACAGCCTCGCGTCGGGGTTCCTGACGGGCAAGTACCGCACGAAGGGCGACCTCGCCAAGAGCGTGCGCGGGAAGGCGATCGCGCGGTACCTCGACGAGCGCGGCCTTCGCATTTTAAAGGCGCTCGACACAGTTGCGCTCGCGCACCGGGCGAGGCCGGCGGAAGTCGCGCTTGCATGGCTCATCGGGCGCGAGGGCGTCACCGCGCCGATCGCCAGCGCGACGAGCCTCGAGCAGCTGGAGAGCCTCATCGCCGCGACACAGCTCTCGCTGTCGCCCGCCGACCTGGAGTTGCTGGAGACTGCCTCAGTCCCCTAGGTCGGGTGCTTCGCCGGTGCGCGGCGCGGCGAAGATGGACCAGGCCACCATGAAGAGCGCGGCGATGAGGGGGCCGATGACGAAGCCGTTGACGCCGAAGACCGCGAGGCCGCCCAGCGTGGAGATGAGCACGATGTAGTCGGGCATCTTGGTGTCCTTGCCGACCAGGATGGGCCGCACCACGTTGTCGACGAGCCCGATCACGAGAATTCCGTAGGCGACGAGCACGATCCCCTGCCAGACGGAGCCGGTGGCGATGAAGTAGATGGCGACGGGACCCCAGACGAGAGCGGTGCCGACGGCGGGCAGCAGGGAAAGGATGGCCATGACGACCGCCCAGAAGAGCGCCGCGTGGATGCCGAGGAGCCAGAAAATGAGGCCGCCCAGCACGCCCTGGAGAACCGCGATGACGACGTTGCCCTTCACCGTCGCGCGGATCACCTGGGTGAACTTGCGGAAGAGCCCCTGGCGCTGCTCCGGCCCGAGCGGCACGGCCGCGCGGATGCGGCGCGCGATCTCGTCGCCGTCGCGCAGCAGGAAGAAGAGCAGGTAGAGCATCACGAACATCTGGACGATGAACTGGAAGGTGTTCTGGCCGATGCTCGCCGCGCGCGTCGCGAGGAACTGGCCGCCCTTCATGAGCCCGGCGGAGAGGCGTTCCCAGAGATCGCCCAGGTCGAGGATGCCGAAGCGCTCGAGGATGCCGGCCGCCCAGGGGGGCAGCGCCTCGAACACCTGCTGCAGGTAGCGGCCGAAGTTGAGCTCGCCCGAGCGCATGCGGTTGTAGACCCCCACGCCCTGCTCGACGAGGGAGGCGCCGATCAGCGTGAGGGGCAGGATGACGATGAGCACGATGATGAGGATGGTCGTGAGCGCCGCGAGCGAGCGCCGGCCGCGGAACGCCCGCGCCAGGCGGCGCTGCAGGGGCGCGAACACCACGGCAAACACGGTGCCCCACAGCACCGCGCCGAAGAAGGGCCAGAGAATCCACGCGAAGGCGAGGGAGACGGCCACCAGCAGCCAGATGAACGACTTGTCTTCCAGCGCCCGCATGCGGCGGCCCCGTGCCCGTTGATCGAGGCTCGTATCCTACGGTAGCCGCTGCCGAATCACCTATCCGGCCTGCCGGACGGACGGCCGGCGCCGGGCACGCCGCTTGCGCCCTGCCCGTGATCCGCATGGTCGGCTGCCATCGGCAGGCCGGATGGTGGATCCGCATCGGCGGGGAACCTATGATGCCGCTGGACCGACCCCGGGAGATGCCATGGCGACGACGTTCGATGCGATCGTGATCGGCGCGGGACAGGCGGGGCCGCCGCTCGCGGCGCGCCTCGCCGGCGCGGGAATGAAGGTCGCCATGGTGGAGCGCGACAAGTTCGGCGGCACCTGCGTGAACAACGGCTGCACGCCGACGAAAGCCATGGTGGCGAGCGCGTACGCCGCTCACATGGCGCGCCGCGCCGTCGACTACGGCGTCGTGCTCTCCGGCGAGGCGAAGGTCGACATGAGGCGCGTGAAGGAGCGCAAGGACGAGATGGTTCGCGCTTCGCGCGATCGCGTCGAGAAGTGGATGGTGGAGGTCGCGGGCACGAAGGTCTATCGCGGGCACGCGCGCTTCGCCGGCAAGGACACCATCCGGGTGAACGACGAGCTGCTGCGGGCCGAGCGGATCTTCCTCGACGTGGGAGGACGTCCCGCCGCGCCCGACATGCCGGGCATCGACACCGTGCCCTACCTGACGAGCGAATCGATGATGGCGGTGGACTTCGTGCCGGAGCATCTCATCGTGGTCGGCGGCAGCTACATCGGCCTGGAGTTCGGCCAGATGTTCCGCCGCTTCGGCTCGCGCGTGACGGTTGTGGAGATGGCTCCGCATCTCGTCGGACGCGAGGACGAGGACGTGTCCTCCGCCATCGAGGGTTTTTTTGAGGAAGAAGGCGTGGCGCTGCGCCTGAACGCGAAATGCCTGAGCCTGCAGAAGGAGCCCGACGGGGTGTCGATCGGCCTCGAGTGCAGGGAGGGCGCGCCGCGCGAGAAGGGCACGCATCTCCTGCTCGCCGTCGGCCGCACGCCGAACACCGATGACCTCGGCCTGGAGGAGGCCGGCATCGAGACCGACCAGCGCGGCTATGTGGTGGTGGACGAGGCGCTTCGCACCACGAACCCCGGCGTCTGGGCGCTGGGCGACTGCAACGGCAAGGGCGCCTTCACGCACACCGCCTACAACGACTACGAGATCGTCGCCGATAATCTGCTCGCCGGGGCTGCCCGCAAGCACACCGATCGCATCCCGGTCTACGCCCTTTACACGGATCCGCCGCTTGGCCGGGTGGGCATGAGCGAGGCCGAGATCCGCAAGGCGGGCATCGACGCCCTGGTCGGCACGCGCCCCATGACGCGCGTCGCGCGCGCGGTGGAGAAGGGCGAGACCAGGGGCCTTCTCAAGATCCACGTCGAGCGCGACTCGAAGCGGATCCTCGGCGCGGCGCTTCTCGGCACCGGTGCGGACGAGGCGGTGCATTCGCTCATCGACGTCGTGTACGCGAGGACGCCGTACCCGGAGTTCCAGCGCCGGGTGCGCATCCATCCCAACGTGAGCGAGCTGCTCCCCACGGTGCTGGAAAACCTCAAGCCCCTGGCGCCATCCGGCCCATCGAAATAGCCAGAGTAGGGACAGGACCCTTCATAAGGGGTATGGTGAAGGCATGAACACCGATCCCAACCGCATCACCCGGGCGCTGGACGAGGCGCTCAAGCTCACGTTCCCCGCGAGCGATCCAATCGCGGTGGGCGTCATCGAACCGGCTGCCGAGGCAACGACCGAAGCGCCCGCGCGGGCGTCGCAGGTGCCAGCGAAGGCCGAGCTGAGGCGCGCTGGCGAGCGCGGCCATGCGAACCACGGCTGGCTGGACTCGTGGCACAGCTTTTCCTTCGCGGACTATTTCGATCCTCGGCACATGGGCTACTCGGTCCTGCGCGTCATCAACGAGGACCGCATCCAGCCCGGCACCGGCTTCGGCGCGCATTCGCACCGCGACATGGAGATCATTACTTATGTCCTCGAAGGAGCGATCGCGCACGAGGACTCGATGGGCAACGGCTCGACGATCCGGCCGGGCGACGTGCAGCGCATGAGCGCCGGCACGGGCGTGCGGCATTCCGAGCACAATGCGCACGCCGGCGTGACGCACTTCCTCCAGATCTGGATCGAGCCGCGCTTCACCGGCATCAGGCCCTCTTACGAGCAGAAGCACATCCCGGAAGCCGAGAAGCGCGGACGGTTGCGCCTCATCGCCTCGCCCGACGGGGCGCACGGCTCGCTCAGGATCAACCAGAAGGCGTTCCTGTACGCGGGGCTCTTCGACGGCGCCGAGCGTGCGGAGCACTTGCTCGGCGCCGATCGCAAGGGCTACGTCCACGTCGCCCGCGGCAGTGTCACGGTGAACGGCCATGCCCTCGGGGCCGGCGATGCCCTGAAGGCCGACGGTGGCCGCATCGAGATCGCCGGCGGCAGGGACGCGGAAGTCCTTCTGTTCGACCTGCCGCCCGGATAGTCGCCGAAGCCTAATCCGGCTCCTTGGCAGGCGCGCAATAGGGCAGCATGCGCTCGCGCATGTCGTCCGGAATGGGGATCGACTTGAACGTCTCCAGCGAGACGTGGGCGACCTTGTGGCGGCCGCGGAACTTCTCGTCGCCGCCGACGCGGCCGCGGATGTCGAAGGTGATCGAGCTGCGGCCCAGGCGCGCGATGGCGAGCTCGAGCACGAGCGTGTCGCCAAGGTGGCACGGGCGGAAGAACTCGCAGCCGGTGTTGACGATCGGGAAGCCGACGCGGCGCTCGAGGTGCATCTCGTCGAAGGGCAGGTGGACGGCCTCCCGGAACCAGTCCTCGACGATGCCGGAGATCATCTCGAAGAAGTTCACGAAAAAGACGATGCCGGCCGGATCGCAATGGGAAAAGCGGATGAGGCGTTGCGTGGAGAAGGTCTTGGCCATCGGTTGAAGTATTTCCCTGCTGTGCTATGGTCGAGCCGGCACCCATTTTCCGCCGACTTACGGACTTTCTGCAGAACGCGATGAGCCTGCCTCGTACGGCAACCATCACCGGCGCAACCGCCGCCGGCGCGCGAGCGCCCGGCGCGACAGCGCGCGTTCTGCGCATCCCAGGCACGCTCGCCTGCCCTGGTCGCGCCCGGTAGCGGCGCGCGGCCGGCCGCCAAGAGCACCGCGGCCCACCGCCTGACCGGTACCGGGACCCGCCCGACTCGGATCACCGCCACGCCCGCACGCGAGGCGCTTTTTCTTCCAGAACGTTGTCGTCTCAACGGAGGCGCAGATGCCCAACACCAACACCAACCCCGGCTTGCAGGAGCCTGCGCAGGACCTCCTGGTTTCGGCCGCCGACGCGGAGGTCCTCGCTTCGATCGTCGACGGCGGCCGGCGCCTGGAGGGGCAGGAAGCGGAGGCCGCCGAGGCCCTCGTCAGCATGCTGATGGAGGCGCGCATGGTCCCGCACGAGAAGCTGCCGCCCGATCGGGTGGCGCTGAACATGCGGGTCACCTATCGGGAGGAGCCCGCGGGGGCGACCCGCACCGTGACGCTCGTCCATCCGCGCGAAGCGGACCCCTCGAAGGGCTGCATCTCGGTGCTCTCGCCGATCGGCCGCGCGCTGCTCGGGCGCTCGACCGGCGCGGTCAGCGCCGCCGGCATGCCCGGCGGCCGTGCGCTGAAGGTCCGCGTGCTCGAGGCGCAGGGCGCCGGCGACGGCAGCCGCGCCATGGCGGAGCCCGGGGAGGCATGACGTGCAGCTCGACCTCATTCTCATTCCGGAGACGGAGCTGCCGCTGCTCAGTCGATTCGACGGCCATGAGCCGCTGCGCGGCGAGCTCGAGCGCGCCATCGTCGTCTCCGACGAGGCGATGCCGAGCGATGTCGTGACGATGTACTCCAGGGTCGTCTATGTCGACGAGCGGACCGGCGCGGAGCGCGAGGTGGTGCTCGTGTACCCGTCACAGGCCGATGCCGCGGCGGGCCGCGTGTCCGTGCTCGCGCCGGTGGGCACCGCGCTCCTCGGCCTTTCGGCGGGCCAGTCGATCGAATGGCCGTTTCCCGACGGCTCCGTGCGGCGGCTGCACGTCAAGGCGGTGGTCCAGCCGGGCGCGGACGTGTCGCGTGATTCGTTATAAGGCGGCGCGGGATCCGCACGATAGCCGCGTGGAGCGGCCACCGCTAGATTGGACTTGCAGTTCTCCCATCGCGCATCCACCACACCATTTCGCCAAGGGGATCGAATGCAAGCCCAATCGCAGTTCATCGACGTCTATCGCTCCATGACGCGCGCGGCCATCGACTCGATGAAGACGACGCTCCAGACGAGCGAGCGGTTCCACCAGCAGCAGCTGCAGATGCTGCGCGGAGCGCTCGAGCAGAACATGAAGTCGGCGCAGCAGCTTGCCGAGGTGCGCAGCCTCGACGACCTGCTGTCGCTGCAGAGCCAGATCGCCGGCGCGCAGGTCGCCCAGGCCATGGACGCCTGGCGGACCATCGTGCGCGCGGCAAGCGACACGCAGCTCACCGCCATGGCGCAGATGCAGACGCAGGTGGGGCAGGCGACCGATACCGTCCGCCAGGCCTACGACCTGACGGCGCGCGCGGCCGAGGACGTCACCCGCATGGCCGCCTCCCAAGTGAGCGCCGTCGGCGCCGCCGGCGCGAGGGAAGCGGGCAGCGAACGGCGCGAGCCCCAGAGAAAGAGCGCGTAGGGACGCCGCGGAGAGCGTAGCGCCATTCCGAGCGTTCTTGTCACGGGCGCGGGCCGGGGCCTTGGTCTCGAGCTCGCACGCCAGTACGCCGCCGACGGGTGGCGCGTGCTCGGAACGGTGCGCGATCCGGCCTCGGCTGCGCGCGTCGCCGCGCTCGGCGCGCGCCCCATCACCGCGGACGTAGCCGACAGCGAGTCGATCGCCGGCCTCGCCGCGACGCTCGCCGGCGAAGCCATCGATGTTCTCGTCTGCAACGCGGGCGTGGCTGGCCGGCGCGGCATGGCGCTGGGCAGCTTCGACTACGCCGAGTGGGAGCGGGTGCTGCGCGTCAACCTGCTCGGCGCCGCCGCCGTGGTGGAGGCGCTCATCGAGAACGTGGCGGCGAGCGAGCGCCGGGTCGTCGCTTTCATGTCGAGCCGCCTGGGCTCGATCGCCGAGACGCGGGGCGAGACCCTGCCGTACTCGACCAGCAAGGCGGCGCTCAACCTGCTCGCGAAGGGGCTTGCGGTCAAGCTTGCGCATCGCGGCGTGGTCGTCGTCGCCCTGAGCCCGGGGTGGGCCCGTACCGACATGGGGGGCGCGGCAGCGCCGCTCACCCCGGAGGCATCGGTCGGCGGATTGCGCGCCGTCATCCGGTCGCTCGGAGCCCGCGATTCCGGCCGCTTTCTCTCGTACGACGGCGCGGAGATTCCCTGGTGAAGCGCTAGCGGCGGATGATCGAGAGCGCGCGGATCGCCCCTCGGACGTCGCAATGCGCTTGCACGCGCTCCACCCAGGGCCGCCGCGCGAGGCGGGCCTGCAGCGCAGGCCCCTGGCCGAGGCCGATCTCCACGCACAAGGCGCCGCCGGGGCGCAGGTACGCCGGCGCCTCCAGGAACAGGCGCCGCAGGATGCTGAGGCCCATGGCGCCGCCGTCGAACGCGAGATGCGGCTCGTGCGCCGAGATTTCCTCGCCGAGCCTCGGTACTTTGGCGCTGGTGATGTAGGGCGGGTTGCAGCAGATGAGCGCTGCGCTGCCTTCGAGCCCGAGGCGCTCGAGCGGCGCGAAGAGGTCGCCGACGTGGAACTCGACCCGCCCGCGCAGCCCCGTGAACGCGGCGTTGCGCTCGGCGAGCCGGATCGCCTCCGGCGAGAGATCGGCAGCGACCACGCGCACGCGGGGCTCGTGCCGGGCGAGCGCGAGGGCCAGATTGCCCGATCCCGTGCACACGTCCACCGCCAGGAGCGAAGCGTCGGGCAGCGCCCGCAGGAAGGCGAGCGCCGCGCGGCCCAGGATCTCCGTCTCGCGGCGCGGGATCAGCGCCTGCGGTCCGGCCAGGAGCTCGAGGCCCATGAAGTGCTGACGGCCCGTGAGGTGGGCGAGCGGCTTTCCCGCGCGCTTTTCCTCCACCAGCCGACGCAGGCATGCCCGCTCGCCGGGGGCGAGTTCGGGCAGGGCGTGGCCGTTCGCGGCCGCGATGGAGGCCGGGCGCCCGGCGGCGCACATCCACAGGCTGCGCGCCACGGCCTCTGGGGTTTCCTCCGGCTTGTCTTCGTGCGGCTCGAAGAACGCCCTGACTTCCTCGAGGAGCGCTGCATATTCCGGATGCACGGAGCGCAAGCGTAGACGAAAGCGCGCGGCCGGCGGACTTCGCGCCATGAGCCGGGCGGAGCGTGACCGACCGCCGACGCGCCGGGCGTAATCCTTACCTGCGCCCTAGCCCAGGGCCTGGAGCATCGGCGGGAAGAGCTTGGGAGCGGCGGCGCAGATGTCGCCCGAGGCCAGGTAGCTCTGCTCGCCCTTCAGGTCGCCGACGAGGCCGCCTGCCTCCTGGACGAGGAGCGCGCCGGCGGCCATGTCCCACGGCGCGAGGCCGAGCTCCCAGAAGGCGTCGAGGCGCCCGCAGGCGACATAGGCGAGGTCGAGTGCCGCGGCGCCGGCGCGGCGCACCCCCGAGGTCTTCTCCATGATGCTGCGCAGCTGCCGGAGGTAGAGATCGACGCGGCCGAGCTCCTTGAACGGAAATCCGGTGCCGACGAGCGCCTCGGAAAGCTTCGCGCAGCGCGAGACGCGGATGCGGCGATCGTTGAGGAACGCACCGCGCCCCCTCGAGGCGGTGAAGAGCTCGTCGCGCACCGGGTCGTAGACGAGCGCGTGCTCGAGCACCTTGCGGTGCTCCAGCGCGATGGACACGCAGTACTGCGGAAAGCCGTGGATGAAGTTCGTCGTGCCGTCGAGCGGGTCGATGATCC
>CAYWSG010000081.1:0-13401 GCA_964461055.1 uncultured Enterobacteriaceae bacterium | reverse complement strand
GCGAGCTCGGCGATGGTCACGTCCTCGCCGCAGCCGACGTTCACGAGAGGGGGCTCTCCCTCGCCAAGCGTCTGCGCAAGGCGCCCGGAAGGCAGCTCCATCAAGTGAATGCAGGCGTCGGCCATGTCGTCGCTGTAGAGGAACTCGCGCCGCGGCGTGCCGCTTCCCCAGACCGTCACGGCGTCCGCGCCGGCGACCTTGGCTTCGTGGAACTTGCGGATGAGGGCCGGCAGGACGTGGCTCGTCTGCAGGTCGTAGTTGTCGCCCGGCCCGTAGAGGTTGGTGGGCATGGCGCAGAGGTACCGGGTGCCGTACTGCCGGTTGTAGGACCAGCACATCTCGATGCCGGCGATCTTGGCGATCGCGTAGGGGCGGTTGGTCGGCTCGAGGGGGCCGGTGAGGAGGTAGGACTCCTTGATGGGCTGGGGGCAGTCGCGCGGGTAGATGCACGAGGAGCCGAGGAAAAGCAGGCGCTGCACCCCGGCGCGCCAGGCGGCGTCGATGACGTTCGTCTGGATCGCGAGGTTGTCGCGGATGAAGTCGGCCGGGTACGTATTGTTGGCGAGGATGCCGCCGACCCTGGCCGCCGCGAGGAACACGATCTCCGGCTTCTCCTGCTCGAAGAAAGCCCGGGTCCGGGCGGTGTCGGTGAGATCGAGCTCGGCGTGCGTGCGCTCGACGACGTTCCCGTAGCCCTTCGCCCGCAGCCGCCGCACGAGCGCCGAGCCGGCAAGTCCCCGGTGCCCGGCGACGTAGATCTTCGCGTCAGGTTTCATCTCAGCAAAGCAGAAAAGGGGACAGACCCCATTTCAATCCTGAAATGGGGTCTGTCCCCATTCATTCGTTGTACTGGTAGGCCTTGTGGCCGTGGCGGCGGGCGAGGTCGTCGCGCTCGGCCCAGCGCAGGTCCTGGTCCACCATCTCGGCGACGAGCTCGGAGAACGGCACCTCGGCCTTCCAGCCGAGCTTGGCACGCGCCTTGGAAGGGTCGCCGAGCAGCGTGTCGACCTCCGACGGGCGGAAGTAGCGCGGGTCGATCCGCACGATGGCCTGGCCCTTCTTCAGGCTCTCGAACCGGCTGTTCTCGATCGAGGCGATCCTTCCGACTTCCTCCTGGCCCTTGCCTTCGAACGCCAGGGACAGGCCCAGTTGCGCGGCGGCGGCGACGATGAAGTCGCGGACGCTGCGCTGCTCGCCGGTGGCGACGACGTAGTCGTCGGGGGCCGGCTGCTGGAGCATGAGCCACATGGCGCGCACGTAGTCGCGGGCGTGGCCCCAGTCGCGCCGGGCCTCCAGGTTGCCGATGTAGAGGCAGTCCTGAAGCCCGAGCACGATGCGCGCAAGGGCGCGGGTGATCTTGCGGGTGACGAACGTCTCGCCGCGGATCGGCGACTCGTGGTTGAAGAGGATGCCGTTGCAGGCGTACATGCCGTACGCCTCCCGGTAGTTCACGGTGATCCAGTAGCCGTACACCTTGGCCACGCCGTAAGGCGAGCGCGGATAGAAGGGCGTGGTTTCCTTCTGCGGCGTCTCCACGACCTTGCCGAACATCTCCGAGGTCGAGGCCTGGTAGAAGCGGGTCTTCTTCTCCATGCCGAGGATGCGCAGCGCTTCCAGCAGGCGCAGCGTCCCCAGCGCGTCGGAGTTCGCCGTGTATTCGGGCTCCTCGAAGGACACCGCCACGTGGCTTTGCGCCGCGAGGTTGTACACCTCGTCGGGCTGCGACTCCTCGATGACGCGGACGAGGCTCGACGAGTCGGTCATGTCGCCGTAGTGCAGGATGAAGCGGCGGTTCTTCTCGTGCGGATCCTGGTAGAGGTGATCGATGCGCTCGGTGTTGATGAGCGACGTGCGGCGCTTGATGCCGTGCACGACGTAGCCCTTCCCGAGGAGCAGCTCCGCGAGATAGGCGCCGTCCTGCCCGGTGATCCCGGTGATGAGGGCGACTTTCGACATAGGGCCGGATTGTAAGGGGACAGACCCCTTTTCAAGATTGAAAAGGGGTCTGTCCCCATTTGGCTTCAATCGGGGTAGCCGCTGGGGTTCTGCGACTGCCAGCGCCAGGCGTCGCGGCACATCTGGGCGATGTCGGCCTCGGCGCGCCAGCCGAGCTGCTCGGCGGCGAGCGAAGGGTCGGCGTAGCAGGCGGCGACGTCGCCGGGACGGCGGGGGCCGAACTCGAGCGGCACGCTGCGGCCCGAGGCCGCCTCGAACGCCTTCACCACTTCCAGGACGGAGTAGCCTCGCCCTGTGCCGAGGTTCGCCGTCACCGAGCGCTCTTCCGTCATGAGGAAGGAAAGCGCGGAGACGTGGCCACGCGCGAGGTCCATCACGTGGATGTAGTCGCGCACGCCGGTTCCGTCGGGGGTCGGATAGTCGTTGCCGTGCACCCGCAGCTGCGGCAGCTTGCCGACGGCGACCTGCGAGACGAAGGGCAGGAGGTTGTTCGGGATGCCGCGCGGGTCCTCGCCGATGCGCCCGGACGGATGGGCGCCGATGGGATTGAAGTAGCGAAGCGCCGCGTAGCGGAAGGCCGGGTCGGTCGCGGCGCGCGCGGCGAGCAGGCGCTCGACATCGCGCTTGTTCTCGCCATAGGGGCTCTGCGGGCGCAGCGGGTGGCGCTCGTCGAGCGGCAGGCGCTCGGGGTTGCCGTACACCGTGGCCGACGAGCTGAAGACGATGCGCTTCACGCCGTGGCGCGCCATGGCATCGAGGAGCACGGCGCTCCCGCCGACGTTGTTCTCGTGGTAGAGCGCCGGCTTCTCCACCGACTCGCCCACGGCCTTCAGGCCCGCGAAGTGCACCACCGCATCGAAAGGGGCGGCGCCGAGGATCCTCTCCAGGGCCGCCCGGTCGCGGATATCCGCTTCGAAGAACGGAATCTCCTCGCCGGCGAGCTCCCGCAGCCGCGGCAGCACGGAACGCTTCGCGTTGGAGAGGTTGTCGATGACGACCGGGCGCCAGCCGGCCGCGTGCAGCACGAGGGTGGTGTGCGAGCCGATGTACCCCAGCCCGCCCGTGACCAGGACGGTTTTTTCAGGCAAGGCTGTCTACGCCTCGTCGCTCTTGAAGGAAGGAAGGCTCCTCAGTCTGTCATAGATCGGCGTAAAGTCCGGCGCCGTCTCGCGCATGAGATGGTCGAAGGAGTCGATCACGAAATAGGTGTCCTGGTAGCGGTCGATCCGGTACTCCGTGCGCATGATGCGCTCGAGGTCGAAGGGCCGGCGACGCGGGCGCGGATCGTCCACGCAGTAGGCGAGCTCGCCCCCGGACGAAAGGAGCCCCGCGCCGTAGGCGCGCACGCCGGCGGCCGTCTTCACGAGGCCGAACTCGATCGTGTACCAGTAAAGCCGCGCGAGCATTTTGACGGCGTCGAGCCGCATCGCCTTCAGGCCGCCCTTGCCGTACTCGTAGAGGTGCTCGGCGTAGGTGGGATCGAAAAGGAGCGGAACGTGGCCGAAAAAGTCGTGGAAGACGTCGGGCTCGACGATGTAGTCGAACTCCTCGGGCTTGCGCAGCCACACCGTCACCGGGAAGCGCCGGTTGGCGAGGTGGGTAAAGAACGCCTCGTCCGGAATGAGCCCGGGCACCGGGACGATCTCCCAGCCGGTGCGGCCTCTCAGCTTTCCGGAGATTTCGTCGAACCTGGGAATGGAGGATGAAGCGTTCAGGCCCGCGATGGCTTGCTGCCACTCCGGGCAGGCGTAGCGCGGGACGAGCTTCGACTGGCGCTCGAAGAGCCGCCGGTAGAGCGCGTGCTCCTCGGGCGTGTAGGACGCCCAGTCCTGCTCGACCGCGTAGTCGGGACCCGCGCGGCTGTAATCGCCCCTGAGCGTACCGCTGAGAGCGGCTTCGGCCATGGGGCGATTATGGCGCCGGACGCACCGTCCCCGCCGCTTCGCCGAAGCCGATCGGGATAGCCCCGTCGGCGCCTTCGCAGCGGCCCCGCTGGATGAGGGTGTCGCCGTCTGCAATGAACGTGCGGGTCTCGCCGCCCGGGAGCTCGAGGGGGCGCTTGCCGCCCTGCGTGAGCTCGAGAAGCGAGCCGGCCGACTCGGGCGTGGTGCCCGAAAGCGTGCCCGTCCCGAGGAGGTCGCCCGGCCGCAGGTTGCAGCCGTTCGAGGCGTGATGCGCGACCATCTGGGCCACGGTCCAGTACGCGTCCCGGAAGCTGCCGCGCGAGAGGCGCACCGGGCTCTTCATCTTCGCCGTGCGCAGGTGCATCTCGACGGCGATGTCGAACCCGCCCTGCTTCTGGTTCTTCTCTTCAAAAAGGTATTCCAGGGGCCGCGGATCGCCCTCGCCACGCGGGAAGGCAGGACAGCGGAAAGGCTCCAGCGCCTCGAGGGTGACGATCCACGGCGACACGGTGGTGGCGAAGCTCTTGGCGAGGAAGGGCCCGAGCGGCTGGTATTCCCAGGCCTGCACGTCGCGCGCGGACCAGTCGTTGAGGAGGACGACGCCGAAGACATGGTCTTCCGCCCTGGCGATGGGGATCGGCTTTCCCAGCCGGTTGCCCGGCCCGACCACCAGGCCGAGCTCGACTTCGTAGTCGAGCCGGCGCGATTCCTGGAAGACCGGGCGCTCGGCTTCGGGCGGCTTCACCTGGCCGCGCGGGCGCACGACCGGCGTGCCGGACACGACGACGGACGAGGCGCGGCCGTGGTAGCCGATGGGCACCCATTTGTAGTTCGGCAGCAGCGGATTGTCGGGCCGGAAGATCCTGCCCACGCTCGTGGCGTGGTGGATGCCGGCGTAGAAGTCGGTGTAGTCGCCGATCGCCACCGGCAGGAAGAGCTCCGCCTTCTTCAGCGGCGTCAGGTGCTTTTCGTTTCTCCTGGAGTAGCCCTTCTTTGAGAGGAGGCGCGAGAGCTCTTTCCTCAGCTTCTTCCACTGCGGCCGGCCGGCGGCGGCGAGGCCGTTCAGCGTCGGCCCCGTCTTGAGGCCCAGGGCGGCGAGGTCGAACACCTGGTCGCCGATCGCCACGCCCCCGCGCGGCGCTTCCGTGGAGCCCTTGCGCCGAAAGATGCCGAAAGGCAGGTTCTGGATCGGAAAGTCGCAGCCGGGCTCGTTCGCCGACTCGACCCAGCTCTTCAGGTCAGGATCGTGCGTCGCGTCCATGGCTTATCCCAGCGGGGGAAATCTGCACCTGTCCCGGATTTCGGGATTACTGGAAGCCATCCCAGACCTTGTCGTAGTCCTTCTGCAGCTCGGCTGCGCTCAGGGCGGCAGCGGTGGGGCGGAAGATGTAGCGCGACTCCCACATGAAGGCGAGCGTGTTGTCGATCTTGTGCGGCTTGAGCTCGGCCGTGGTGGCCTTGTCGTACGTGGCGGCGTCGGGGCCGTGGGCGCTCATGCAGTTGTGGATCGAGATGCCGCCCGGGAGGAACCCTTCCGCCTTGGCGTCGTAGACGCCTCGCACGAGACCCATCAGCTCGCTCATGACGTTGCGGTGGAACCACGGCGGCCGGAAGGTGTGCTCGGCGACCATCCAGCGCGGCGGGAAGATGACGAAGTCGCAGTTGGCGACGCCCGGCTGCCCCGACGGCGAAGTGAGCACGGTGAAGATGGACGGGTCCGGGTGGTCGAAGCTCACGGTGTTGATCACCATGAAGCGCGCGAGGTCGTACTTGTACGGCGCGTAGTTGCCGTGCCAGGCGACGACGTCGAGCGGCGAATGGCCAAGCTCGGTGGCCCACAGGTTGCCGAGGAACTTGGCGACGAGCTGGCACTTGCCGCTCTTTTCCTCGAAGGCGGCCACCGGCACGAGAAAGTCGCGCTTCTGCGCGAGCCCCTGTGCGCCGATGGGTCCGAGCTCCGGCAGCCGGAAATGCGCGCCGTAGTTCTCGCAGACGTAGCCTCGCGCTGCGCTTTCCTTTTCCAGCTTGACGGCGAACTTGACCCCGCGCGGCACCACCGCGATTTCCCCCGGCGCAACGTCCAGTTGTCCCAGCTCGGAAGAAATCGAAATGGCGCCCTGCTGCGGCACGAACATGAGCTCGCCGTCGGCGCTGTAGAAGTACCGGTCGGCCATGGAGCGATTCGCCCGGTAGACGTGCACCGCGATGCCCGACTGCGAGGCGGGATCGCCGGAGCCCGCGACCGTGAAGAGCCCGTCGACGAAATCGGTCGGCGCGGAGGGCACCGGTAGCGGGTTCCAGCGCAGCCGGTTGGGCGGCGTCTCGGCTTCGGTGAAGGGCCCCGTGCGCACGAGGCCGTTGTCGATGCGCCGGAAGGGCGGGTGCATCGCCGACGGCCGCAGCCGGTAAAGCCACGAGGAAAGGTTCTCCGCGCGGGGCGCCGTGAACGCCGTGCCCGAGAGCACCTCGGCGTAGAGGTCCTGCGGCACGCGCTGCGGCGAGTTCTGCCCTATCGGAAGCGCCCCCTCGCGGGCCTCCGTGGAAAAGGTGTTCCCAAATCCGCACTGATAGGAAGTATTCATGAGTGTGATCCTAGCGCTGTTTGACGTCTCCTGACCTTCTCTCGTGGCGCCGCCGGTACAATGGTGCACATGCCCACACGGCGCTTTCCTTCTCTCGTCCTTGGACTTGCCGCGGCGCTGCTGCCGCCTGCGGCAGGGGCGGCCGGCTCGGCGACGAGCGTCCTGCCGGTCAGCGCGGAGGTCCGGCCTTCCGGCATCTTCCGCTTCGAGACGCGCCGCTCGCATATCGAGATCGGCCCGGCCGACCTCGAGCGCGGCTACGTCGACATCGCGGCCGGCTCGCTGCTGCACATCCAGGCCGGGCGCCTGACGCCGACCGTCGTCGCGGACTTCACGCCCGAAGCCGGACCGTTCACGTCCGTCGCGATGCGCACCGACACCGGCTGGCTCGCCGCCGGCGCGGATGCCAAAGGCCTGCGCGAGCTCGACCCCTCTTTTCTCGATGCGCTGCCGCCTTCGGGCGCCGCGCGGCCGCAGGACCCGGCCGCCGCGCTCGCTCCCGCCGCAGCTCTCGCGCCCGAAGTGAGCGCTGCGGCGCCGACCCCGCCGCCCGCCGTCTCGGCCGCAGTCTCCTACCGCTTCACCCTGGCGGACACAGCGGCACCCGGCGTCTACCCGCTGCCGCTGACCCTCAACATCAACCTCTAGGTCGCCGGCTGCGCCGCCTGCTGGGGCCGCCTAGCAGCGCGGGGTGCACGTGGTCGTCACGGGCAGGGTCTGCTGATAGATCGTCGGAGGAGGCCCGGGTGAAGCGGCGGAGACGTCCTGCCCGCCCGGCGTGATGCGAGCGTAGAAGTTTCTCGGCGCGTCGGTCACGGTTCCAGGGATGAACAGGAAGCTGAGCGGCACCGTTACGGAGCCTTGAATAACGGAAGTGCCGCCCGTGCCGTCGCCCCATGGTTGAGTGCGGGAAGCATCGGTATAGACCTCGTAGATCAGGCGATCGGCTCCCGCCGGAGGGGCGAGGCGCCGGGCAGGGCTGCTTGCTAGTGCGACCCTGTACGTCACGGTCGTCTGTGGCACTAGAAGGCCGACCGACGTGCAGGTCACCTGGAAGCTGCCGGCGCCGTTGGCCGGCGTGCTGGAAAGGACATCGTAGCTGCCGAAGTTCAAGGTGATATTCGAAGCCGCGCACGTGATCTGCGCATGCGCCGCAAGCGGGGCCGCGAGAAGCAGCGGCGCAAGGATCAGCGGGAAAGCGGTCTTCTTCATGGGCGTACCCCTTTGCAAACGTGCGTCCCGAGGTCCGGCAGGGGATCGGGGGTTTTCGGCAAGGATAGTTCGATCTCGCAGCGCTGTCCCTTCCACGTGAAGGCCACGCGGCTGCGATCCTCGAGGTTCTCGAAGTAGGCCTGGCCGCCCAGCGCAACCGGGAACTCCTCGGCGCGTCCCTCGACCCGCCCGATCGCGCCCGAAGGCAGCTCCGAGCCGTCCTCGAGCACGACGCGCAGCGTCGCGGCGCGGACCCGGCGCACCGGGAAATCGAGATAGACGCCGCTCCTGAAGTATGGCGTCGCCTCCATTTTCAGCGCCTCGAGGCGCGCGTCCAGCGGAAGGTCCGTCTGCTCCACGCCGATCGGGTTTCGGTCATAGGCCCGAAGCCGCGGCAGCACGGCGTAGCCGTTCTCGTCGGTGCGCGCGGCGACCTGGTTGTCCTGCAGCACGCGCACGCCCGGATAGTCGGCCACGCGCACGACGGCGAAGCTCTCCGTTACCTCGCGGCTCGCGAAGAGGTGGCCGCCGGCCGCGCCGAAGCCGCCGCGGGCCGTGAGCCGGGTCGCCGTGTTGCCGAACTCCGATCGCGCCGCCTCGGCCTCGTAGGTGCCCACGGGCCCCTGCAGGGCAACGCTGCCATAGTAGTTCTCGCCGCGCTTCTGGAGCCGGTAGCCCCAGCCTTCGCCGAGCGGCAGGCTCTTCTGCAGCGAAAGCGTGGTCACGGTGTCCGACCCTCCGTTGCCCGAGCGCGTGCGCTCGACGCCCGCGCTCGCCGACGTGGCATGGCCGAGGGGCACGGCGAGCGTGGCGAAAAGCGACGTGCTCTCCTGCGTCCCGCGCGTGCGCACGGCAGTGACGCCGAACTGACCGAAGCGCCCGAGCGGTATGCTGTAGGAAAGCGTGGTGAGCCGCAGCGAGTCCCTGTCGTGGAACGCCTGCGATATGTACGTGAGCGATACGGTTCCGGCGGCTCCGAGGGGAACGCCGACGTTCGCGACGGCGCGCCGCTTGAGCGGCAGCTCGCCGCCGAGGAGGCCGGCCTGGCGAAAGCCTCGGCTCGTCGCCTCCGCCTGCACGCCGAAGCTCAGCCGCGGCGTGTTGCGCTCGAAGCCCAGGCCGAGGAGCGCTCCCGTGTCGTCATCGGACGTGCTCGCGGCTGCCGCAACGTTCGCGACGCCTAGCTCGCCGGCGAGGAACGTCGCCGCGGCGCCTGCGCTCCTTGCCGACTCGGCGAGCTCGGTGCGCACTTCCGCGGTGAGCCCGTCGGTCAGGCCCCGCCGGTAGGTGGCGACGCCGAGGACCTCGCCATAGTCGTTGCTCGAGATCCCGAACGCCTCGCGCAGCGCGCCGGCCTCGAACGAGTAGTCCGCCACGCCTTTGCGAAGAAGCGCATTCGATCCGTAGAACGATTGCGAATAGACCTGCTCCCGCCCGAGCAGGTCGCGCACCACGACCTGCACGTCGCCGGCCCCCGTGACGACCGGGATGTTGGCGATGGAGAACGGCCCTGGCGGGACCTCACGCCGGGTGACGAGCGCGTTGTTCACGAAGACGTCCACGGTCGAGGGCAGCGCTGCGCGCCCCACTGCGGTGGCGACCGGAAACGGAATGAAGCCGGGCTGCACCCCGAACTTGGTGCCGAACTGCACGCCGCCAAAGCGCACGGGCAGTCCCCATGCGCCGGCCCGAGTGACCGAGTCGCCAAGGCGCAGGCTTGTGAGCGTATCGGGAAAGTCGGCCGTAAAGGTAGTGTCGAGCCGTGTCCAGGAGCGGCGTTCTTCGAGCTCCGGCGCGGCGAGTGAGCTGGTGAGCACGCCATAGCGGCTGAAAAAGCCGCCCTCGAAAACCCCCGCGCGCGTGGTCTCGAACTCATTGTCGGCGATGCTTACGGCGTAGTTGAGGAACCCGCCGGGGCCAGGGACGATCGCGTCGGTCGCCTGGCCGGTGCGTAACGCCGCCGCTGTCTCGTCGAACGCGTCGGCGCTCGCGTTGATGGCGAGGCGAAGCCGCGCCTCGTCGAGCTGGTAGGTCGCGCCGGGCAGCGCGGAGAGGGGATAGAAGCGCTGGCCGTGATGCACGAGCGGCTCGACCGCCGGAACGCGCAGGCGCCAGCGCTCGAGGTCCTCGTGGGCGAGGTGCAGCATGCCGCCGGTGCGCACGACGATCACCGTCTCGTCGAGGCCCTGGCGGTTCACGTCGACCTGCAGGAGCAGCTCTTCGGCCGGCTGCGGCTTTGCGGCCTGCGAGCCGGACGGAGTCCGCACTCCGGATGACGAAGTGACGGGCAGTGACCGTGCCTCCGCTGCGTGCGCAGACGACGGCCTCGCGAGACGCTCGATCAACTTCAGCTCGAGCGGCGTGCCGCGCTCGAAAGGGAAAGGCTCGGCTCCTGCGGCCGTCGCTACCGCGAGGCCGGCGAGGAGGAGCGGGGCGAGGAGTTGCCCGGACGCGCTACGGCGCGAGCTCGAGACCGGTCTCGATGCTGCCGGCGTCCGTGGACGCCTTGAGCTGGAGGCGCTGGTTGGCCTTGAGAGCGCCATTGCGGGCCTTCAGCTCCCACGCCCGGGACTGTCCAGGCAGCACGTACGACAGCGATGCCTGCGAGGCGACCGGCTCCTTCGCGCCGGGCTCGTACATGGCAACTTCGCTGACCTGGATGTGGGCGTTTCCTTCATTCCTGAGGCGCAGGCTGATCGTGCCGCTGTCGCGGAGCTCGGCATGCCAGACGAGCACCGGCTTGGCGGGCCCCGCCTTTGGCTGCACGAATACCGGAAGGCCGATGCGCAGCGCGACTTGCAGGCCCTGGAAGCCGGGCTTGGGCGGCGGCGGCACCTCCTGCAGGAAAAGCCGGTAGCTGAGCTCCTGCCGGTCGTCCGGCGCCCGCCGCAGGCCTATTCGCACGATCTGCTCGGCGCCCGGCTCGATGGTGGCAATCGGCGGGCTTACGAGCAGCTCGTTGGTGGGGCTCAGCACGTCTGTTCCGCCCTGCTGCGACCATGCCTGCACACTCGCCTGGACCACGACCGCCTCGGTGCCGCTGTTCTTCACGCTGAGCGCCGCGCTGCGCGCCGCAGGCGAGAGCTCCACGCGGATGGGATTCACTTCGAACGACCCGCCGAAGCCCGGCTGCGCGACGGCACAAAGCAGTGCGAACAGGGCGGCTTTTCCAGCCTTCACGTCAGCCTCTTTATCGTTGGTTCTGTAGGGTCCTCGCGATCATAGACTAAAAGTTCACCGTCGCCACGACGGTGTCCGTATAGGTCCCGATCCTCGGGTTCTGGCCTGCGGGCACGGTGCCGCACACGCTATAAGCGCGCGGCGCCCGGCTCGGAGCGGCCGTGGCGACGAAAAGGCTCGCCCCGGCAGAGCCCCACACCGTCGTCGCGGGGAACGAGCAGGGCGCGCCCGCGGCGCTGCTCGACGGCTTGTAGAGCTGGTACACGAGGTAATCGGTGTTTGCTGCGTCGCGCATGCGCCGCGTGCTTCCCGAGGCGTGCATGCCAAGGCCCAGGGCGATGGTCGGCGTGGTTCCCTTCACGCAGGTCACCACCACCGCACCGACCGCGTTCAACGATGCGGTACGGTGCGTGCCGATCGGGTCGTAGTTTCCGAACGCGACCGACGACGTGGCGATGGTGCAGTTGGTGTTCACGGTCGCCTGCGCCGTGAACGACGAGGTCCCAACGCCCCCCCGGGCCGCCCCGCTCGCAAGCGCCGTCGCCAGCGCCGCGAGCATGAGTGCATTTCTGGTAGCGATGCCCGACCTAGAAGTAGATCGTGGCCTGGACAACGTCCGAATAGGTGCCGGCGCCTACGTCCTGCCCGCCCGGCACGCGACCGCAGACGTTGAACGTGAAGGGGGTTCCGGCTGCCCACGTAGCGGTCGGGACGAACCGGTTCACGGAAGCCGTGTCTCCCCACGGCGTCAGCGGGGAATAGTTGCACGCAGCACCCGCGCCAGCCGGCGGTTGATAGAGATCGTAGGCGAGCGTGTCGCTGCCGTTCGTCATGTGGCGCTGGCCACCCGACGGATTGCCTCCGTCGCTAAGACCGATCTCCAGGCTCGAGGCCCCTTTGGTGCAAGTGACCTGGATCGTCCCCGACTGATCCAGCGGCGTGCCTGCTGGATGCGAGCTGACCGGGTCGTAGGTGCCGAAGGCGACAGCGCCGGCGGTAATGGAGCAGGACTGCGCGACGGTCGCGGAGATGTCGAGCGAGTCGTTGGCGGTGCCGGCGGCGAAGGCCGGTGCGGCGAAGGCGGCTGCGATGAGGGTCGCGGCGGCAAGCTTGGTGTGCACTTTCATTTTTGTCCCCGTTTCGTGTGTTTGTTTGACGTGCAGCCAGACTACCGGCGGCTCCCTCCGCTGTGTGTCCGGCTTTGTTATCAAGCTCTTAATCTGACAGAGTTTTTCTGGAATCTGTCAGCCTCCGTCAGGGCGCTCGATCGCACAGAGCGATAAGCGCCGGGCGCCATTAGATAGGCGCTCTATTGCGCTGTCAAACTGACCAAAGTTGCAGGCGGTCTGCGCCTTAGCGCAGGTTGAGCATCGTTCCGGGCAGCCAGAGTGCAAGCTGCGGCACCGCCATGACGAGCGCGAGGCACATGGCCATCAGCACCACGTAGGGCAGGGAGCCACGAATGATTTCGCCGATCGGGGCGTTGGTGACCGCCTTGATCGTGAAGAGGTTCATGCCCACCGGGGGCGTGATCATGGCGAGCTCGAGGTTGATGGTGAGGAGCACGCCGTACCAGATCGGGTTGATGTTCAGGTGCGCCATCACCGGGAGGATGACCGGCGTGGTGATGAGGATGATGGCGATCGACTCGAGGAACATGCCGAGGATGAAGATGATCGCCATCATGGCGACGAGGAATCCCACCGGGCCCACTTCGAGCGTGGCGACGAGCTCCACGATCTGGTGGGGCACGCGCATCTTCGTGAGGACGAAGCCGAAGACCGATGCCCCGGCGAGGATCATGAAGAGCATGGCCGAGGTCCGGCTCGCATCGAGCGCGGATTCCCAGATTTCCCGGGGCCCTATGGTCCGATACACGATGACGCCCACCGCGAGCGCGAGCACGCCGCCGGCGCCGGCGGCTTCGGTGGCGGTGAAGACGCCCGCATACATGCCGCCGAGCACGAAAAGCGGCAGGGCGAGCGCCCAGAGCGACTTGCGGATGGCGGCGAGCGCCTCGCGGGCGGAGGCGCGCGGCTCACGCGCCACGGTGCGCGGGCCGAGGGAGGCCGTGACCATGGCCCAGGCGGAAAAGATGAGCGCCATCAGGAGGCCCGGGACGACCCCGGCCATGAAAAGGCCGCCGATCGACGCGTCGCTGACCACGCCGTAGAGGACCATGGGTCCGGAAGGCGGAATCAGGATGCCAAGCGTGCCGCCCGCGGCGACGAGCCCGTAGGCCGCGCGCGGCGAGTAGCCGAAGCGGATCATCTGCGGGATCGCCACGGCGCCGATGGTCATGGCGGTCGCGACGCTCGAGCCCGAGATGGCGGCAAAGAGGGTGCACGCGCCGACGCTCGCCACGCCGATGCCGCCCGGCAGGTGGCGGGTGAGGGTGTACGCAGTGGAGTAGAGGTCGTCCACGATCCGGCTGCGGATCATGACGTGCGCCATGAAGGCGAAGAGCGGGATGGCGACGAGCAGGTAGCGGTTCAGGTCGCCGAAAATGACCTCGGCGACGGAGCCGAGGCTGCCCTGGGTCGCGAGAAGGAGGGCGCCGCCGAAGA
>CAYWSG010000080.1:3297-13632 GCA_964461055.1 uncultured Enterobacteriaceae bacterium | reverse complement strand
CCTGCAGCCTCATCGCAATCAGCTGCAGCAGGTCCTTGTCGTCGTCGACGAGGAGAATCTTGGGGGCTTCAGTCGTCACGGTCATCGTCCCTTTGCGTTTCGAGGCAGGATTTTCATGAAAGTGTCGTTACGCGGCGTCGGCCAGCGCACGGGCCGATCGGCGCGGCAGCGTCACGCGGAAGTGCGCGCCGCCCGCCTCGTCGACCACGGAGATGCGCCCGCCGTGCGCTTCCACGAGCTCGCGCGCGATGGCGAGGCCGAGGCCCGAGCCCTTCACGCTGCTGTCGGCTTTTGCCCGGCCGCGGAAGAACAGGTTGAAGATGGTCTCGCGCTCCTCGGCCGGCACGCCCGGACCCGAGTCCATCACCTCGATGACGGCCTCGCCGCCGCCGGCGGCGCGCGCCTTCACCGTGATAGTACCCCCTGGGGGCGTGAATTTCACGGCATTGCTGATGAGATTGTCGATGATCGAGCGCAGCTTGTCCGGATCGGCGTCGAGCGTGGCGCTTTCGGCGTCGAGCACGAGCCGCAGGCCCTTCGACGCGGCCGCGAGGTGATGCGCGCGCGCGGCGTCGGCAACCAGCTCGTCGAGCACCACCGTCTTGAACTCGAGCGACGCCGCGGCGTGCAGCGCGCGCTGATAGTCGAGCAGCTCCTCGATCAGCCGCTGCAGCTTGAGGCTGTTGTCGCGCATGATGCCCACCACCTGCCGCTGCGGCGCCGTGAGCGGCCCGCCCACCTCGTCGTGCAGGAGCTCCGCGCCCTCGCGCAGCGCCGTGAGCGGGGTTTTCAGCTCGTGCGACACGTGGCGCAGGAACCGGTTCTTCTGCGTTTCGAACTCCGAGAGCCTGCGCCGCAGCCAGTCGAGGCGCCGGCCGAGGTAGCGCAGGTCCTCGGGGCCGCGCACGGCGATGGGCCGCGAGAAGTCGGCGCCGCCGAGCTGCCGGATGGCGGTGTCGATCTCGCCGATCGGCCTCGCGATGTAGCGCGAGAGCGCGAGCGCGGCCGCGAGCGCGACGGCGGTGCTGAAGAGCACGAGCACGATCAGCCCGCGCTGCACGTCGTCCGCGCTCTCGCGCAGGCGCTCCACCTCGCGATCGACGATGCGGTTGTTGATGGCGAGCACCTCGCGCGCGCTGTCGATGAGGCGGTCGAGATGCTCGTCGAGGCCCGGCAGCGGCGCCACGCCGGGCTGCGGGGCCCCGGTGCCCGGGCGGGGACGGTCCGGGTCGGTGAGGAGCTCGTAGAGCCGCTGCTCCTGCTCCACCGTGTTGTTGAGCGCCGCGGCCTGCGTGTTGTCGAGCGGCAGGATGGCGATCTCGCCGGCGAGCTGCTTGAAATCGCGGTGCACGCGCGCGTACGCCCCGGCGATCTCCGGGTCGTCGAGCACCGCGAGCTGCTGCGCCAGGCGCTCGATGGAGGTGATGCGCTCGATCATCGCGCGGCTCGCGCGCGCCGCCTGCGAGGCGTTGAACACGGCGCTGCGGCTCTGGCCGGCGAGCCGCTCGGTGTTCCAGGCCGAATAGGCGAGCGCCCCCACGAGGGGCAGCATGACGAGCGTGAACCCGGCGAGCAGCAGCCCGAGGAAGGACCTCGGATAGGGTAGAAAGGAAAGCGGGTTCGGCACCGGGGGAAGTTTTCCACCGGATCTGACCGCAGCCAATGTCACGAGTTCACGACACTTCTCGGCTGGATGCGTCGCTCGAGGACGACAGGCGCCTGCCGCTCGCCGAGAATGCGGTTCTCGCCCACCACCGTGCAGTGCGAAGGCACGTCGCGCGTGACGACGGCGTTCGGCGCCACGGTGGCGTAGCGGCCCACCCGGATGGCGCCCACGATGCGGGCGCCGGCCCCGATCCGGACGTTGTCCTCGATGATCGGCGCGTCCTCGCCGTCGGGCGCGCGCTCCACGCTCGCGTGCTGGCCGATCGTGACGCGATGGCCGATCTGGGCGCCGCGCTCCACGACGATGCCGTACGGGTGCGGCATGAGCACCGGCGAGCGCAGCGGCGCCTCCAGGTCGCAGTGCAGCAGCGTCTGGACCGCGCGGGCGAGGATCGGCACGCGATGGCGGCAGAGGAACTGGAGCATCCGGGCCGCCGGAGGATTGCGCCCGACGAGGAGGTCGGGGTGGCGGCGCTCCACGCGGCTCTCCAGCCACTGCAGGATCGCCTGCCCCGCCGCCGCGACGGCGGCCTCGGGCGGCAGCGCGGCATCGACGAGAATGACGTCCGGCCTCGCTTCGGCGCGCCGGCCGAGGAGCGCGGCGTCGTCGAGGAGGATGCGCAGGTGAATCCCCCAATGCTCGTCCTCGAAGCCGAATGCCACCGCGCGCCCGCCGGCGGGAAATGCGGGGGCGAGCTCGCGCATCACCGCCTCGCGCACCGCCTCGCGCCGCTGGAAGTCGGCGCCGATGAAGGCAATGACCGCCCGGGACGGCGCCCGGGCGTTGAGGTACAGCCGTTGCAGCCGGCCCACCACGCTTTTCAGCAGGTACGGGGTGCTGCGGCGCATGACGCGGCGTAGCCGCGGAAGGTTCGCGCGCACGTGCGACCAGATTCCCTGGCGCGCCGCCTGGGCGACGATGCGGATGTCCGGCGGGCGGCGCCAGAAGCGCGCGACCTGCTCCATCGCCTGCCGCGGCGCCTCGTGCCAGAGCGCCGAGATCGCCTGGCCGTCCTCGTCGTCGAGCTCGCCCCTGGAGACGCACTTGAGCAGGCGCTGGATGAACGCGATGTCGGCCGAGGTTTCGCGAAGCTCCGCCTCGCTGAGGAGCATCACCCCGTCGCGATACCAGTCGGCATAGACGGCGGCGGCGAGAAAGCGCGGGCGCCCCACGTCGTCGCTCCAGGCGAGCACCGCTTCCCAGGCGCCCGCCTCGCGGCGCTGAAGCTGCACGAGCCTGAGGTCGAGCTCGCGGCAGAAGGAAGCGATCTCCCCCGGCACGGCGGCGAGCGCCTCCCGCCGCGCGACGAGCTCGACCGCGCCGGAGCTCGCGCCGTCGTCGATCACGCGCGCCTCGAGCGGCTCGAGCAGGCGCTCGACCAGCGCCTGCGCGAGCCAGGCGCGCTCGTCGCCGAGCGGCCCGAGCAACGCCATGCGCTCTTCCACTAGCGCTGGCGCGCGAGGATCAGGCTCCCCAGCGCCCCCACGTATTGCAGCCCCGCTCCGCGCGCCTCCTCGAGGCGCGCCACGCGGACCCGACCGCCGGCCTCCACGAGGAGGGTCGGCTCGCCGAACCGCGCAAGGCGCAGTCCCAGGCGAACGGCGGATCTTCCCGGAACCTGCGCCGAAGCTTGCGCAGGAACGTGCGTAGGCACGCGGATTCCCTTGCCTTGTCTTTGCATTTTTTCTTTCGTCCCTGTCTCTTTCGTTCTTTTCGCCGCCGGGAACGACCCCAGCACGAGCACTCCGCCCACCGCAGCTCCGCCTGCCGCTCCGGCCAGGGCGATGAGCAGGTTCAGGATGTCCGGCATGCGAGTCCCTGCCGCTTGCAAGCTGCGTGCCAGCGCGCGCGGAGCAGAACTCCCGAAGGGAAACAAGGGGTTTGCGTTACGCGCGCGTTGAGGAAATCGCTACAGCTGTCGCGGGCCGGCGACATACAAACGCCGGATGAACGACTAGGATCTGTCGCCGTAGGGGTTACCGCAGCTTCGCCCGTGAAGAAGGAAAATCCATGAACCGCAGACTCCTGCAAGCCGCCGTCGCGCTTGCCCTCGCTGCGCCCGGCGCGGCACTCGCGCAGTTCCTGCCCATCGAGCGGATTCCCTGGCCTTCGGAAGGCAACTTTCCGGCCTATCCCGTCACCGATGCCGATCGCCCGACGGAGATCTGGGTGCAGGGCGGCTTCGCCTACGACAGCAACATCTTCCGTCTGTCGAAGGACGTCGATCCCGAGGACGTCATCGATCGCAAGGAGCGCTCCGACTGGTACGAGCGCCTCGGCGTCGGCATCCGGCACGAGAGCCGCATCGTCGGACGGCAGAGCGTGCGGCTGCAGGCGCGCGGCGATCAGTACAAGTACGCGCGCTCGGACAACCTCGATCACTTCGCCTACGCGCTGCGCGGCGAGTGGCTGTGGGAGTTCACCAACGACTTCTCCGGCACCATCGGCTACGAGCGCGAGCGGCGCCTCGTCGACCTCGCCCAGCGCACGGGGAACGAGGAAGTGACCGAGAACCACGCGTTCGTGAACGGCGCGTTCCGCCTCGGCCCGAACACGCGCATCCGGGCCGGCTACGACTGGGTGCGCTCCGACCGGGAGGACGATGCGTTCGAGGACGCGGAGCTGCGCTCGAACTCCGTCTTCGGCGGCGTCGACTACGTGACGCCGCTCGGCAACGCGATCGGCATCGAGTATCGCCGCACCGACGGCAACGCGCCCTTCGCGCAGGTCGTCGGCGGCGTGGCGGTGGACAACGAGTTCGACGAGCGCGAGGTCGCGGCGGTGCTCACGTGGACGGCGAGCCCGCAGATCCGCGCCACCGCGCGCCTCGGGCGCACGAAGCGCGAGCACGACGAGTTTCCGGGCCGCGACTTCAAGGGCACGACCGGCCGCGCCACCATCGACTGGCAGCCCCTCAACAAGACGGCGTTCACGTTCTCCGCCTATCGCGAGCCGCGCAGCATCATCGACATCGGCGCGGCCTTCGTCGACGTGCGCGGCTTCTCCATCGGCCCGCGCTGGGCGCCGCGCGAGAAGCTCGTCTTCTCGGCCGCGTACGTGCGCGAGCGGCTCAAGTTCTCGGGCGACCCGGCGACCGAGGTGCTCGGCACGGAGGAGCGCAAGGACAAGGTGCAGGCGATCCGCATCGGCGCCGGCTGGGAGCCCAAGCGCCTCACGCAGGTCGGGCTCGCCTACGAGCGCGGCAAACGCGACTCGAACCTGGACATCGACTACATCTACAACACCGTCATGGTGAACCTGCGGCTGATCTTCTAGCCGCCTCGCCTCGTCCGGGAGCGCCGCCGGCGGCCGTCGAGGCGCCCGCGGCGGCGTGGGGGTGCTCGCCGGCGTACCTGTGCCGCGTCGCGGCGTCGGCCCAGCCGGCATCGAGGCTCACCACTGCGGCCGGAAAGCTCGCGTCCTGCGCGATGCGCTCGAGGATGGCGCAATCGATCGAGTCGGACGGGCACTGCGAGAAGCTCGGCGCGTGCAGCCGCAGGCGCACCGACGACAGAGTTTCCGCGGCCTGCTCACGCGTGCGCGGCTCGCGCTCCGCGTTGCGGTATGCGCGCTCGCATGCGGCGAGCATCGCGCGGTTGTAGCAGCCGACGGCGTCGATCCAGACGGAAGCGCGCACGGCGAGGATGCCTGCGTTCCAGCGATACTGCCGCGATTCGACGTACGAGCGGGCCGTGGCGGCATCCGGCTTCTCGACGAACGCCTCGACGAAGTGCGCGTCCGGATCGCCCGGCTCGCCCGGCGCGAGGATCGGCAGGCCGGCGCGCAGATAGCCGTACGCCGTCTCGGGCGCAACCGCCGGCGCGCCGAAAGCGACGATGTAGCCGCGCCGGGCGAGCGCCGCGCCTCGCCGGAGCGCCCGCAGGAACGCCTGCGGCCGCGTGACAAGGTGATCGGAGGGAAGCGCGAGGAGCACCGGATCGTCCGCGGCGAGCGCATGCACGGCCGCCGCCGTGAGCGCCGGCGCCGTGCCGCGCCCGTGCGGCTCGACGAGCAGCGCGCCCGGCGTCAGGCCGATGCGCGCGAGCTGGCTCTCCACCATGAAGCGCAGCCCTTCCGAGCACACGATGAGGGGCGCGGCCGCGCCGATGTCCGACGAGCGCTCCGCCGCGGCCTGCAGGAGCGTGCGCTCGCCGAGAAGCGGCCAGAGGAGTGTCCCGGCGCCTCCGCACAGGAGCACCGGCAGGATGTGTCCGATGGTGTCCAAGTCTTCTGCGTGCCAGTGTGGGACAAGGCGAGCGTCGCCTTCGCCCTCGCCCTCTCCGCCGGCCGGCTCATTGCGCGGACGGCGGCAGCTCGCGGCGCCTCAGCCCGCGTCGGGACGCCAGCGGCGCGTGCGGTACTGGATCTTCGGCGTCGGGCGCGAAGCGGGACGGGGCTCGGCGCGCGGCTCGTTGCGTGGCGTCGCGCGTGCCTCGGCCTGCGCTTGCCCCAGGGCGGCGACGCGCACGGGGCGGCGCCGGGTCGGCTGGGAGGGCTGGCCGGGGTGCCCGGGCCGCTCGGGCGCGCTGCTCTCCTGGCCCTCCTTGCCCGCCCTGCCGCGCAGGCGGCCCGAAGCGTAGAGATAACCGGCGGCAGTTGCAGCAGCGCTCATGGGTGCATCCTTCCTTCAATCATGTCGGTTAGAGGGACTCTCGCGTTCAGCGACTCGTCGGTCACGGCGGCATCCAGGCCGCGCGCCTTTCCAGCGCGCCCCAGTAGGCCCGCACGACCGGATCGCTGGCCTCCACGCGGCCGTTCGCGAGGGCGTGCTGCAGGACCGTGCCGAGCAGGTACACCAGGGCGAGCGCGCCGATGACCGGCGGCCGCCACGACCACTCGGGATACGCCCGCTCGGCGAAGTCGTGGGCGCGCCTCATGGCCGATTGCAGGAATCGCGCCGTGAGCGTTCGCGTGCCGAGCGCCCGCTGGACCATCACGTAGTGCAGCACGTCGTCGAGCGGGCTCGCGTCGGTCCGCGCATTGCCCCAGTCGGTCACGAAGAGCTGCGAGCCGAGCGTGCGGATGTTCCAGGGCGCGAAGTCGCCTTGCGCCACCACGTAGGGGCCGGTCCAGTAGAGGAGCGCCGTCTCGCAGTCGTGGAACGCGCCGCGAAGGAGCTCCGCTTCCCGGCGATCGGCGAAGCCCTCGACCTTCCGGAGCGATCGATTGAGCCATTCGCCGCAGCCCGAGAGCTCGAAGTCGGCGGCGCGGAAGCGCGCCTTGCCGAGGCTGCCAAGGAACTGCTCGTGGCATCCCGTGAAGGCGCGCGTCTCGCCGGCCCTCGCCAGGCTCGCCTGCGGCGGCAGGCCGAGCACGAGGAAGCGATGGCCGTCGGCGCCGACCCCTTCCTCGAGCAGGCGCGGGATCTGGCCCTCGAGCGCGCGAACGTCCTGCAGCTCCCGCAGCCAGTGCGCCTCGCGCGCGAGGAGCTCGTCGGTCGCCGCGTCCACCGCATTCTTTACGAGCGAGAGGCGCATGCTCAGCGTCCCCCGCCCGCAGCACGCGAGGCGCCCGCCGAAGCCGGCTCGAGCCCCGCCAGGATCAGCGGCGCGGCGAGCAGCAGGACCCATGCACTGCAGAGGAATGCCAGGAAGAAGCTCCGCGCCTGGCGCTTCAGCGAAGTCATCGTAGGATCTTGGAACGGTGTTTTCGTTCGTCACCCGGACTGCAGCAAGGGCCGTACCAGCCGTCGGCCGGGCGCCGGTCTGCGGCCTTCGCCCTGCGCACCCGCGAATGCTTGTGGCTTGGGGAGTGCTCCCCCGCGGCGCCCACCGTCTCCTCAGGCGTACACGCATCCGCGCGCGGTGCGCAACGCATTGAATTCGCGCGCATGCGCTCGTCGCCAGTCGCCGACGTCGACGCTCGCCTACCGTGTAATCGCTTCCCGGGCCGACAGGGGCTTCAGGCCCGAGGCCGCCTGGTCGATCGCCGCGACGACCTTGCGAGGCCAGAGGTAATGGAACATGTGCCCGGTGGCCGGGACGATGCGAAGCACGCTTTGCGGCAGGCGCTCGTGCAGGCGCTTCGAGTGCTCCGCGCTCACGTAGCGATCGCCCGCGCCCGCGAGCACGATCGCGGGCGTCTGCAGCTCCGAATAGCGCCGGCTGAGGGCCGCCGCCGAAGGCACGAGGAGCGCCGCCTCGACCGCCGCCGCCCGAAGCTGGGAGGGCCGCAGCGATAGCCATTTCGGAAACGCGGCGAAGCGGCGCGGCACGGGCGCGGGCCCGAAGAGACGCTTCGCGAGCGCGGGCCAGAGCAGGCGCCCGAGGAGGGGCGAGAACGTGTAGCGCAGGAGGTCGCCGAGCACCGGCACGGCAGCCGCCGACATTACCGGCACGTCGAGGCGCACGGTGGGAAAGTAGTACCCGGACATCAGGACGAGGCTCTTCACTTCGGCGGGATGCAGCAGGGCGAGGGCGAGCGCGACCAGCGTACCCCACGAGTGCCCGACCACAATGGGGCGTTCCACCCCAAGGCGGGCAAGGGCCTCGTACACGACCTGCGCCTGCGCCTCGGGCGTCCATACGCGGCTGCGCGGACGCGTGCTGTAGCCGTAGCCCGGACGGTCGAAGGCGATCACGCGGTAGCGCTGCGCGGCGATGTCGAGCACGCCGCTCAAATCGAAGTCCTGCGCAAGAGCGCCGTTTCCGTGAAGGAGCACGACCGGCTGTCCCACGCCGCGATCGACGTAGTGGAGCTTCACGCCCTGGACGAAGATGAACTGGCCGCGAGGCGGGTTCTCCCGCTCCGCGCGCCTCGTCTTCGCCCTTACGAGCGCCGCCGCCGCGCCGGCCGCCGCGCCGAAGGCCACCAGCGCCCACGCAAGCCTTTTTTGTCCTGGCGTCATGACGCCCCTGGAAGCAACCTCCGCGCCGGGACGTTGTCACGCCGCGCACTGCGCGGTAACGTGCCTCGGCACAGGGGAGATCCATGGGAAAGCTCTACACCGAGATCGACGAGCGCATGCGGCAGTTCGTGGCCGCGCAGCACCTGTTTTTCGTCGCCACCGCGCCGGGCGGCGAAGCGGGCCACGTGAACTGCTCGCCGAAAGGCCGGGACACGTTCCGGGTGCTCGGCCCGACGACGGTCGCGTACCTCGACTACACCGGAAGCGGCGTCGAGACCCTCGCGCACCTGAGGCAGAACGGCCGGATCGTGATCATGTTCTGCGCTTTCGCCGGACCGCCGCGCATCCTGCGCTTGCACGGCCGCGGCGAAGCGCTCGAGGTCGGCGAGGCCGGATTCGAGGCGCTCGCGCCGCACTTCGCGCCGTTGCCGGCGCTCGGCGTGCGCGCCATCGTGAGAATCGAGCTCACCCGCATCGCCGATTCCTGCGGCTACGGCGTGCCGCTCATGCGCTACGAAGGCGAGCGCGACCAGATGGAGCGCTGGGCCGAGCGCAAGGGCGCCGACGGCATCGCCGCCTACCAGAAGGAGAAGAACTCGGCGAGCATCGATGCGCTTCCGGGCCTGAAGCTGGTGTCGTGAGGGTCTTTCTTCCGGGAGCGAAATGGCCGGGAATACGGCGAGCCGGCCGCGGTACGATCCGGGGCCCATGAAACCGCCTTCCAAAGAAATCCTCGCGGAGCTCGCGCCCAGCGGAACGCTGCGCGTGGGGCTCAACTACCAGAACTTCCTGCTCATCCTCAAGGACGCGCCCGACGGCACGCCGCAGGGCATCGCGCCGGACCTCGCGCGCGAGCTCGCGCGCCGCGCCGGCCTGCCGATCGAGTACGTGCGCTTCGACTCGGCGGGAAAGACCGCCGAAGCGGTGCGCGAGGACAAGTGGGACGTCGCCTTCATCGGCGCCGAGCCGCAGCGCGCGAACGAGATCGCCTTCAGCGCGGCCTACCTCGAGATCCCGATCACCTTCCTCGTTCCGCCCGGCTCGCCGATCCGCAGCATCGCCGACATCGACCAGGAAGGCCTGCGCATCGCGACAGCCGAAAAAAGCGCGTACGACCTCTATCTCACGCGCACGCTGAAGAAGGCGAAGCTCGTGCGCGTCGCCGGCATCCCGGAATCCTTCGAGCGCTTCCGCGACGAGAAGCTCGAGGCGCTCTCGGGCCTGAAGCCCCGGCTTCTCATCGACGAGCAGGCCATGCCCGGCTCGCGCATCCTCGAAGGCCAGGTCGGCGCGGTGCAGCAGGCCGTCGGCACGCCGAAGGCCCGCCAGGCGGCCGCCGCGTGGCTCGCCGCCTTCGTCGAGGACATCAAGGCCTCCGGCCTGGTCGGTCGGACTATTGCGAGCCACGGCATTCGCGGGGTCGAGGTAGCGCCGCCCGCCTGAAGCGCCCCAGAATCGGGGCGGCACCATGCGGCTCCTCCTCGTCTGGCTGGTCGATACGCTCGCCCTGATCGCGGTGGCCTACCTCCTGCCGGGGATCAGTGTGGAAGGCTTCGGCACCGCGCTCCTCGCCGCGCTTCTCCTCGGGCTCGTGAACGCGGTCATCCGGCCGGTGTTCGTGATCCTCACGCTGCCCGTCACGATCCTCACGCTCGGCCTCTTCATCCTCGTCATCAATGGCCTCCTCTTCTGGGCGGTGGCCTCGCTCGTCGAAGGCTTCCGCGTGAGCGGCTTCTGGTCGGGGTTCTTCGGCGCCATCGCCTTCAGCCTCGTCTCGTGGCTGCTCTCCAGCCTCGTGCAGACCGAGAAGGACGGCTAGGAG
>CAYWSG010000080.1:0-3197 GCA_964461055.1 uncultured Enterobacteriaceae bacterium | reverse complement strand
CCTCGTCTCGTGGCTGCTCTCCAGCCTCGTGCAGACCGAGAAGGACGGCTAGGAGGCGGCATGCAGCAGGCGCGAGCAGGATCCCCGAGCACGTTCCGCGAGGCCCTCGGCCGGCATCTCCTGGCGATCGAAGAGAAGGACCTCGACGCGCTCGCCGAGACCGTCGCCCCCGACGGGGTGCTCCTCGTCATGGCCGACGGCAGGCTCGTGCGCAGCACCGCCGAGTTCCTCGAGGCGCATCGCGGCTGGTTCGCGATCAAGCACTGGCGCCTGGAAGTGAAGCCCGTGCAGCTCTACGAGTCCGACGGGATCGGTGTCGCGCTGCTGCACCTCGATTACCGCGAGACGCCACCCGGCCAGCCGCCGGTGCGACAGGAAAGCCTCCTCACGCTCGTCTTCCGCAATCTCGGCGGCCGCTGGCTCATGTTCCAGGACCAGAACACGCCGATCCGGTAGCCCGCCGGAGCGGCGGCTCAGGCTTCGGAGCTTCGCAGGCTGCGCTGCGGCCGCGGGTCGGACGAGAGCAGCGCCTCGAATGCGGCCGCATCCAGAGGCGCGCTGAAGTAGTGACCCTGCCACTGCCGGCAGCCGAGCGCCAGCAGCCGCGCGAGCTGCCCCTCGCGCTCGATGCCCTCGGCGGCGATGCCGATGCCGAGCATCGCGGCCATGGAGGCGATCGCGCGCACGATCGCCTCGTCGGCGGCCTGCGACTCGAGCTCCCGCAGGAACGAGCGGTCGATCTTCAGCTTGTGGATCGGCAGCATGCGCAGGTACGCGAGGCTCGAGTAGCCGGTGCCGAAGTCGTCGACCGCGAAGCGCACGCCGAGCTCGCCCAGGCGCCGCAGCGTCTCGGCGCTCTCGGCGACGCTCGTCATGAGGGTGCGCTCGGTGATCTCGAGCTCGAGGCAGGCGCCCGGCAGCGCGTTCGCCTCGAGCCCGGCGCGGATGCGCTCGGCGAACGCCTGGCCCTGCGCGAGCTCCGCCGCCGAGACGTTGAGCGCGTACCACGCCCGCCCGGGAAGCTTGCGCTGCCAGGCGCCGATCTGCGAGAGCGCGCGCTCGAGCGTCCATTCACCCAGCGGGCGGATGAGGCCGCACTCCTCGGCGAGCGGCACGAACTCCTCGGGCATGAGGAGGCCCCGCGCCGGATGGTGCCAGCGCACGAGCGCCTCGGCGCCGACCACCTCGCCCCGGTCCTGCACGACCGGCTGCCAGTGCAGCACGAGCTCGCCGCGCGCGAGCGCGCCGCGCAGCTCGTTCTCGAGGCCGAGGCGCGCCACGGCGCGCGCGTTGAGCGCGGGCGAGAAGAAGCGGAAGGTGCCGCGGCCGCTCTCCTTGGCGTGGAACATGGCGGCATCGGCGTTCTTCATGAGCTCGGCGTAGTCGCGCCCGTCGGCGGGATAGATGCTGATGCCGATGGAGGCGGCGATGCCGAGGCTGCGCCCCTCGATGGCAAAGGGCCGCGCCAGCACGTCGAGCACGCGCTGCGCGAGCACCGCCGCGCCCTCGGCGCTCTTCACCGGCTGCAGGAGCGCGAAGTCGTCGCCGCCGAGCCGCGCGAGCGTGTCCTCGCCGGCGATGCTCTCCAGGCGCTCGGCCACGGCCCGCAGCAGCGCGTCGCCGACGCGGTGGTCGAGCGAATCGTTCACGAGCTTGAAGCGGTCGAGGTCGAAGCAGAGGAGCGCGAGCTGCGAGCGCGAGCGCGCCGCCTCGAGGATCGCCTGCCGCGCGCGCTCGGCGAAGAGAATGCGGTTCGGCAGGCCGGTCAGCGGATCGCGGGTGGAGAGGTACTCGATGCGCGCCTCGTCGGCCTTGCGGCCGGTGACGTCGGCCGCGGTGCCCCGGAAGCCGGCGAGCCGGCCCTGCGCGTCGCGCAGCGGCACGCCGCTCACCGACTGCCAGACGATGGCGCCCGACTTGCTCACCGAGCGGTGCATGAGGTTGCGGAAGGCGCCGCCCTCGCCGGCGTTGCGGTCGAACCACTCGTCGAGCGCCCGCGCCTCGCCGAGGGGCATGAACTCGCGCGGCGTGCGGCCGAGGAGCTCGGCGCGCGAGTAGCCGAGCACGCTCTCGACCCGGCGCGAGAGGTAGGTGTAGCGCCATTGCGCGTCCGTTTCCCAGACGTACTCGCCGGAGGACTCGGCGACGTGGCGGAAGCGCTCCTCGGTGGTGCGCAGCGCCGCCTCGGTGCGCTTGGCCGCGCCGATGTCGGCGACGGTGCCCGACATGCGCAGCGCCCGCCCGTCCGCGCCGCGCTCGGTCACGCGGCCCCGCGCCTGCAGCCAGGTCCAGGCGCCGTTTGCCGCGCGCACCCGGAACTCGCACTCGAGCACCCCGCTCTTGAGGGCACGGATGAGCGCCTCGCGCTGGCCCGCGAGGTCCTCCGGGTGCACGAGCGCGAGGAAATCCTCGCCCCGGCTCGCCTCCGGCGAGGTGGCGTGGCCCAGGAAGCGCGACCAGCCGTCGCCCGCGTTGAGCGCGCCGGTGGCGACGTCGTAGTGCCACTCCGCGAGATTGCCGCCGTCGAGCGCGAGCTCCAGGCGCGTCTTGGCGTGGAAGAGCTTGCGCTCGGCGCTGCGCTGCTCGGTCACGTCGCGCCCCACGCCGCGGTAGCCGAGAAAGCGCCCCTCGGCGTCGAGCCGCGAGTGGCCGGAGACGATGTGGATCTGCCGGGCGCCGCGCCGGTCGACGCGCGCGACTTCGAGATCGAAGAACGGCAGCCGCTGCTCCAGCCGCGCGAGGTGCGCCTCCAGCACCCGCGCGTCGACCTCGACCTGCGGGATTTCCCAGAGCCGCTTGCCGTAGGTGGGCGTCTGGCCGAAGAAGGTGGCGACGGCCACCCCGCCGGACACCCAGGTAAAGCGATGCTCGGCGTCCGTTTCCCAGAACCAGTCGGCCGAGAGCTCGGTGAGCGCGCGAAAGCGCTGCTCGCTCGCCTTCAGGGCGGCGAGCGCCCGGGCCTGCCGGCGCGAGGCGAGCGACGCCCAGACATAGACGCCACCGCCCGAAAGGAGCGCAATGAGGATCGCGTCGAGCACGTGCTAGGCGAGCCGGCGCGCGAGCGGGCCCATGTCGTGGACTCCTCCCTGGACTCCCCCGCTTTCCCCCGCCTGGTGCATTGGACCCGGACTATACCGGAACGCATTGTTGTCCCGGAACGCATTGTTGTCCCGGAACGCATTGTTGTCCCGGAACGC
>CAYWSG010000079.1:0-13649 GCA_964461055.1 uncultured Enterobacteriaceae bacterium | reverse complement strand
CCCGAGCCGCGCGCGGACCTCGACCGCGAGCACCTGCGCGTGCTGGTCGACCAGCTTCTCGAGAAGACGAGCGCGCTCGAGGCCGAGCAGCGCAAGATCCAGCGCCTGAACCGCACGCTCTCGACGCTGAGCGCCGTCAACGCGCTCATCGTGCGCGTGCAGGACCGGGCGAGCCTGCTCGAGGAGGCGTGCCGGATCGCGGTGGAGACCGGAGGCTTCGGGTACGCCGCCGTGGGCCTGATCGACCGGGAGAAGGGGACGCTCGAGACCGTCGCCGCGGCCGGCGAGGGCGGCGCCCCCTTCCCCGAATCACACTTCCCCGAATCACACTTCCCTTTTCCGGCGAAGTTCGACGTCTGCAACGACCTCGAGGAAGCCCCCGGCGGACCGGAGCGCACGGCCGCCCTGGAGCAGGGGCTGCGCTCCCGGGTCGTGCTGCCGCTCCTGGAGGCGGGCGCCCCGGCGGGGGCGCTTCTCCTGTACGCCCGGACCCCCGGGTTCTTCGACGAGGACGAGCTGCGGCTGCTGCGCGAGCTCGCGGGCGATATCTCCTTCGCGCTCAACCACCTCGCGCAGAAGGAGCGCATGGATTACCTCGCCTACCACGACTCGCTTACGGGGCTGCCGAACCGCCTGCTCTTCGCCGATCGCCTCGGGCAGGCGCTGAACGCGGTGCGGCGGGCGAAGCGCCGCGCGGCGGTCGTGTACCTCGACATCCAGCGCTTCCGGCTCGTGAACGACACGCTGGGGCGCAAGGCCGGCGACGAGCTGCTGCGCGAGGTGGGCGCGCGGCTGCGCGCCGCCGTGCGCGACCAGGACACCGTCGCCCGGGTGGGGTCCGACCACTTCGCCGTGGTCCTCGCCGGCTTCGGCGAGCGCGAAGAGGCCGCGCTCCTGGTCGAGGGCCTCGTCGACGCCTTCAAGCATCCGATCGCGATCGAAGGCGCGGAGCTTCGGGTCACCATGCGCGTCGGCGCGGCCGTCTTCCCGGAGGACGGCACGAGCGCCGAGGCGTTGTGGGCGAACGCCGAGGCGGCGATGAAGCGCGCGCGGGGGACGGGCCAGCGGATGCTCTTCTACGCCCCCGACATGAACGACCGGGTGGCGGAGCTCCTCGCCATGGAGAACCGCCTGCGCCTTGCGCTGGAGACAGGCAAGCTAACCTTGCACTACCAGCCGAAGGTCGACGTGCGCACGCGCCAGATGGCCGGCCTCGAGGCGCTCATCCGCTGGAACGACCCGGAGCTCGGCGTCGTGCCGCCCTCGCGGTTCGTCGCGCTGATGGAGGAGACCGGCATGATCCTCACCGCCGGGCGCTGGGCGCTCAGCCAGGCGGTGCAGGACATCCGCCGCTGGCAGGCGCAGGGCCTGCGCGTCCCGCGGACCGCCGTCAACGTCTCGGCGCTGCAGCTGCGGCAGAGCGACTTCGTCGACTCGGTGCTCCAGGCGATCGCCGGCTTCGGCGGCGCGCCGCTCCTCGACCTCGAGATCACCGAAAGCGTGCTGGTGGACGACATCGACGAGAGCACGCGCAAGCTCCAGATCCTGCGGCGCGCCGGGGTCGAGGTGTCGGTGGACGACTTCGGCACCGGCTACTCGTCGCTCAACTACCTGGCGCGGCTGCCGGTGGACACGCTCAAGATCGACCGCAGCTTCGTCGCCAGCATGCGGGAGGCGGGATACCCGAGGAACATCGTGGCGATGATCGTCTCGCTCGCCCACACGCTGGGGCTCAAGGTGATCGCCGAGGGCGTGGAGGAGGACGCCCAGATGGAGCTCCTGCGCGAGCTCGGCTGCGACCAGATCCAGGGCTACCTCGTCAGCCGGCCCCTGCCGGCGGACAAGATCGAGCCGCTCCTGCGCGCCCACATGCCCGAGTAGGGCGCTACATGTTCGGGTAGTTGGGCCCGCCGCCGCCCTCGGGCGCCACCCACACGATGTTCTGCAGCGGATCCTTGATGTCGCAGGTCTTGCAGTGCACGCAGTTCTGCGCGTTGATCTGCAGCCTCGGCGCGGTCTCGAGGTCGACGAACTCGTAGACGCCGGCGGGGCAGTAGCGCTGCTCGGGCCCCGCGTAGCGCTTCAGGTTGACCTCCACCGGCACCGACGGGTCCTTGAGCGTGAGATGGACGGGCTGGTCCTCGACATGGTTAGTGTTGGAGAAGGAGAGGTCCGTCAGCCGGTCGAAGGTCAGCACGCCGTCGGGCCTGGGGTAGGCGATCGGCTGGCAGGCCGCCGCATCCTTGAGCGTCTCGTGGTCGGCGTGGCGGTGGTGCAGCGTCCAGGGCGCCTTGCCGCGGAAGAGGATCTGGTCGAGCCCGACCATCGCCGTGCCGAGGTAAAGGCCCTTGGACATCCAGGGCTTGAAGTTGCGCGCCCGATAGAGCTCGTCGTAGAGCCAGCTCGCGCGGAACGCTTCGGGATAGGCGGTGAGCTCGTCGCCCGCCCGGCCGGCCTGCAGCGCGTCGAGCGCCGCGTCGGCGGCGAGCATGCCCGACTTGATGGCGGCGTGGCTTCCCTTGATGCGCGAGGCGTTCAGGAAGCCGGCGTTGTCGCCGATCAGCGCGCCTCCCGGGAAGACGAGCTTCGGGAGCGACTGCAGCCCACCTGCGACGATGGCGCGCGCGCCGTAGGCGACGCGCTTGCCACCCTCGAAGACGCCGCGGATCGCGGGATGCGTCTTGAAGCGCTGGAACTCCTCGTAGGGCGAGAGGTACGGGTTCGAGTAGCCCAGGCCGACGACGAAGCCGACGGCGACCTGGTAGTTCTCCTGGTGATAGAGGAACGAGCCGCCGTAGGTGTCGGGGTCGAGCGGCCAGCCGGCGGTATGCATGACGAGCCCCGCCTCGTGCTTCTCCGGGCGCACGTCCCAGAGCTCCTTCAGGCCGATGCCGTACACCTGCGGATCGACCCCTTCGCGAAGCCGGTAGCGCGCCTCGAGCTGGCGGCCGAGCTGGCCGCGGCAGCCCTCGGCGAAGAGCGTGTATTTGCCGTGCAGCTCCACGCCGGGCTGGTAGGCGTCGGTCTTCTCGCCCTTGCGGTTCACGCCCTGGTCGCCGGTCGCCACGCCCTTGACGCGCTCGCCGTCGTAGAGCACCTCGGCGGCGGAAAAGCCGGGGAAGATCTCCACGCCGAGCGCCTCGGCCTGCTGGGCGAGCCAGCGGCAGACGTTGCCAAGGCTCACCACGTAGTTGCCGTGGTTCTTGAAGCACGCGGGAAGCAGCGCCGAAGGCGTCTCGATCGCGCCCTGCTCGCGCAGGAAAAGGAACCGGTCGCGCGCGACCGGCACGTTGAGCGGCGCGCCCTTTTCCTTCCAGTCGGGGATGAGCTCGGAGAGCGCGCGCGGGTCGACCACCGCGCCGGAGAGGATGTGCGCGCCGATCTCCGAGCCCTTTTCGAGCACGCAGACGGAGACTTCGGGCGAGCGCTGCTTCGCACGAATCGCCGCGGCGAGGCCGGCCGGCCCGCCGCCTACGACGACGAGGTCGTACTCCATCGATTCGCGGGTCATGGGCGGGAATTATAATCAGCGCGATGGGAGCACCGGTTACGCAGGCGGAGCCGCGCGCGCAGGGCGAGGTGCGGCGCAAGCTCGTTCACACCGAGATCATTCCGCTTCGCTGGGGCGACATGGATGCGATGGGCCATGTGAACAACACGGTCTACTTCCGCTTCATGGAGCAGGCGCGCATCGGCTGGTTCGACGCGCTCGTGCCCGAGGCCGACGCCTGGAAGAACACGGGCATCGTCATCGCCACCACCACGTGCAATTTCCGCCGGCCGATGACCTACCCGGGCACCGTCGAGGTGCGCGTCTTTACCGGCCCGCCCGGCGGCTCGAGCGTGACGACCTACTACGAGCTGCGCGTGGACGCCGGCTCGGGACCCGAGGCGGCGCCCTACGCCGATGGCGAGGCCGTCGTCGTCTTCATCGACATGGAGAAGCAGAAGCCCGTGCGCATCCCCGAAGAGATCCGAAGGCGCCTGCAATGAGCGGCGCCGCTGCCAGGCCGCTCTGGACGCCCTCGCCGGAGCGCGCCGCTTCGACGCGCATGGGCGAGCTCATGGCGAAGCAGGGCGTGAAGGACTACGCGGCGCTCCACGCCTGGTCGGTGCGCGAGCCCGAGGCTTTCTGGAACCTGGTCTGGGACGACTGCGGCGCCCTGGGCACGCGCAGCGGCCCGACGCTCGTGGACGGCGAGCGCATGCCGGGCGCCCAGTGGTTCCCGCAGGCGCGGCTCAGTTTCGCCGAGAACCTGCTCCGCCGGCGGGACGACGGGGAAGCCATCGTTTTCTGGGGCGAGGACCGCGTCCGGCGGCGCCTTTCGCACCGGGCGCTCCACGAGCTCGTTTCCCGCCTGGCCCAGGCGCTCTCGGCCTCGGGGGTGAGGAAAGGCGATCGCGTCGCCGGCTACCTGCCCAACCTGCCGGAGGCCACGGCGGCCATGCTCGCCGCGACGAGCCTCGGCGCCATCTGGTCGAGCTGCTCGCCCGATTTCGGGGTCCAGGGCGTGCTCGATCGCTTCGGGCAGATCGAGCCCAAGGTGCTCTTTTGCGCCGACGGGTACTACTACGGCGGCAAGGAATTCGACTGCCAGGAGAAGGTGAAGGCGATCCTCGGGAAGCTGCCTTCGGTCGAGGCCTGCGTCGTGCTTCCCTACCTGGGGACCCCCGTCACCGTCGGGGTTTCCCTCGAGAGGTTCCTTGAAGGCTACAGCCCCGGCGACATCGCCTTCGAGCAGGTCGAGTTCAACCATCCGCTCTACATCCTCTACTCCTCGGGGACGACCGGCGTGCCGAAGTGCATCGTCCATGGCACGGGCGGCACGCTGCTGCAGCACCTGAAGGAGCACCAGTACCACAGCGACGTGCGCCCGGGCGACCGGCTCTTCTACTTCACGACGCTCGGCTGGATGATGTGGAACTGGCTCGTCTCGGGGCTCGCCTCGGGGGCGACCCTCATGCTCTACGACGGCTCGCCTTCGGTCGGGCGCGGGCGCATCCTCTTCGACTACGCCGAGGCCGAGCGCGTGACGCATTTCGGCACCTCGGCCAAGTTCATCGACTCGCTCATCAAGCTGAAGCTCGAGCCGAAGCGCAGCCACCGGCTGGAGGCGCTGCGGGCCGTGCTCTCGACCGGCTCGCCGCTTTCGCCCGAGGGGTTCGACTACGTCTACGGCAGCGTCAAGGACGACGTGTGCCTGTCGTCGATCTCCGGCGGGACCGACATCGTCTCGTGCTTCGTGCTCGGCAATCCGGCCGGGCCGGTGTGGCGGGGCGAGATCCAGGCGAAGGGCCTCGGCATGGCGGTCGAGGTCTTCGACGACGCGGGGCGGTCGCTCGAGCGGGAGAAGGGCGAGCTCGTCTGCACGCGGCCGTTCCCCTCGATGCCGATCGGCTTCTGGAACGACCCCGACGGCAGCCGCTACCGCGCGGCCTACTTCGAGCGGTACCCCAACGTCTGGCGCCACGGCGACTGGTGCGAGATCACCGCGAACGGCGGGATCATCATCTACGGCCGCTCCGACGCCGTGCTGAATCCGGGCGGCGTGCGCATCGGCACGGCCGAGATCTACCGCCAGGTCGAGCAGCTCGAGGAGGTGGTGGAGTCGCTCGTCATCGGGCAGGACTGGCCGCCCGGGCAGGCCGGCGACGTGCGCGTGGTGCTCTTCGTGAAGCTGCGCGAGGGCCTGGAGCTTTCCGAGGACCTGGCGAACAGGATCAAGAAGCGCATCCGCGACAACACGACCCCGCGCCACGTGCCGGCGAAGATCTTGCAGGTTGCCGACATCCCGCGCACCAAGAGCGGCAAGATCGTCGAGCTCGCGGTGCGCGAAGCCGTCCACGGCAGGCCGGTCCGCAACCTCGAGGCGCTCGCCAACCCCGAGGCGCTCGAGCACTTCAAGAACCGCGCCGAGCTCGCTTCGTAGCGCGGCGCGGGCCGCCATTCCGCCCCGGCGCGGTTGCTTCGCGCCGATTTCGTGTAAACTCGTCCATCCCTACACGCCGTGGGTTCATGACCAAGTATGTTTTCGTAACCGGTGGTGTAGTTTCCTCGCTCGGGAAAGGCATCGCCGCCGCCTCCCTCGCCGCGATCCTCGAGTCGCGCAGCATCCGCGTCACCAACATCAAGCTGGACCCCTACATCAACGTCGATCCGGGCACCATGAGCCCGTTTCAGCACGGGGAGGTGTTCGTCACGGAGGATGGGGCGGAAACCGACCTCGACCTGGGCCACTACGAGCGCTTCCAGAGCTCGAGGATGCGCCGCTACAACAACTTCACCACCGGCCAGATCTACGAGTCGGTGATCAAGAAGGAGCGCCGCGGCGACTACCTGGGCGGGACGGTGCAGGTGATCCCGCACATCACCGACGAGATCAAGGCCTTCATCAAGCGCGGCGCGGGCGACGCCGACGTGGCGATCGTCGAGGTGGGCGGCACGGTGGGCGACATCGAGTCCCTGCCGTTCCTGGAGGCGATCCGCCAGATGGGCCTCGACCTGGGGCGCAACAACGTCTGCTACATCCACCTCACGCTCGTGCCCTACATCGCCTCGGCGGGCGAGATCAAGACCAAGCCCACGCAGCACTCGGTGAAGCAGCTGCGCGAGATCGGCATCCAGGCCGACGCCATCGTCTGCCGCACGGTCGCGCCGCTGCCCGAGGACGAGCGGCGCAAGATCGCGCTCTTCTGCAACGTGCAGAAGGAGGCGGTGATCTCCGCCTGGGACGTCGACACGATCTACAAGATCCCGATGATGCTGCACGAGCAGATGCTCGACGAGATCGTCTGCCACAAGCTCGGGATCCTGGCGCGCGCGGCCGACCTGGGCGAGTGGAAGAAGCTCGTCCACGCGCTCGAGAACCCCAAGCACCAGGTCGACATCGCCTTCGTCGGCAAGTACGTCGACCTGCAGGACTCGTACAAGTCGCTGAACGAGGCGCTGCGGCACGCCGGCATCCACACCAACACGCGCATCAACATCCACTACTTCGATTCCGAGGAGCTCGAGTCGAGCGGGGTGGCGCCGCTCGAGAAGATGGACGGCATCCTCGTGCCCGGCGGCTTCGGCAAGCGCGGCACCGAGGGCAAGATGGCCGCCATCCGCTGCGCGCGGGAGAACGGCATCCCGTACCTCGGCATCTGCCTCGGCATGCAGCTCGCCACGATCGAGTTCGCGCGCAACGTCTGCGGGCTCGCCGGGGCCAACAGCACCGAGTTCGACCCCGACACGCCGCATCCGGTGGTCGCGCTCATCACCGAATGGCTCGACCGCACCGGGCGCATCGAGAAGCGCACCGAGTCCTCGGACCTCGGCGGCACCATGCGCCTGGGCGCGCAGAAATGCCCGGTGGAGAAGGGCACGCTCGCCTACGAGATCTACGGCCCGGAGGTCAACGAGCGCCATCGGCACCGCTACGAGGTGAACAACGTCTATGTGCCGCAGCTCGAGGCCAAGGGCTACAAGGTCACGGCCCGCACGCCGAGCGAGCAGCTGCCGGAGATGATGGAGCTTCCGGGGCACCCGTTCTTCGTCGGCGTGCAGTTCCACCCGGAGTTCACTTCCACGCCGCGCGGCGGCCATCCGCTCTTCCGCGCGTTCGTCGAGGCGGCGCTCGAGCGGCGCGCGCGCGAGAAGCGGCCCGGCGGCACGCTGTCGGTCGTTCGCGCATGACCCGCCGGCAGGGCGCGGCGGCGTGAACCTCTGCGGCTTCCAGGTCGGGCTCGACCGGCCTCTCTTTCTCATTGCGGGGCCCGATACGCTGGAAAGCGAGGCGCTGTGCCTCGAGGTCGCCGGGCACCTGAAAGCGCTCGCGAAGGCGCGCGAGGTGCCTTACGTCTTCAAGGGCTCCTTCGACAAGGCGAACCGCAGCTCCGGCCAGAGCTACCGCGGGCCCGGAGTGGAAGAGGGGCTGCGCATCCTTTCCGAGGTGAAGCGGCAGATCGGCGTGCCCGTGCTCACCGACGTGCACGAGGACACCCCCCTCGCCGAGGTCGCGGCGGTGGTCGACGTGCTGCAGACGCCGGCCTTCCTCTGCCGGCAGACGAACTTCATCCGCAACGCCGCCCGCCAGGGCCGGCCGCTCAACATCAAGAAGGGGCAGTTCCTCTCGCCCTGGGAGATGGGCAACGTGGTCGAGAAGGCGAGGAGCGCGGGCAACGACCGGATCATGGTCTGCGAGCGCGGCTTCAGCTTCGGCTACAACAACCTCGTCACGGACATGCGCGGCCTCGCGATCATGCGCGCCACCGGCTGCCCGGTCGTTTTCGACGCCACGCACTCGGTGCAGCTTCCCGGCGGGCTCGGCTCGGCGAGCGGGGGGCAGCGCGAGTTCATCCCCGTGCTCGCGCGAGCCGCCGTGGCCGCCGGGGTATCGGGCCTCTTCATGGAGACACACCCGCGGCCCGACGAGGCGCTCTGCGACGGCCCGAACTCCTGGCCGCTCGGCCTCATGGAGGAGCTGCTCGACACGCTGGTCGCGCTCGATCGCGTGGTCAAGAAGTCCGGATTCGTCGAAACCCAGGTGACAGAGTGAAGCCATGAGCTCGATCGTTGACGTGGTGGCAAGGGAGATCCTCGATTCGCGCGGCAACCCGACGGTGGAGGCCGACGTGCTCCTCGAGTCCGGGGTGATGGGACGCGCCGCGGTGCCTTCCGGCGCTTCCACCGGGAGCCGCGAGGCGATCGAGCTGCGCGACGGCGACAGCGGCCGCTACGGCGGCAAGGGCGTGCTGAAGGCCGTCGAGAACGTGAACACCGAGGTCTCGGAGGCGATCGTGGGCCTCGACGCCTCCGAGCAGGCGTTCATCGACAAGACGCTGATCGAGCTCGACGGCACCGAGAACAAGTCGCGCCTGGGCGCGAACGCCATGCTCGCCGTCTCCATGGCGGTGGCCAAGGCCGCCGCCGAGGAATCGGGGCTGCCGCTGTACCGCTACTTCGGCGGCGCCGCTCCCATGCGGATGCCCGTGCCGATGATGAACGTGGTGAACGGGGGCGCGCACGCGAACAACAGCCTCGACCTGCAGGAATTCATGATCGTGCCGGTGGGCGCGCAGTCGTTCCGCGAGGCGCTGCGCTGCGGGGCGGAGGTGTTCCAGAAGCTGAAGTCGCTCATCGACTCGAAGGGCATGCCCACCGCGGTGGGCGACGAGGGCGGCTTCGCCCCGAACCTCCCCACGCACGCGGCGGCGATCGAGCTCATCATCGAGGCGGTCGGCAAGGCGGGCTATGCCGCCGGGCGCGACGTGCTGATCGCGCTCGACTGCGCGGCCTCGGAGTTCCACAGGGACGGCAGCTACGTGCTCGCGTCGGAGGGAAAGACCTTCTCCTCGGCGGAGTTCGTCGACTACCTGGCCGACCTCGCCGCGCGCTATCCGATCGTCTCCATCGAGGACGGCATGGCGGAGAACGACTGGGAAGGGTGGAAGCTCCTGACGGCGAAGCTCGGCAGGAAGGTCCAGCTCGTGGGCGACGACCTCTTCGTCACCAATGCCCGGATCCTCCGCGAAGGCATCCGCCAGTCGGCGGCGAACGCGATCCTCATCAAGGTGAACCAGATCGGCACGCTCACCGAGACGTTCGAGGCGATCGAGCTTGCGAAGCGGGCCGGCTACGGCACGGTGCTCTCGCACCGCTCGGGCGAGACCGAGGACACCACCATCGCCGACATCGCCGTGGGCACGAACGCGCTGCAGATCAAGACCGGGTCGCTGTCGCGCTCCGACCGCGTGGCGAAGTACAACCAGCTTCTGCGCATCGAGGAGGACCTCGGCGACTCGGTCGGCTATCCGGGACGCGAGGCCTTCGCGCGGCTCGCATGAGGCCGTCCGGGTGAAGCTCCTCGCCGGCATCCTGGGCGCGCTCATCGTCCTCATCCAGTACCCGCTGTGGCTGGGAAAGGGCGGCTGGCTGCGGGCCTGGGCGCTGGAGGGCCAGCTCGCCACGCAGCGCGCCGGCAACGCCGGCCTCGAGGCGCGCAACGCCGCCCTCGCCGCGGAGGTGCGCGACCTCAAGCAGGGCACCGAGGCGATCGAGGAGCGTGCGCGCTACGAGCTCGGCATGATCCGGGAGGGGGAAGTCTTCTTCCAGATCGTGGAACAGCCCGTGAAGCCGGTCCGCGCCCGGCAGTAAACTAGGCTCGCGTGCAGCCAGCGAGGAGAGTCCCATGAAGTTGTCCCCCGAGCAGCTCCAGCAGTTCGATCGCGACGGCTATCTCTTCTTCCCGTCGCTCTTTTCCGCGGCCGAGGTCAAGGCGCTGACCGACGAGGTGCCGGCGCTCTACGCGCAGCGCCGCCCCGAGAACGTGCGCGAGAAGACGGGCGACGTGGTGCGCACCAACTTCGCCGCCCATCTCTACAGCTATCCCTTCGCCAAGCTCGCGCGCCATCCGCGCATGGTGGAGCCGGTGAAGCAGATCTTCGGCGAAGACCTGTACATGCACCAGTTCAAGATCAACGGCAAGATGGCCTTCGACGGCGACGTCTGGCAATGGCACCAGGACTACGGCACCTGGCTGAACGACGACCAGATGCCCGAGGCGCGCGCCATGAACGTGGCCATCTTCCTCGACGAGGTGAACGAGTTCAACGGCCCGCTCATGTTCATCCCGGGCAGCCACAAGCAGGGCGTGCTCGACGCCTCGCACGACACCAGCACGACGAGCTATCCGCTCTGGACCATCAACAACGACACCATCCGCAAGCTGGTGGAAAAAGGCGGCATCGTCGCGCCGAAGGGCCCGGCCGGGTCGATGATCCTCTTCCACGGCTGCCTCGTGCACGCCTCGACGTCGAACCTCTCGCCGTGGAACCGCGTGAGCGTCTACCTCTCGCTCTGCGCGGTGTCGAACCACATCCGCCGCTTCAAGCGGCCCGGCTACATCGCGCACCGCGACTTCACGCCGATCGAGTGCCTGCCGGACGACTGCCTGCTCAGGCACTACGACGTGCCGCTTCCCTGGAAGGGCGGCACGCCGCCCGAGGAGCTGCAGGGCGCCCTGAAGGCGGCCTGAATGAACCTCTACGCGAAGCTGCTGGAGCGCAAGGACAAGCCGCTGCGCATCGGCGTCATCGGCGCGGGCAAGTTCGCCGCGATGTACCTCGCGCAGGTGCCGAAGACGCCGGGGATCCACCTCGTGGGCATCGCCGACCTGCGGCCGGACAACGCGCGCGAGAACCTGAAGCGGGTCGGCTGGCCGCAGGCGGCGTATTCCGCCGCTTCGCTGGACAGCGCGCTCAAGGAGGGCAACACCCACATCGGCGAGGACTGGCGCGCGCTGGTGTCCCATCCGGCGCTCGACATCGTGGTCGAGGCGACAGGCAATCCGCCCGCCGCGGTGGACCATGCGCTCGAGGCGTTCCGCCACGGCAAGCACGTCGTCATGGTGACGGTGGAGGCCGACGCCTTCTGCGGGCCGATCCTTGCACGGAAAGCGGCGGAGGCGGGCGTCGTCTACAGCCTCGCCTATGGGGACCAGCCGGCGCTCATCTGCGACCTGGTCGACTGGGCGCGCGCCGCCGGCTTCCCGGTCGTGGCGGCCGGGCGCGGGCACAAGTGGCTGCCGCACTTCGCGCAGTCGACGCCCGAGACGGTGTGGGGGCACTACGGGCTCACGCCCGAGCAGGCCCGCATCGGCGGCCTGAATCCCAAGATGTTCAACTCGTTCCTCGACGGCTCCAAGCCCGCCATCGAGACGAGCGCGGTGTGCAACGCGACGGGCCTCACGCCCGCCCCGTACGGGCTCGTGTATCCGCCGGGGTCGGTGGACGAGATTCCCGCCCTCATGCGCCCGAAGAGCGAGGGCGGCGTGCTGCACCACAAGGGCCAGGTGGAAGTGATCTCCTCGCTGCGCGCCGACGGCACGCCCATCCCGTACGACATCCGCTTCGGCGTCTTCGTCGTCTTCGAGGGCGAGACGGACTACATCCAGCGCTGCTTCTCGGAGTACGGCGTGAAGACCGATCCTTCGGGCCGGTATGCCTGCCTCTACAAGCGCTGGCACCTCATCGGCCTGGAGGTCGGCATCTCGGTCGCCTCCGTCGGCCTGCGCCGCGAGCCGACCGGCTGTCCCACGGGCTGGCGTGCCGACGCGGTGGCCGTGGCGAAGAAGGCGCTGGCGCCCGGCGAAGTCCTCGACGGCGAGGGCGGCTACACGGTGGTCGGCCGCCTCATGCCGGCGGCGGACTCGCTCGCGAGCGGCTGCCTGCCGCTCGGGCTCGCGCACGGCTGGAAGGTGACGCGGCCCGTGGCGGCCGGCGAGCCCGTCAGGTGGACAGACGTAGCCTACGACGCGCAGGCGAGCGCCGTGCGGCTGCGGCGCGAGATGGAAGCTTCCTTCCCCGCGACGGCGCGCGCCGCGTAGAGCGTCTTCCGCTCCGCGCCTTCCTGCGCGCTTTTTGCTGCCCGATCGTCCTTCCCAGGGCGAGCGCTTCCTGCACCTTGTAGATCTCGACGTGGTCGGCATCGGCGGGGAGCGCCCGCTGCGCGGCCTTCCAGGTCCTCAGTGTCGTGGCGAGGAAGGGCGTCTTCAGCCCGAGGCCCTTCGCAAGGCCGGCGGCGATGCCGACGTCCTTCGCCATGAGCGCGAGCCGGAACCCGGAGGCGAACGTGCCGGGCAGGATGTCGCGCGGGATCTTGCGCTCCGTGGTGCTGTTGCGGCCCGTCGAGGCGTTGATGGCGGCGAGCATCGGCTCGGGATCGAGCCCGAACTTCCTCGCGATGAGCAGCGCCTCGAACCCGGCGATGGTGCCCACGGCGCCGAGATAGTTGTTCAGCGCCTTGACCGCATGCCCGGCGCCGGTCGGGCCGACGTGGAAGATCTGCCTGCCCATCGCCTCCAGCACGGGCCGTACGCGCTCGAAGGCGCGCGGCGAGCCGCCGACCATGATGGCGAGGGTGGCGTTCCGCGCGCCGATGACCGCGCCCGATACCGGCGCATCCACGAGCTCGATGCCGCGCCGCGCGAGCCGGCGGGAGAGCTCGCGCGTGCCGGCCGGATCCGAGGAGCTCATGTCGAGCACGATCGCTCCCCGGGCGAGCCCGGGCAGCGCCTGCAGCACGGCCTCGCGCACGATGGCGCCGTTCGGCAGCATCGTCACGAGCACTTGCGCGCCCTCGGCCGCCTCCCGGCCGGAGGCGCAATTGCCCTTGCCGTTGACGTCGTAGGTTCGCACCCGGAACCCGGCTTTCTCCAGATTCGCGACCATCGGCACGCCCATGGCGCCGAGGCCGATGAAGGCGACCGTCGCGATCGCGTTCCTGTTCCTCGAGCTCCCTTTCCGCAAGATCCTGTTCCTCATTTTCCGCCGAACACTTCCTTCGCGCAGCGGAAGGCCACCACGGCGGCGGGCACGCCGCAGTAGATCGCCACCTGGAGGAGGACCTCCTTGATCTCGTCCTTCGTGCATCCGTTGTTGAGCGCCCCGCGCAGATGCAGCTTCAGCTCGTGCTCCTTGCCGAGCGCCGAAAGCATGGCGAGGTTCAGCATGGAGCGGGTCTTGCGCGGCAGGCCCGGCCGGTTCCAGATGTCGTTCCAGCAATAGGTGTTCAGCAGCTCGACGAACTCGCGGCTGAAGTCGTCGACCCCGGCCATCGACTTGTCGACGTACTCGGCGCCGAGCACCTCGCGGCGGGTCTTCAGGCC
>CAYWSG010000078.1:0-13765 GCA_964461055.1 uncultured Enterobacteriaceae bacterium | reverse complement strand
TTGGCCGTCAGCGGCGGATCGCCGAAGCCGCGGCCGCCGCCGATGCGGCCGATGAAGGGGAGCTTGAGGCCCGAGGGGCCTACGCCGAAAGACAGGCCGAGCAGGTTGATCTCGAGTCCTTCGACGCTGCTCGCCGTCGCGCCGAGAAGCCCGCGCAGCGAGAGCTGCACGCCGCGGCCGCTCGGCGCGCTCGCGAGAAACTGGCCGCGCAGGTAGTCCTTGCCGATCGCGGTGCCGGGAAGATCGACTTCCAGCTCCGGCACCGCACGCGTGACCCAGGCGGTGAACGTGTTGGAGTTCGGGCCGGGCCACAGGCCGTATTCGCCCGCGTAGGGATAGGCGTGCGCAGCTTTGTCGATGCGCCGGATGAGCTCGTCAACGCCCGCGCCCCGCTTGTCGGCATAGAGCTCGGGCACCGAGCCGAACCAGCGGCCGTCCGGCGCGCGATGGCTGATCACCACCGCCGAGTCGCTCCAGCGCAGGCGCCAGCCGACTACCTCGTACACCGTCCATTGCGGCGCGTTGGTCGGCTTGGTCGCGATCCACGTGTGCACGCCGAAGATGCCCTTCCAGCCGACGGTGCGCGCGCCGTAGACCTGCACGATGGCCTCGCGCGCGGCCTGCGGATCGGGCGCGAGCCCTACCGGCTCGCGGCTCGCCGTGCGCCAGTCGTGCGCAGAGCAGCCCGCCAACGTCAGCGTGACCAGGACCGTGTGGAGAATTCTCACTTAGGGTGGAAAGGCCTAGGCGAGCCTGACAACGACCGCCCTGCAGGCATCAACTGCCATACAGGCGCTTCACCACTTCGTCCTTCATGCCGAAGCTCTGGCCACCCGAGGGGAAGGCGCCGGAGCGCACTTCTTCGGCGTAGCGCTCGACCGCCTTGCGGATCGCCGCGCCGGCCTCCGTGTAGCGCTTCACGAACGTGGGCGTAAAGCCGGAGAAGAGGCCGACCATGTCGTGGAACACGAGCACCTGACCGTCGCAATCGGCGCCGGCGCCGATGCCGATGGTCGGGATGCCGATGCGCTCGGTGATGAGCTTGGCGAGCGGCGCCGGCACGAGCTCGAGCACCACGCCCCAGCAGCCCGCCGCCTCGAGCGCAACCGCGTCCTCGACGATCTTGCGCGCTTGCGCCTCGTCCTTGCCTTGCAGCTTGTAGCCGCCGAGCGCGGACGCAGTCTGCGGCGTGAGGCCGACGTGGCCGAGAACGGGAACGCCAGACCGGACCAGCGCTTCGACGATGGGCACGACCTCCGTTCCGCCTTCCACCTTGACCGAGTCGGCCAGCGCCTCCTTCATGAGCCGCCCGGCGTTGGCGAGCGCCGCCTCGGGCGTGGCGTAGGAGAGGAACGGCAGGTCGGCGATGACGAATGCCTCCGGCGCGCCGCGGCGCGTCGCCTTGGTGTGATGGACCATGTCGTCCACCGTCACCGGCACGGTGGAGTCGTAGCCCAGCACGACCATGCCGAGCGAGTCGCCGACGAGGATGAGATCCACGCCCGCCTCGGCCACCAGCCGGGCCGTGGGGAAGTCGTAGGCGGTGAGCATCGCGAGACGCTCGCCTTTCTTGCGCTTGAGCTCGAGGACGGTGGGCTTTTTCATGCTTCGGCGAAGCGGACGATCTGGAGGTCCGGCATGGGCTCGTTCGTGGCGGGAGGCGTCTTGGAGGTTAGACCGGCGAAATCGAAAAGGTTTCGGTCGAGCAGGTGCGAAGGCGCGACATCGGTGAGCGCCCGCAGGATCGACTCGATCCGGCCGGGCTGGGCCTTCTGCCATTCCCGCAGCATCGCCCCGATCTGCTTTCGCTGGAGATTTTCCTGCGAGCCGCAGAGCGTGCAGGGGATGATGGGGAATGCCTTCGCCTCGGCGTAGGCGGCGAGGTCGCTTTCCGGGACATAGGCGAGCGGGCGGATCACCACGTGCCGGCCGTCGTCGGAGACGAGCTTCGCCGGCATGGCCTTGAGCCGCCCCTGGTAGAAGAGGTTGAGGAAGAAGGTCGCCAGGATGTCGTCGCGGTGATGCCCGAGCGCGATCTTGGTCGCGCGGAGCTCGCCCGCCACCCGGTAAAGGATGCCTCGCCGAAGGCGCGAGCAGAGCGAGCACATCGTCGCGCCTTCGGGGATGACGCGCTTCACCACGGAGTAGGTGTCCTGCTCGACGATCCGGTAGGGCACGCCGCGGCTCTCGAGGTAGGCGGGCAGCACTTCGCCGGGGAAGCCGGGCTGCTTCTGGTCGAGGTTCACCGCCACGAGCTCGAAGCGCACCGGCGCCTTGGCCTGCAGCGCGAGCAGCACGTCGAGCAGCGCATGGCTGTCCTTGCCGCCCGAGAGGCAGACCATGATCCGGTCGCCCGCCTCGATCATGCCGAAGTCGGCGATCGCCTGGCCGGCAAGGTTGCGCAGGCGCTTGGCGAGCTTGTTCTCTTCGTACCGGCGCTTTCGCGGGTCCGTCATGCCGGCGTCACCAGCTTGAGGCCGACGATGCCGGCCACGATGAGCAGGATGCAGGCGAGGCGCGCAAGCTGCGCCGGCTCGCCGAAGAGCACGATGCCGAGGATCGCCACGCCGACCGCGCCGATGCCGGTCCACACCGCGTAGCCGGTTCCGATCGGGATGCTTCGCACCGCCACCGCGAGGCAGTAGACGCTCGCGCCCATCGCCACGAGCGTTAGCACCGTGGGAACGAGACGGGTAAAGCCGTCGGTGTACTTGAGGCCGATTGCCCAAGCGACCTCGAGGACGCCCGCCACCGCGAGCCAGGTCCACGCCATGATGTCCTTCCTTAGATGAAGACGGAGCGTCCGCCGTCGACCGCCACGATCTGCCCGGTCACGTAGGGGGCGCAGGCGAGGAAGTGTACCGCCTGCGCGACATCCTCCGGAGCCCCGACGCGCGCGAGCGGCGTCGTGGCGACGATACGGTTTCGCTCCTCGGGCGGGAACTGGCCATCTTCCGGCCACGCGATGGCGCCAGGGGAAACGCCGTTCACCCGCACCTCGGGGGCGAGCTCCACGGCGAGGGAGCGGGTGAGCGCCGCCAGGGCCGCCTTGGCGATGCTGTACACCGCGTAGCCCTTGAGCGGCCGATCGGCATGGATGTCGACGATGTTGACGATGGAGCCGCCGCCCTTGCGCAGCTGCGGCAGCGCCTCCTGCGCGATGAAGAGCGGGGCGCGCACGTTGGAGCCGACGAGCGCCTCCCAGTGCGAAGCCTCGATGCGACCCACCGGCACCGCGAAGAAAGTGGAGGCGTTGTTGACGAGGATGTCGAGCCCGCCGAAGGCATCCACCGTGGCGTTGACGAGCGCCCTTGGCGCGATCGGGGCGAGCAGCTCCGCCTTCACGGTCGCCGCGCTCTGGGGCCGCAGCGCATTCAGCTCGCCCGCCAGCCCTTCCGCCTCGACGGCGCTGTCGCGGTAGTGCAGCACCACATTGGCGCCCTCTGCGTGCAGCCGCCGCGCGATGGCCGCCCCGACACGGCGGGCGGCGCCCGTCACGAGGGCGACCTTGCCCTGTAGCGTTCCCTCCATGGATGCGGCCGATTGTAGGTTAAATTCCCCACGTGGTAGCGCGAGGCGGCGGGCCGCTTTCCCTGATCGCAGACGAGATCCGTCGCAGCGGCGGCTGGATCCCGTTCGCCCGCTACATGGAGCTCGCCCTGCATGAGCCCGGCATCGGCTATTACGCCACGGGCGCGCGGCAGTTCGGCGCGCAGGGCGATTTCGTCACCGCACCCGAGCTCGGGAAGCTGTTCGCGCGCACGCTCGCGCGCCAGCTGCGCGAGCTTCCCTTCCCGGCGGTACTGGAGCTCGGCGCGGGGAGCGGCGCGCTGGCGCAGGCCTTGCTGGACGAAGCGCCCTTCGACTACCACATCCTCGAGACGAGCCCGGCGCTCGAGGCCATGCAGCGCGCGCGCCTGGGCGCGCGCGCGCGGTGGATGCGCGCGCTGCCGGAGCGCTTCCGCGGCGTCGTCATCGCGAACGAAGTGGCCGATGCCATCCCGGTGCACGCGGTCGCCTGGCGCGAGGACGGCATCTTCGAGCGCGGCGTCGCCCTCGAGGGCGCCCGGCTTGCGTGGCAGGAGCGCCCGGCCGAGGGCGAGCTTCTCGCGCAGGCCGAGCGCCTCTCGCCGCCGCCGCCCTACGAGAGCGAGATCGGGCTCGTCGGCCAGGCATGGATGCGCAGCCTCGCCGAGGCGCTCGAGAGCGGCGTCATCCTGATCATCGACTACGGCTTTCCGCGCGCCGAGTACTACCACCCGCAACGCGCCGCCGGCACGCTCATGTGCCACCACCGGCATACGGCGCACGCCGACGTGTTCCGGCGGCCGGGCCTCGAGGACCTCACGGCCCACGTCGACTTCACGGCGCTCGCAACCGCCGCGCGCGACGCCGGCCTGGAGGTGCTCGGGTTCGCCACGCAGGCGCAGTTCCTGGTGAACTGCGGCATCACCGACGTGCTGGGCGAAGCGAACGCCGAGAATGCCCTGCACTACGCGCCCCTTGCCGCCGAGGCGAACCGCCTGCTCTCCCCCGCCGAGATGGGGGAGCTCTTCAAGGTCCTGGCGGTCGGCCGCGGCGTCGATGGGCCGCTTCGCGGCTTTTCCCGCGGCGACCGATCGCATACGCTTTAGCCATGCGGCTCCCCGTGCGCCGTCTCCTCCTCCTCGGTCTTCAGCTCTTCGCTTGCGCAGCCTTCGCCGCGCCGGGCGAGCCCGCGGCCGAGGCCGCCAAGGCGCGCGAGCGCTGGGCCCAAAGCCCGCACGGCCCCATGCTCGCGCGGCTCCTGCCGCCGACCTACGAAGCTTCGCAGTTGCCGGAGCCCGACTCGCCGGGCGCGAAGCTCACTCTGCGCTATTGCGTGCAATGCCACAACCTCGCCAACCCGGCCATGCACCACGCGGCCAAGTGGCCCGCCGTCGTCGAGCGCATGGTGTTTCGCATGGAGGGCCGCGGCAACATGGGGCGGCTGATGGCCGAGATGATGGCCGGCGTGACGGCTCCGAGCGCCGAGGAAACTCGCGCGATCGTCGCTTACCTGCAGAAGCACGCCCAGCTTCCGCTCGACCCGAAGCGCTATCCCGAAGTCAACACGCCGGCCGGCGAGGCGTTCCGGCTCGCCTGCAACCAGTGCCACGTGCTGCCCGACCCGCGGAGCCACACGGCGGAGGAATGGCCCGCCGTAGTCGCCCGCATGGAGCGCAACATGCAGTGGATGAACCGCGTCGTCGGCTCGCGCCCCATCCCGGGCGAGCCGCAGCTCCGGATCGACGAAATCCTTTCCTTCCTGCGAAAGTACGCCCGTCCCTGAGCCGCGCGCCTACGGAACGGCCATGCCGCGGACGACGGCGGGCCTTGCGCCGACGCTGTCGTACCAGCGCTTCACGTTCGCAAATCCGTTCAGGTCGACGCGATGCCACTCGTGCCTCGCCACCCAGGGGTAGATGGCGATGTCGGCGATGCTGTACTCGTCGGCGAAATGCTCGTGCGCCGCGAGATGGCGGTCCATGACGCCGTAGAGGCGCTTCGCCTCGTTGCCGTAGCGCTCGCTGCCGTACGGGATCTCGTCCTTCTTCGCGCGCATGAAATGGTGCGCCTGGCCGAACATCGGCCCCACGCCGCCCATCTGGAACATGAGCCACTGCAGCACCTCGTACTTGCGCGCCTGCGGAAAGAACTTGCCGGTCTTGTCGGCGAGGTAGATGAGGATGGCGCCGGACTCCATCATGGCGATGGGCTTGCCGCCGGGCCCGTCGGGATCGACGATGGATGGAATCTTGCCGTTCGGATTGATCCTGAGATACTCCGGCGCGAACTGCTCGCTGTTCGTGCCGATGTTGATCTTGTGCACCCGGTACGGAAGGGCGCATTCCTCGAGCATAATGGACACCTTCCTTCCGTTGGGCGTCCCCCACGTATAGAGATCGATCATGCTGAAGTGGCTCTTGACGGTGTTGATCGTGCTCGTGATTCTAGCGTTCGCCACGCCGTGGATCCGGCGCGTCGCCGGCCGGCGCGGCGTCAGCCGCATGCCGGGCGACTTCCAGATTCCGGTGCGCGGGCGCCTCTACTACGTGCCCTTCGCGAGCACGATCGTGCTCTCGCTGCTCGTCTACCTGATCGTCAGGTTTCTCTAGCTTTTCTCGTTCTTCGCCGGCAGGGCCTCCGCGATGGCGCGAAGGCGGGCCTCGTCGATGCGGCGAGGAATCTCGGCAGCCGGGCTTGCCGCGGCGATGGCGCCCGCATCGACCGAGAGCGCGACCTCCAGCGCCCGCTTCGCGCGCGTGAGATCGATGTCGGGTTCGGCCGTGCGCGCGACCTCGAGGAGCTCGGCGTAGCGCTCGGGCCGGCGTAGCGCGTCGGTCGCCTTGAGGAGCTCGAGGAGCGCCTCGGCCGGCGCGCCCGCCGCGCCCCGCAGCCGCTCGCGGTTGCGCGCGGCGAGCAGCGCGAGATCGCGCACGTCGCCCGGAGGCTTCAGCCGCTCGGTGAGCGCGAGCGCTTCCGCTTCGCTCATCGGCCAGGCGAGGAGCGCGAAGCGCGCAGCGAGCGCTCCGGGCCCAAGCGGGGGCCAGCGGCGCGGCACCTCGCGAACCTCCGGCAGAAGCCGCGCGGCAAGACTGCACTTTCGAAGCACTTCCAGCATGCGTTCCGGCGCCGGTTCCGTCAGCCCCTTCGCGAACTCCTGCCAGACCCGCTCCGGAACGAGGTAGTCGGCCTCGCCGCTCGCCACCATTTCCTTCATCAGCGCCAGCGTCTCGGGCGCCACGCGAAAGCCGAAGCGCGCGGCGAACCGCGCGACGCGAAGGATCCGCACCGGATCCTCGGCAAACGCCTCGCTCACGTGCCGCAGCACCCCGGCCCGCAGGTCGCGCTCGCCGCCGAACGGGTCGACGAGCCGCCCGTCCTCGTCGCGCGCCATGGCGTTGATGGTCAGGTCGCGCCGGCGCAGGTCTTCCTCCAGCGTCACGTCGGGCGCCGCGTACACCGTGAAGCCCTTGTAGCCGCGGCCGCTCTTGCGCTCGGTGCGCGCAAGCGCGTATTCCTCGTGCGTGCGCGGATGCAGGAACACGGGAAAATCCTTGCCCACCGGCCGGAATCCCTGCTCCGTCATCGCCTCGGGCGTCGCCCCGACCACCACGTAGTCGCGGTCCTTGACCGGCAGCCCGAGCAGCTCGTCCCGCACCGCGCCGCCGACGACGTAGACCTTCATCCGTACTGCTCGAAGGCCGGTATCGACTCGGTTTCGCGCTCGGCGCCGGCGATCCACTCGCGCAGGGGCTCGAGCGACAGCAGCGCGTCGGCGTATGCCTGCGCGTCCCGGGGGAGATCCACCTCGTAGGTGCGAAAGCGAAGCGCCACCGGGGCATACATGGCATCCACGGCGCCGAACTCGCCGAAGAGGAACGGCCGCCGCGCCGCGCTCCAGACGGCGGCGATGCGCTCGATCTCCGCCAGCACTTCCGGCGTGCGGCCCTTGCCGGGATGGCGCTTGCGGATGTTCATGCTCATGTGCTGGCGCAGGTTGGGGAAGCCCGAATGCATCTCGGCCGCGAGCGCGCGGGCCCGGGCCCGCTCGGCGCGCTGCGCGGGCCAGAGCTGCGGGTGGGACTCCGCCAGGTACTCGAGAATGGCGAGCGAATCCCACACCGCCGTCTCGCCATCGATGAGGCAGGGCACCTTGCCCGAAGGGCTGTGCCGCAGGATGGCCGCCTTCGAAGCCGGCTCGTAGAGCGGGATCCGCAGCTCCTCGAACGGCACGCCAAGCACCTTGAGCGCGAGCCAGGCGCGCAGCGACCAGGACGAGTAGTTCTTGTTGCCGATGACGAGCTGCACGGGGCGCGCTCCTCGGGAAGCCGGAACGACGATTCTAGCGGCGGGCGCGCCAGCGAAGCTCCGGGTAGCGCTCCCGCGGAGCGGCCGCGGGCGAGAGGTAGAGCGGCGCGATGCCCTCGAGCGCGCGCGGCTCGATGCCGAAGGGGAACGGCTCGTCGCAGGTGCTCGGCACCTGCATGGAAAGGACGTTGTCGCGGCTCATGGGCGCGCCGGGCACGAGCTCGAGCAGGCGTGCCTGCAGGCGCGACAAGCCATCGGGGAGCCCGATGATCATGCGCCTGCGGCCAGTCGCGCGGCAGACGAAGCGAACGATGTCCTCCAGCGAGTATTCGCTCGGGCCGCACAGGTTGTAGCGCTTGCCCCGGCTTCCCGGATCGTCCATCGCCTTCAGCATGACCTCGACCACGTCGCCGACGTACACGGGCTGGAAGCGCGCCCGCGGACAGGGCACGGCGAGGACCGGCAGGAAGCGCGAGAGCCTGGCGAAGAGGTTGAGGAAGCTGTCGCCCGGGCCGAAGATCACGGAGGGCCGGAAGACGGTCACGCCGACATCCTCGGCCGCCAGCACCGCCTGCTCGCCGATGCCCTTCGAGCGCAGATACTCCGAAGGCGCGTCGGCAGCAGCGTTGAGCGCGCTCATGTGAAGCAGGCGTGGCACGGCCTGCGACCGGCACGCGGCGAGCACCGCCTGCGGCAGCTCGACGTGCACGCGCGCGAAGTCCGGTCCGTAGTGGTTCGGGCCGCGCTCGTCGGGCCGTCCGCGGCGGCCCTGAAGGATGCCGACCAGATTGACGACGACCTGGGCGCCCTTCGCCATGCGCTCGAGCGCCCCGGGCGCGAAGATGTCGGCCTCCACGACGTCGACCGTGGGCAGCGGCAGCAGGTGCTTCGCGCGCTCGCGTCGGCGCGTGGGAACCGTGACGCGGATCGAGCGCCGCGCAAGGCCCGAAACGAGATGGCGGCCGACGAAGCCCGAGCCTCCCAGAACGAGGACTTTCTCGATCCGCATGACAGCCGGATTCTAGGCGATCCTTGGGGACAGCCGGATTCTAGGGCAGCTCGTCTTCGCCTGCGGGTTCACCGGCGCCGCGCGCCGGCACGGTGCCGAGCCGCTTCTTGAGCGGAGACATGCGGCTCTCGAGGAGCGCGGCATAGAACACGGCGTTCGCCATGACCTTCTTCACGTAGTCGCGCGTCTCGCCGAAGGGAATCGTCTCCGCATAGATCGCCCCCTCGAGGGGCTGCTCGCCGCGCCAGCGCCTCGCGCGCGCGGGGCCCGCGTTATAGGCGGCCGACGCGAGCACGGGGTGGCCGAGATCGTCCAGCACGAGGCGCAGGTAGCCCGTGCCGAGCGTGACGTTCGTCTCGACATCGATGACGCCCGCCGGCTTGTAGCCGCGCAGGCCGATGCGGTGCGCGACATAGCGCGCGGTGCGCGGCATGAGCTGCATGAGGCCGGCGGCGCCGGCGCTCGAGCGCGCGTGCGGGATGAAGCGGCTTTCCTGGCGCACCAGGCCCAGCACCCAGGCCTCCTCGAGCTGCTGGCTGCGCGCGTACTCGCGGAAGACGTCGTGGAATGGCACCGGGTAGCGGAGCGCGAAGTTGTGCAGGCGCTCGGTGCGGTCGGCCGCGGAGATGGCGCGGTCGTAGACCTCGGCGCGGCGCGCGAGCTCGGCCGCGGCAAGCAGCCGCACGTCGTCGAGCCCCCGGATGGCGTGGATCCATTCCCACACGCCCTCGGTGCGAAGGCCCAGGCGGATGAGCTCGAGCGAGCGCCGCAGGGCCGGCACCTGCCCGGCGGCGGCGACCTCCTCGTCCGTCGGCACATGGGCCGTGCGCGGCAGCGCCGTCACGTAGCCGAGCTCCTCGTTGGCGAGCAGGCCGTAGAAATCCGTGCCGCCCGCGATCTTGAGGTAGTACGCACGGGCAGCGGAAGCCTCGCCCTGCGCCTCGAGGGCCCGCGCGTACCAGTACGTCCACGCCGGATCCTGGCGGCCGCGAGCGCTCATGGCGTCGATGGCGGCCCGGACGCTCCGCCACGCGCCCTTGCGCAAGGCCGCGCGCGCCTTCCACGCGAGCTGATGGTCGTCGAGCTTGTCGGCGTCGACCTTGGCGTACCAGGCGAGCGCGTCCTCGTGGTGCTGGCGCGCCCCTTCGAGCGCGACGCGGCCCCAGAGGTACTTCTCGTCGCCATCGGCGAGCCGCCGGGCGAGGCGCTTCTGCTGCAGCGCCTTGGCCATGGCGGCCGGATCCTTGCGTGCATAGCGGATGCCGGCAAGCACCACCACTTCGCGCGTGGCGCGCCGCTTGAGGCTCTTCGGCAGCCGGTCGATGACGCGCTGCGGCGCGCGCGCCGCCTGGGCGAGAAGACGCTCGTCGGGCGCCTCGCGCCGCGGCAGGTATTCGAGGGCGTTCTTCGCCTCGGTGATGTGTCCCTCCTCGAAGAGCACGCGCACCCGCCGCCAGACGTCGTCCACCGAGATGCCGCCCCGCGCATGCACCGTGCGCATGAGCGACTGGCAGCCCTCGGGCAGCGCCTCGCGCGCGAGCCACACACTCTCGACGTCGCGCTCGATGGCTTTCCGCGCCGCCTTGTCGGTCTTTCCCCGTGCGCCAGCCTTGGCGCCGGCGGCCTTTCCGCCGAAGGTATCGGCGAGCCGCGAGGCGATGCTGTAGCACTTCAGCTCGAGATCGAGCCGCGGCAGCGCCGCCGCTTCGCGATCGAAGGCCTCCCAGTCGCCGCGCTTGCCGAGCGCTCGCGCCCAGTCGGTGCGCAGGAGCTCCCCCGGGTAGGTCGAGCCGTACTTGGCGAGCAGCGCCGTCACGTCGCGCGGGTCGGCGTCCTCGAGCCGCATGCCGATGCGCCAGTACTCGACCCAGGGCGCGAGCAGATGGCTCTCGAGGCCCTGCGCGTGCCGGGCGAACCTCATGGCGTCGCCGGCGCGCCAGGCGTCGTATGCTTGGAGAATCGCTTCGTCGGAATCGGAAGAATCCGCAGCGCTCGCGTGGCCGATGGCGACGCTTGCTGCGACGGCGAGCGTCGAGCTTAAGAAGCGCTTGAGGATCACGCGGTAAAGTCTAGCATGGGCAAAACTTTTGAAGAGGTCAAAGCCTGGCGAAAAGCGACGCGCGAACGCCTGATCGCCGAGCGCGCGGCGCTTGCCGCCGACACGGTCGACGCCTGGCGGCGATCCATCGATGCGACGCTCGAGCGCTCCTTTCCCGGGCTCGCCACGCAGCGGGTCGCTTTCTGCTGGCCGATCAAGAACGAGTACGACGCCCGCCACTTCGCGCGGACGCTGCGCGACAAGGGCGCCGTGACGGCGCTGCCGGTCGTGGTCGGGCGCGGCCAGCCCCTCGTCTTTCGCGAATGGCACCCGGGCGTAAAGCTGGCGAAGGGCGGTCTCGATATTCCGTATCCCGTGGATTCGCAAGAGGTTGTCCCCCAGGCGGTGCTTTTGCCCATGAACGGCTGGGACCAGGGCGGCTACCGCCTCGGCTACGGCGCGGGATTCTTCGACCGCACCCTCGCAGCGCTCGACCCCAGGCCCGTCGTCATCGGCGTCACCTACGAGTGTGCGCGCCTCGAGACGATCTATCCGCAGCCCTGGGACATCCCGGCGGACTATGTGGTGACCGAGCGCGGCCTCTACCGGCGCGACGAGGGGGGACTCGCGTTCCTCGGCCTGCCGGAGCCGGCGGGCTCGGGCTCGCTCGCCTCGCCCGTGTGCTACGCCGACGAGGCCTACTACACGAGGAACAGCCGGTAGGCGGGATTGCGCGTCTCGTCCGCGTACGGGTAGCCGAGCTTTTTCAGGAAGCTGCGGAACTCCCGCATCTCGCTCGAGGGCACCTGCAGCCCTACGAGCACCCGGCCGTAGTCGGCGCCGTGGTTGCGATAGTGGAAGAGGCTGATGTTCCAGTCGCTGCGCATGCTGGAAAGGAAGCGCATGAGCGCGCCCGGTCGCTCGGGGAACTCGAAGCGGTACAGAAACTCCTTCGCCGGCGGGGCCTTGCCGGCATGCTTGAGCGACGCACGTCCGCCGACCTGCTTCCAGGGCGGCCTGCCGCCCACCATATGCCTCACGTGCAGCTTCGCCATCTCGTTTGCCGTCAGGTCGAGCGTGCGAAGCCCATGGCGCCGGAGGTTCGCGATGATGCGCGCGGTCTCGTGCCTGCCCTGCACTTCGATGCCGACGAACACGTGCGCGTCGGCCGAGTCGGCGATGCGGTAGTTGAACTCGGTGACGCTGCGCGCGCCGAGCGTGGCGCAGAACTTCTTGAAGCTCCCCGGCCGCTCCGGGATCGTCACGGCGAGGATCGCCTCGCGCTGCTCGCCGAGCTCCGCCTCCTCGGCGATGAAGCGCAGGCGGTCGAAGTTGGTGTTGGCGCCCGAGGCGACCGCAACCAGGGTCTTCTGCCTGAGACCCTGCCTGCCCACCCAGGCCTTGGCGCCGGCGATCGCGAGCGCGCCGGCGGGCTCGAGCACCACCCGCGTGTCCTCGAAGACGTCCTTGATCGCCGCGCACATCTGGTCGGTGTCGACGAGCACCATGTCGTCCACGTACTTGCGGCAGAGCGCGAACGTGCTGCTCCCCACCTGCTTCACCGCGACGCCGTCGGCAAAGAGGCCGACCTGCTCGAGAACGACCCGCCGGCCCTTGCGAAGCGACCGCGTCATGGCGTCGGCATCCACCGGCTCCACGCCGATGACGCGCACCGAGGGGCGGATGCGCTTCACATAGGCGGCGATGCCGGAAATGAGGCCGCCGCCGCCGACCGGGACGAAGATGGCGTCGATCGGACCGGCGTGCTGGCGCAGGATCTCCATGCCGATCGTGCCCTGGCCCGCGATGACGTCGGGATCGTCGTACGGATGCACGAACGCGAGCCCGCGGCGGCGCTGCAGCGCGACGGCGTGCTTGTAGGCATCGCTGTAGGAGTCGCCGTGCAGCACGACCTCGGCGCCTCTCGCCGCGACCGCATCCACCTTGATGCGGGGCGTCGTCACCGGCATGACGATGACGGCCCGGCACTTGAGCCGCTGCGCCGCGAGGGCTACCCCCTGCGCGTGGTTGCCCGCGCTCGCGGTAATGACGCCCTTCGCGCGCTTGGCCTCGGGGAGCAGCGCCATCTTGTTGTAGGCGCCGCGCAGCTTGAACGAGAAGACCGGCTGCAGGTCCTCGCGCTTGAGGAGCAGGCGGTTGCCCAGGCGCCTCGACAGCGCGCGCGCCGGCTCGAGCGGCGTCTCGGCGGCCACGTCGTAGACGCGCGCCTTGAGGATGCGCTCGAGATAGTTGTCGACCTTCAACGGCCCCCCGCTGTCAACCTGCCGCGGATTTCGCCGGGCGGTCAGGAGCCGCCGAATTTAGCACGACGGAATTGCCCGGCCTGATGGAGTTGCTCGGTCTTCTGGCCGTGAGCTTTGCCGCCGCGACGCTGATCCCGATGCCTTCGGAGGCCGCGCTTTATGCCTACCTCGCGGCACATCCCGACCGCGCGCCGCTCGCCGTCGCCGTGGCCACGCTGGGCAACACGGCCGGCGGCATGACGACCTACCTCGTCGGTCGCCTTCTTCCGCCCAGAAAGGATCTTTCCCCGACGGCGCTTGCCTGGCTCAGGCGCTATGGCGCCGCCGCCACGCTGCTCGCCTGGCTGCCGGTGGTGGGCGACGCGCTGTGCGCCGCCGCCGGCTGGCTGCGCGTGAACTGGCTCGCCGCGCTCGCCTTCATGGCCGCCGGGCGGCTCGCGCGCTACGTCGCGATCGCGTGGCTGGCTTGACGCCGCGATACGTGGGCAGCTGCGCGATACGTGGTAGCCGCGCGATACGTGGTAGCCGCGCGTGGTAGCCGCGCGATAGGTGGTAGCTGCGCGATAGGTAGCTGCGCGATAGGTGTAGCGGCGCGATACGTCGCCCCCGCGCAGGCGGGGG
>CAYWSG010000077.1:7799-13843 GCA_964461055.1 uncultured Enterobacteriaceae bacterium | reverse complement strand
GCGGCGGCGACCGGCGCGATCGATGCCGCGGGCGCGCTCGGCGGCCGCGCCGCCGAGGTCGTCCAGCGCGAAGCGAACGGCGTGATCGGCGGCGTGAAGGTCATCGTCAAGGACACGCTGAAGTAGCCGTGAGTCAGGTTGCGCGGCGCGCCAGGCTTTTCAGGTCGAACCCGAAGGCGATCAGGAGAATGCCCTGCAGCCCGAGGTCGACCGCGAGCACGAGGCCGAGGAGCCAGGGAGTGTTCTCGGGCCAGCTCGCGTAGAAGACGATCCCGGCGATGACGCTCACGACGCCCGAGGCGATGACCCACCCGCGCCCCGGCATGCCGCGCAGCGTGAGGCCCCAGGCAATGCGCAGGATCCCCGACACGACGAGCGAGATCGCGAGCAGGAGCGTGAGCGCGACCGCCGCCAGGACGGGGTTCGTGAGGGCGAGGATGCCGGCGATGCCGTAGAGGATGCCGGCCAGGAGCCAGAGGATGAAGCGGCCCCAGGTGCGCACCTGGAAGGCGTGCACGAGCTGGACGGCGGCGGCGACCAGCATCAGCACGCCGACGAGGAACACCTTCGCCGTCGTCGCGGCGAGGAGGTTTGCGAACGCGATGAGCGAGAGCGCCAGCAGGGCGACACCGAGCCCGACGAACCAGCCCCATTGGCTGGAAGGCTGCTCGTCGCGGGACGCTGCGTGGTGTCCATACGGATGGGAGAGGGTACGCGGCATGGGGGCCTCCGGATCGCGGGGTGGAGAGGATTCCTCGATGCAAGGAGCGCACCAGTAGGGGATGTCTTGTCGGCACGGAACGTCCTGCCCGCGCGGCGGATGGCGGAGCGCTTCTTGCTAAATCGAAGCGCATCTTCTGGAGCCCGCCATGAGCCAATATCCCATCGCCGTCGTCGTCGGCAGCCTTCGCCGCGACTCCTTCAACCGCAAGCTCGCCACGGCCCTGGCCGGTCTCGCGCCGGCGGAGTTCTCCTTCGAGCAGGTGAGAATCGACGACCTGCCGCTCTACAACCAGGACGACGATGCGAGCCCCGCCGCTCCGGTCAAGCGGCTGAAGGACCAGATCCGCGCCGCGCGCGGGCTGCTTTTCGTCACCCCCGAGTACAACCGCTCGATGCCGGGCGTGCTGAAGAACGCCATCGACCACGCGTCGCGCCCGTACGGCCAGAGCGTCTGGGCCGGCAAGCCGGCCGGCGTGCTCGGCGTTTCCGTGGGCGCGATCGGCACCGCGATCGCGCAGCAGCACCTGAGGAACTCGCTCGCCTACCTCGACGTGCCGACGCTCGGCCAGCCCGAGTGCTTCATCCAGATGAAGGAGGGGCTGTTCGACGCCGCCGGCGGGATCGGACCCGACAGCCGCAAGTTCCTCCAGGACTGGATGGACCGCTACGTTGCGTGGGTGAAGCTCCACGCGGGCAAATGATGGCGACTCGTTAGAGGAGCGGGGCGAAGAGGCGCGCGACGCCGTCGCGCAGCTTGACCGGAAGTGCTCGCCTGTCGAGCGCTGCCAGGCTGACGGGGCGCGATTCCGCGCGCCGCTCGCGCACGAGCGCGTCCATCCGCGCCCCCAGCTCGCGGCTGTAGCACTCGACGGCGAGCTCGAAGTTGAGGCGCATGCTGCGCGCATCCCAGTTCGGCGAGCCGAACAGCGTCCATTCCGCGTCGACGACCAGGAGCTTGCCGTGGTCGAAGGGCGGCGGGCGCATCCATACGCGGCAGCCGCACTCCAGCACCTGCCACAGGTGGTGGGTGGCCGCCCAGTGAACGTGCGGCAGGTCGCTCTTCTCCGGCAGGACGATGTCGACCTCCACGCCGCGCAGCGCGGCCGAGTTGAGCTCGGAGATGAGCGTCGCATCCGGCACGAAGTACGGCGTGCAAAGGCGCACCGAGCGGCGCGCCTCGCTCAGGCCGCCGATGTAGGCCCAGCGCACGCGCGCGAAGGGCTCGTCCGGGCCGTCGTCCACGGCGCGCGCCAGGCAATCGCCCGCGTCCTCCTGCGAAGGAAACCAGAGCTCGCCGCGCAGCGCCTCTCCGGTGGCAAAGGCCCAGTCCTCGGCGAACACCTCCATGAGCTGTCCGACCACCGGCCCGCGCAGGCGGAAGTGGAGGTCGCGGAACGGCCGCTCGCCCCAGTAGCGCCGGTCGATGTTGATGCCGCCAGTAAAGGCGACCGCGCCGTCGGCGACGAGGATCTTGCGGTGGTTGCGAAGGTGCAGCGCGTGCAGCCGCGCCGGCAGCAGCGTCGGATTGAACACGCCCACGGGCACGCCGGCGCGGCGCAGCTTCCGCGCCGCCGAGTGCCAGGCGAAGCGCACGCTGACGTCGTCGATGAGCACGCGCACCGCGACGCCGCGGCGTTGGGCGGCGGCGAGCGCATCGACGAAGCGCTCGCCGATGCCGTTGCCATGAAAGATGTACGAGGCGAGGGCGATCGAGTGCTGCGCCGCCTCGATGGCGTCGAGCATCGCCGGATAGGCCTCGCGGCCGTCGACCAGCGGCTCCACCGCGTTGCCGGCGAGGAGCGGCCGCTCGGACACGGCGCCGACGAGCCGCGCGAGCGGCGCGAGGTGGGTCCCGGGCAGCGCCTGCTCCAGGTTGGGCGCGGGCCGCTTGACCGGGCGCGTGCCGCGCAGGCGCGCCGCGCGGCGCTGCACGCGGTTCACGCCGAAGAGCGCATAGAGCACCGGCCCGGCTGCGGGCAGCAGGAGGATCGCGAGCACCCACAGCGCGGCCGAGCGCGCCTCGCGCTTGTAGACCACGGCATGGCCCGCGCCAAGGAGCGCGGCGGCGATCACCGTGGCGCCGAGGAGATACTCCACCGCACCCTTACGGCTGGAAGGCGAAGTTGCGGTACTGCCAGGGGTCCCTGCGGTCGGGCTGCAGAAGGGGGCGGTCGCCGAAATGCCGGTGGAAATTGTCGAGCGGCGTCCAGTCCACCGGCATGGAGATGAGCTCGCCGAGGTACGGGGTCGCGTGCCGCAGGATCTCCTCGTGCGGCAGGTCTTCGGGAAAGCAGAGGCCGCGGCGCGGGTTGTCGAGCATCCAGAGGATCCCGGCGATGAGCCCGGCGGCCACCTGAAGCGCGGTGCTGTTCACGCCTTTGACCCGGCGGCGCGCCTCGGCGATGGAGAGCCGGCTTCCGGTCCACCACGCCTTGTACCGATGGCCCATGATGAGGGCGCCGATCGTGTCTTCGCCGTCGACGATTTCGTCGGTCATGATGCGTGCCCGCGGCGGCAGCTGGTAGTCGCGGCAGCGCTGCTCGTGCAGCGAGATCATCGCGGCGTTGCTCGGCAGGTACGCGTAGTGCACGGTCGGCCGGTAGGCGGGCCGTCCGTTCGCCTTGCGCAGCGTCAGCGCATGCGACAGCGTGAAGGCTTCGCCGTGCGGCATCATCATGCCGACGATCTCCTGCGAAGGCACCCACGAGCGCACCCAGGTGTTCAGCCCCATCTGGCGCAGGATGATCTGGTTGCGCGGGCCGTGGCGCGGGCGCACCGCGAGCAACGGCAGCCGCTTCTCGTGCGTGCCCCAGCCGAGCTCGGCCGGCGAGATCGCCTCTTCCCAGAGCCCCTCGACGCTCCAGGTGTTGACGAACTCGTCGGGATCGGTGGGCCGCGCGGCCCGCTGCGTGTCGCGCTCGCTGCAGTGGATGACCTTGACCCCCAGGGCGTGCGCGAGCGCCGCGAAAGCCTCGCCGGCCATGAGCCGCTCCAGGCGCTGGCGGGCGCTTCGCGACAGGCCGCGATCGCGCAGCGCGCGGGCGGCGATGTCGAGCAGCCCGCGCTTCACGAAGTGCGAGATGAGCCCCGGGTTGGTTCCGTGGTCCACCACCGCGGTGGCGGAATCGCGCCATTTCGGCTGCAGCTTGAGCGCGAGCACGTAGCGGCTGTAGAGCGACTTGTCGAGCGCCGGCTTGTCCTCGAGCTCGGCCGACGGGTCCCAGGACTCGAGCGAGGCGTTGGTGTACAGGACGTCGTGGTCGTGCGCCCACTGCGCCATGGCGAAGAAGTCGATGCTCCAGGTGAGGTCGACGATCATGTCGCCGGGTCCGGCATGCGCCCGGAGCAGGCGCGGCAGATTCGACGGCGTGACGCGCTGGCGCACGAGGCGCACGCCCTTGTCGAGCCAGGGCCTGAGCTGCGGCCGCTCGGCGAACTCGATGACGGTGACGCGCGAGCACGGCACGCCCAGATGGCGGATGAGGAGCGGAAGGAGCGCCTGCGCGACGATGCCGAAGCCAGTGATGACGATCCTTCCCTGGTGTTTCGGCATTGTTCTCCTTCCCGCCGGACGGCCGGCGCGCCGCGATTATACCGAGCGCGCCGGCCGGCGCGCTCGGTGCGCTTGCTGCCCGCTCCCTCAGCGGGACGTGCGTGCGTCGGGAATCCTGCATCGCGGCCTAATGCAGCCTTAATGATTCCGGGCGAGGATGGCCGCGAGCGCGCCGATTCCCGGCGCTACTAACTTTGTCAGGAAGGAGAGAATCACCGATGAAAAAATCGTTCGCACGCACCGCTGCAGTTGCCGGCGTGATCGCGATGCTGGCAGGCGCCGTCTATGCACAGCAGCAGTCCGCGCCACCCGCTCCCTCGTCGTCTTCCGCTGCCGAGCCCGCCAGGCCCGGGCTCGCCATGGCACAGATCCTCGCGAGCGTCGAAGCGCAGGGCTATACCGCGGTCGAGAGCATCGAGAAGGAGGACGGCGTATGGGAGGTCGAGGCGGTATCGCCTCGCGGCGTCCGGGTCGAGCTCCACCTGGATGCGACCGATGGCCGCATCCTCAGGGAAGAGGAGGACGACTAAGCCGTCTATCCGAGCTGCACGGGCACGTAGATTGATGCTTCGCCGCGGCGCACCAGAAGCGCCGCGGTATCGCCCTGCTGCTTCTGGAGCAGGCGCTGGAACTCCTCCACGCTGCGGAAGCGCTCCTGGTTCACGGCGACGATGATGTCGCCCTGGCGCAGCGGCAGCTCCGGCTTGCTCACGCGCTCGACGACGACGCCGAACTCGACGCCGAGCTGCTTGCGCTGCTCCGGCGTGAGCTCGCTCACCGTGATGCCGAGCCTCGCCGCCTGCTCGCCCTTTTCCGGCGCCTGCTGGGGCGGCGCGGCAGCGACGCGCGACTCCTGCTTCAGCTCGCCGGTGGTGATCTCGAGCCTCTGGCGCTTGCCGTTTCTCCACACCTCGAGGGTCGCCTTCGTGCCGGGCTTGGTCGCCGCCACCACGCGCGGCAGCTCGTCGGCCTCGTTTACGGGCTTGCCGTTGTAGCCCACGATGACGTCGCCGGAGCGCACGCCGGCCTTGTCGGCCGGGCCGCCGGGCTCGACGCTCGAGACGAGCGCGCCCTGCGGTTCCTCGAGGCCGAAGGCCTGGGCGAGCTCCCTGGTGATGGGCTGGATCGCGACGCCGATGCGTCCGCGCGTCACCTTGCCGGTCGCCTGCAGCTGCTTGGTGACGTCGAGGGCGAGCTCGATCGGGATGGCGAACGACACGCCCATGTAGCCCCCGGTGCCGCTGTAGATCATCGAGTTCACGCCGATGACCTCGCCGTCGAGGTTGATGAGCGGGCCGCCCGAGTTGCCGGGGTTCACGGCGACGTCGGTCTGGATGAAGGGCACGTACGACTCCGCCGGCAGCGAGCGTCCGGTCGCGCTCACGATGCCGGCGGTGATGGTGTTGGCGAAGCCGAAGGGCGAGCCGATGGCCGCCACCCACTGGCCGGGCTCCACCTTGCTCGAGTCGCCGAGCTTCACCGTGGGGAGCCCCTTCGCGTCGATCCGCAGGAGCGCGATGTCGGTCCTCTCGTCGGCGCCGACGACCTTCGCCTTGTACTCCTGCTTGCTGTCGGACATGCGCACGGTCACCTCCGCGGCGTTCGCCACGACGTGCGCGTTGGTCATCACGTAGCCGTCGGCGCTGATGATGAAGCCCGATCCCACGCCCTGGCGCGGCTGGGCGCCCGGGGGCGGCATGTCGGGCATGAAGCGGCGGAAGAACTCCTGGAAGTCCTCGGGGATGCCCGGCAGCCCGGGAGGCGCACC
>CAYWSG010000077.1:0-7699 GCA_964461055.1 uncultured Enterobacteriaceae bacterium | reverse complement strand
GTGCGGGTGATGATGTTCACCACGGCGGGGCCGGATTTCTTCATGAGCTCGGTGAAGTCCGGCAGCGACGCGGCGCGTTGCGCCGACACGGGAACGGCGAGGATGAATGCCGCCAGGAATGCGAGCAGTCTCATGAAGGACCTCCTTGGGGAGCCTCTTGCGGGAAGTTCACCGTCCGGACCGCAAGGCGCGTGCCCGGCCGTCCGATGGGACTAATCCCAGGCGTAGCGGTAATAGATGCCGGCGCCGCTCGTGCTGCCGGTCTGGCCCCGCAGCGACACGCGCTCGGTGAGCGCGAAGTCGACCTTCACGAGACTCTGCGCCACGGCCCCCACGCCCTGCTCGTAGCTGAGGTAGATCCGGTCGGAGATGCGCTTGCCCACGGCGACCACCCGCTCCTCGAGCTGCGCCGACCCGCGCAGCGTGAGCTCGTCGACGCCTACGGCGTCGGCGAGCCGCGTGGTGAGCGGCACGCCGGTCCCGCGGTCGAGGAGCGCCGCGGCCGCCGTCTGCAGGAGGCCGATGTCGGCGCCGGAGGCCTCGGTCGGCGCATGGCCGAGCACGAGCCAGGAAAGCTTCGCCCCCTCGGGAAGCGGCGGGTCGGAGACGAGCTCCACGCGCGGCTGCACGAGCGTCCCGGTGACGCGAACGCCTGCCGCCACCTCCTGGTTGCGCCGCCAGGCGGTGATCTGCAGCGACGGATTGTCGAGCGCGCCGTCGAAGATCACCGCGCCGGGGTCCACTTCGAGCGTCCGGCCGTAGGCGCGGAACGTCGACTCGGACGCCGCTTCGATGCGGCCGAAGGCGCGCAGCTCGCCTTCGGCGGTCACGAGCCGCACTTCGCCCCTCAGGCGCCCGTCGAAGCCCGAGTGCCGCACGCGGAAGTCCTTGCCCAGGTTCACGCGCAGATCGAGCGCCACGGGCGGCGGCGCGTCCCTTGCCGGGATCGTCTGCTCGGCGAGCGGTCCGCTTTCGACCACGATGTCCTCGTCCAGGGTGGGAAGCGTCTCCAGGCCGCGCTCGATCCGGCCGCGGTCGATGGTCAGCGCGCCTTCGAGCGCGACGCGCTTGCGCAGGTCCTTCGCCGCGCCGCGGCGCTCGGCGAGCCGCGCCTGGCCGCTTCCCGAGACGATGAGCCGCAGGTCGGGCCGGGAGAGAAGGCGAAGGCGCGAGGCTTCCCAGTCGAGCGCGGCGGGCGGGGCGTCCTTGCCGAAGGGCAGGGTGCCGCTCGCGGTGAAGCGGCCCGAGCCCCCGTGCAGCACGAAGCGCTCCACGCGCAGCGCCTTGCCCTCGAGCGCGGCACGCAGCTCGCCGCGGTCGAGGTGGATGCCGTACGGCGGCATCTGGACGCTCAGCTCGTCGGCGCTTAGCCGCGCGGCGATTTCCGGCGCGCCGACAGTGCCGCGGGCCTCGAGGCTCGCGGCCGCGCGGCCCGCCACGCGCAGCTCCGGCGGCAGCGGCCCGGTGAGCGGGCGGATATCGGCGAGCGCGACTTCGGCCTGCAGCGAAAGCGCGGCGTCGGCCTCCAGCGAGGCGGCGCGAGCGCTGGCGCTCGCTTTGCCGATCGCGCCGTCGAGCTCGAGCGTCGCGGAGACCGCGCCGTCGTCGAAGCGCGCCGCGAGCGTTGCAGCCTGCAGGCCGAGCTCGAGGGGCAGCGGCTCCAGCACCTGCAGGTCGCCCGAGGCGCGGCGCAGCTCCACGCGCCCCTGCAGCGCCGGGATCGAGGCGATGTCCCAGGCACCGTCGAGGAGGAGCGTCGAGCGCAATTGCCGGCCGAGCCCCGCGGCCACGATCGCCCAGCGCGCCGGCAGCCCCGCGACCTCGCCGCGCGTGGCGAGAAAGCCCGGTCGCCATTCGAACGCGCGCACGAAGAGAAGCCCGTTGCCGAGGCGCGCGCGCAGCTCGCCCGTCCCGGCGTGCTCCGGCGAGAGCGTGAGGGGCACGGGCGCCTGCAGCTCGAGCCGATAGCGCCCGGCGTTCGTGAGGCGCGTCAGCTCGCCGCGCCACGCGTCGCCGCCCCAGCCGCCGCGCAGGCTCGCGGCGACGTCGAATCCTTCGCCGCGTGCCGCAATGCGAACCTCGTGCGCCTCCAGCGTGCCTTCGCCGCTCGCCGAGAGCGCGTCGAGCGCCACGCGCCCGGCCAATGTCGCCGGCGCCACCCGCGCCTCGAACGCGACGCGCGGCGTTCGCCAGCTCCCCTCGGCGGTGCCAGAGGCCTCGACGCGCCCGTCGAGGAACGTCCGCGGGAGGTCCGGCGCCTCGAGCGTCCAGGCCAGGCGATCGCCCGGCGCGCCGAGCGCGCCGCGCGCCGTGGCGTGGCTCCTGCCCCAGGTGGCCTGCGCGTCGAGCGCGAGCACGCGCTCGCCCGCGAGCGTGCCGTGGCCCTCGGCGGCGAGCGGCCGTCCGGCAAGCTCGCTCTCGTGCAGCCTCCAGCGCGCCTCGAGGCGAAGCGCATCGCCGAGCGCGCCGGAGACGGTCGCCTGCCCGTTGAGGACGCCCTGCGGATAGTCGCCGAAGCGCGCCGGATCGAACCCGTGCACCTCGAGCTTCGCGTCGAAGCCGAGCGGGTCGCCGAGCCGCAGGCGCCCGGAGCCGGTCGCCTTGCCGCCCGCGGCCGCCGCCTCGAAGGCGCGCACCTCCACGTGATCGCCCTCGCGCACGGCGTGCGCGGTGAGCGTCATGTCGGCCTGCGCCACCGTGCCGCGGATGGTCTGGCGCTCCGGGGTCGCCTCGACCTGCACAGTGCCGGCGAGCGCGGTGTTTCGCAGGCTCGAGCGCACGGCGCGCAGGTCGATCCCGCGCAGGTCGAGCCGCAGCAGCGCGCCTGTCCGCTCGAGCCGTCCGCTGCCGCTCACCCGGCCGCCCGCGGCGAGCGCGTCGAGCGCCCGGATCTGAAGGGTCTCGTCCTGCAGCGCGAGGGCTGCGTCGAGCGCGACGACCGGGACGCGGTTCCGGTCGAGCGGGCCCGGGGTGCCGTTCGCCGCGCGCAGCGTTCCCGCGAAGAGCGCCTCGCGCGTCGCCTCGCCGCTCAGCTGCACGGTGAGGCTCGTCGAGGGAAGCGATGCCTGGAACCTCGAAAGGTCGAGGTTCTCGGCGTCGAGCTGCAGGGCCTCGAGCTTCTGGGCGGCGAAGGGCTGCACCCGCACGTACGCGTTGGCCCGGCCTTCCGGGCGCTCGAGGGAGCCCCTGGCCTCTACGCGAAACGGCGCCGCCGCGCCCATCGTCGCTTCGAGCGCCACGTTGCCCCACGGCGTCTGCGCCGTCACGTCGTGCAGCCGGTGCTCCGTGGCGTTGCCGGAATAGGAGAAGCGTAGCTCCGTGAGGGCGTAGGCATCCGCGCCGCGGCGGACCGAGACGCCGGCGATGCGCGCCTTGGGGATTTCGACCGGCAAGGGCACCCCGAGCCGCGCGGGTGGCGCCGTCGTGCCGCCTTTCGGCTCCGTCGCGAGAAGCTCGACGGCCACGTGGGACGCCTGCAATCCTTCTTCCTCCAGCCCTTTCACCGCGAGCGTTGCCGTCGAGAGCGCGATGAGGTCGAGCCGCGCCGAGAGCTCGCGCGCCTGCACGATGGCGGCGTCGGTCTTTACGCGCAGCTCTTCGATCGAGAAGCCGCCGAGGAGCGTCCCCTGCACGCGGCCCACCTCGAGCCGGCCCTCCGAGCGCTCCGCCGCCTCGCCGAGCGCCCAGGCGAGCCCCGACTGCGTGCCCACGAGCCACCAGGCCGCCGCTGCGACGGCGAGCACAAGGAGCGCTGGCAGCGCGAAAAGCGCGAGCAGCCATTTCAGGGTCCGGCGCATCAGAACGTGAAGCCGACGGAGAAATGCAGGCGGTACTGATCGGTCTCCATGCCGTACGCAAGGTCCGCACGCACCGGGCCGATGGGCGTGCGAAGCCGCACGCCGATGCCGGGGCCGTAGGCCGCCTCGAAGCGGCCGCTGTCCCAGGCGTTGCCTGCGTCCACGAAAGCCGCGACGCCCCAGTTCTCGCCGATCCAGTGCGTGTACTCGATCCCCCCGAGCAGCAGGTAGCGGCCGCCGACCACGGCGTCGGCGCGCCGCACGCCGAGGCTCTCGAACGCGTAGCCGCGCACCGTCTGGTCGCCGCCGGTGCGAAAGAGGAAGGTCGATGGGATTCCCTGGCGCGACTCGGCGACCACCACGCCCGCCTGGGCGCGAAGGAGAAGGTCGTGGCGGCCGAGCGGGATCAGCCACAGGAGGCCTGCGGTGGCGCGCAGGAACGCCTGCGTCGCGACGCCGGCGGGAGCGCCGCCGAGGGCGAGCTCGACGATGGTGCCGCGCCGCGGCAGCTCCCAGGCATCGGTGTCGCGAAGCTGCGTGCGATAGCCGAGGAAGAGCGCATGGCGATGGTCGACGAGCTCGCCGACGAGCTGCTCCTCGTCGTGCACCGAGATCTGGAAGGCCGAGGGCTCGCCGCCGAGTCCCCAGTTGAACGAGAACCCGCCGGAGAGCTCGCGCGTCTCCTCGTTCTGCACGCGCTTCTCGCTCCACTGCAGGAAGTGGTTGCGCCAGCGCCCGCCCGAGCGCGGCGGCGTGTCGAGGTCGAGCCGGCCCTGCCGGTTCAGGTCGTCGAGGCGGATCTCGCTCCCCAGCCGCCACGCGCTCTCGAAGATGTTGAAGTTGGCGTAGCGCCCCTCGATGCGCGGGCCGACGTCGGTGTTGAAGCCGAGCCCGGCCTCGATCTGCTGCGAGCGTCCCTCGATCACCGAGACGCGCACCGGCGCCGCCTCGGCGCGGTCGCGGTCGGCGACGAGGTCCGCCTGCGCGCTGACGAAGTAGCCGGTGGCGAGGAGCCGCCGCTCGTAGAGGCGCAGCGACTCCCGCCGGTAGGGCGCGCCGCGCTCGACGGGGCTCAGCTCCGCGACCATGGACGCCGGATAGCGCTCGGTGCCGCTCACCTCGACATCGCCGTAGCGGAAGAGGGGGCCGCTGTCGATCTCCACGTGCAGCGCCGCTTCGCCTGCGCGCGGATTGACCTGCGCGCGGCTCGCGGCGATGCGCGCGCCGGCGTAGCGCCGCTCGGCGAGCGTGCGCACGGCCGCCTCCTTCGCGTGGTTCCAGGCGTCCTGGGAGAAACGCGCGCCCGGCGGCAGCCGCCATTCCTCGCGGATGCGCGCGAGCAGCCCCTGGGCGAGCGGGTCTCCGGTGGCCGGCCCGGAATAGTCGATCTCGGCGCTCGAAACGCGTGCCGGCGCTCCAGGCTCCACGCGGATGCGGACCGTCCAGGGCCTCGTGTCGCGGTCGATGCGCGTCGTGACTTCCGCGGCGAAGAAGCCGCGCGTGGCCACGGCCTGGCGCACGTCGGCGCGCGCCTCGGCGACGAGCCGCTCGAGGAGCGTGGCGTCCATCTGGGGATCGTTCTGCCAGCGAAGCAGGCGCAGGCCCTGCTCGAGCATCTCGCGCAGCTCCCGCGGGGCGTCGATCTCCACCCGGTATTCGAGCGCTTCCGGTGCCTCGGGCGGAGCCGCTCCTTCCGGCGCAGCGAGCGCCGGCGGGGGCTCGGTGGGTGGCTGGGCGTGGGCCGCGTGCGGCAGGAGAAGGGCGAGCAGGGCGGCCGCTGCCACCCGCACGAGGCGCTTCTGCATAGAGACCCGGCTAGTTTCGCACGACGGCCGCGTGGCACGGGCATCCGCGAAGCTTGGGCGGCGGTTCTTAAGTGCGGCTTAAGCCGGCCGGGCCTAGTCTGGCCGGACCTCGCGCGGACATGGCGCGCGCCTTCAGTGCCCCCCCAAGGCAAGGGTGCGCGGGAGGAGGAGGCCGCGCGGGCCGGCCGGGGCGAAAGGTCACCCCCCGTTCGCCCCGGCCGCAGTACCCTTCGGGTCATGGGGCGCCTCCTTGCAGCTGCCGTTTCGCTGGTTTTCCCGTTTTTTCTGCTTGGCGCGATCCCCACGGGTGCGGCGGCGCAGGTGTCGGTCGTTCCGCTGGAGGGCGGCATCGGCCCTTCGAGCGCCGACTTCGCCCGGCGCGCCATCGAGCGCGCAGCCGAGGAGGGCGCGCAGCTCGTGGTGCTGCGCATGGACACCCCGGGCGGGCTCGACACCTCGATGCGCGAGATCATCAAGGCGATCCTCGCCTCGCCGGTCCCGGTGGCGGTGTTCGTCGCGCCGAGCGGCGCCCGGGCGGCGAGCGCCGGCACCTTCATCCTGTACGCCGCGCACATCGCCGCCATGGCGCCGGGGACCAACGTGGGGGCCGCCTCGCCGGTGGCGATCGGCGGCGCGCCGAGCGCGCCGCGCGACGGCAAGGACGGCGACAGGAAGGAGAGCCCGCCGCAGGACACGTCGCTTCGCAAGGCGACCAACGATGCGGTGGCCTACATCCGCGGCTTCGCCGAGCTGCGCGGGCGCAACGCCGACTGGGCGGAGAAGGCGGTGCGCGAGGCGCAGAGCATCCCGGCCCAGGAGGCCCTCAAGCTCGACGTGATCGAGGTCGTGGCGGCCGACGTGCCCGAGCTTCTCTCGAAGCTCGACGGCAGGACCGTCACGGTTCGCGACAAGAAGCTCACCCTGAAGACGAAAGACGCGCAGACGACGCTCGTCGAGCCCGACTGGCGCACGAAGCTGCTCGGCGTCATCACGAACCCCAGCGTCGCCTACCTGCTCATCCTCGTCGGCGTCTATGCGCTCATCTTCGAGTTCTTGAATCCGGGGCTCATCGTGCCCGGCGTGATCGGCGCGATCGCGCTCCTGCTCGGCCTCTATGCGCTGCACCTCCTGCCGGTCAATTACGCGGGGCTTGCGCTCATCCTTCTCGGCATCGCATTCATGGCCGCCGAGGCGTTCCTGCCCTCGTTCGGCGCGCTCGGCATAGGCGGGCTCGCCGCCTTCGTCATCGGCTCGGTCCTGCTCATCGACGACGAGACGACGCTGCCCGAGTTCGACATTCCCTACGCGCTGATCGGCGGCGTCGCGTTGGCGAGCGCCGGCTTCCTCGCGCTCGTCCTCGGCATGCTTTCGCGCAGCCGCAGGCGATCCGTGGTGAGCGGCCGGGAGTTCATGATCGGCGCGCGCGCCGAGGCGCTCGAGGACTTCGAGCGCGAGGGCTGGGCGCGCGTGCAGGGCGAGCGCTGGTGGGTGCGCTCGCCGGCGCCGGTGCGCCGCGGGCAGCACCTGCGCGTCACCGCCATGGAGGGCCTGGTTCTCGACGTCATCCCAGAAGGAGAAGAGCAGTGATCGACTTTCCGTTCGGCTTGAGCTTCGGCCTGGGCATCCTCATCGTGCTCGGCGCACTCGTCGTCTCCGCGATCCGCGTGCTGCGCGAGTACGAGCGGGCCGTGGTGTTCTTCCTCGGGCGCTTCCAGTCGGTGAAGGGGCCCGGCCTCATCTTCGTGATCCCGGTGGTGCAGCAGATCGTGCGCGTCGACCTGCGCATCCGCGTCTTCGACGTTCCCGCGCAGGACGTCATCTCGCGCGACAACGTTTCCGTGAAGGTGAACGCGGTGGTGTACTTCCGCGTCGTCGACCCGCAGCTCGCCATCATCCAGGTGGCCAACTTCATCGAGGCGACGAGCCAGCTCGCGCAGACGACGCTGCGCGCGGTGCTCGGCAAGCACGACCTCGACGAGATGCTCGCCGAGCGCGAGAAGCTGAACAGCGACATCCAGGACGTGCTCGACAAGCAGACCGACGCCTGGGGCATCAAGGTGTCCAACGTCGAGATCAAGCACGTCGACCTGAACGAGA
>CAYWSG010000076.1:0-14082 GCA_964461055.1 uncultured Enterobacteriaceae bacterium | reverse complement strand
GCCGAGAAGTTGGCGAGCTGCTCGACCATCTTGTTGATCGTCTTCGCCGTGCGCAGGAACTCGCCCTCGAGCGGCCGCCCGTCGAGCTCGAGCGCCATGGACTTCGACAGGTCGCCCTGCGCCACGGCGCCGATCACGCGCGCCGCCTCCGAGGTCGGATGCACGAGATCGTCGATGAGCTCGTTGATCGACTCGACCGCGTCGCGCCAGAATCCGCGCGCCGCCGGCATGGCGATGCGGCGCTTGAGCTTGCCCTCCTTGCCGACCACCTGCGAGAGGCGGCCGAGCTCGTCGGCCATCGTCGCGCTCTGGTCGACGAGCTCGTTGAAGACCTCGGCGACCTTGCCGAAGACGCCCCGCCCGCCGTAAGGCAGGCGCGCGGACGCGTCGCCGCGCTTGAGCGCGGCGAGCGCCTCCAGGATGAGCGTCATCTCTTCCGTGCGGGCGATGGCGTGGGATTCCTCGGCCTGGACAGGCGTGTTCATTTGTTGTCCTCGCGCAAGCGGGGGCGTAACGGGGACCTGCGACAGCGGGCGAAAAAACGCCTGCCAGACTACCGGCACCCGGCGCTACGCGATAGTCGCGGTTTCCCGACCGGCTATGGTCGTTTCCACTACAAGAGCGAAAGTCGTCGCTTCCAAGCAACCGGGAAAAGTTGTCGCCCCCGCGAAGGCGGGGGCCCCTGCTAGCGGCCGCGCAGGTTTTTCTCGATGACCGCCCAGAGGATGAGGATGAAGCCCGCCACGCGCAGCGAGTACGCGTACACGGTGCGCTCGTCGCCCGCCTCGAGATAGGTGGCGATGAACTGGTTGAGCGCGAGGAGCACGAACGCGACGCCGAAGGCGACGAAGAGCCGCTCGCCGGTGTTGCGCCAGAAGCGCAGGAAGAAAAGCGCCGCGACCAGATAGCCGAGCGTGATGGCCCCGGCCATGAAGTCGAGCGTGAAGGAAGCGCCGCCGAGCGGCTCCATCACTCGGCCTCCCAGATGAAGCCGTACAGCAGGCTCACGATGCCCGCGAGCGCGGCGACGAGGCGATAGGGCCGCAGGTCGACCGCCGTGGGAAAGATCACGGTGTCGACGAAGAGCAGCAGGTTGTTGACCGAAAGGAAGACGAAGCAGAGCGCGCTCCAGAAGAGCAGCCGCACGCCCGTGCGCGCGTAGCCGCGGAAGAGCAGCACCATGCAGGCGAAGCTCGTCATGGCGGCCAGCAGGAACAGCACGAACTTGAACGACTCCATGCTCAGCTCCTCCGGATCTTGAAGGCGTCTGCGAAGGTCTGGATCTTGCTGTCGCGCAGCGCGTAGATGACGCGGATGAGCGTCACCGGGCGGCGCACGTAGGCCTGCGCGAGCGTCTCGACGAAGCGGGCGAGCTCCGACTCCGGCCGGTACTGGTAGCGCCGGTCGATGCGCTTCGCAAGCCCCTTCTCCTGGAAGCGCTCGAGGTGCTTCTGCACCTCCCCGAGCGTGACGCCCGGGCCGAGCTTCGCCACCGCCTCCTCGGCGGTGAAGGCGCTCTCCTTGCGGTCGTGGAGAAGAAGGAGGAGCTCCGCCGCGTCCACCGCCGGAATGGCGGCCTGGATGAATCGGCAAAACTCGTCCGAGAACTCGACGTCTTCCACTTGTGCCTGCTTCCCCCTGAGGGTGTTAAGTGATGCCCCGGAAACGCGAGCCCGGCTCAGAACCGCGGACCGAGCAGGCTTTCGAGGAATGCCGGATCCGCCGGCTTCACCAGGTGCTGATCGATCCCCGCCTCGCGCGAGCGCGCGCGATCGGATTCCTGGCCGTAGCCCGTCACGGCGATGATGCGCATGGCTTCGAGCCCCGGCTCGCGTCGCAGCGTGCGCGCCACCTCGAAGCCGTCGAGCCCCGGCAGTCCCAGGTCCAGGAAGACGAACTCGGGGCGCAAGCGCCGCGCAATGGTGACGGCGCTCGGCCCGTCGTGCGCCACATGCACCTCGTGCCCGGAATGCTCGAGGACGAGCGCAATGCTGCTCGCGCTGTCCACGTTGTCGTCGACGATGAGTACGCGGCGCCGCGTCATGAATCCGGCCGATTGTAGCCCCATTCCCCGGGGCCCTTTCAACCGTGCGTGTTTCGGCCGTTCAATTCAGTTGTGCGTGCGCCACTTGTCGCACGCGTCGCGCACGACGTCGGCGAGCGCGCCGCGCTCGCGATGGCGCGCGCGCAGCCAGTCGGCGTCGGAGACGCCGCCGCGCACCACGCCCGCGAGCTCGGCGAGGAGCTCCCCGCTGCCGGCGCGCGCCGCGTGCGGCTCCACGCGCGCGATCTCCGCGAGGATGTCGTCGCCGACATGGCGCTTTTCGCCGCTGTAGGGATCGATGAGCGACCCCCCGAAGCCGAAGCGCGCCGCCTCGAAGCGGTTGAACGCGTTCACGAGATAGATGGACCGCACCGGCTCGCGCGGCCGCTCGGCAAGATAATAGGCGGCAAGTGCCTGCGCGTACGCGGCGAGCAGCGCCGCGCGGCGCACCGTGAGCGGCGTGTCGCAGACGCGGATCTCCACCGTCCCATACTCCGGCTTGGGCCGGATGTCCCAGTAGAAGTCCTTCATGCTCGCGACGATGCCGAACGACTTCATCTTGCCGTAGTACTCCATGAACTCCGCCCAGTCGGCGACGAACGGCATGTGGCCCGCGAGCGGGAAGGCGCTCACCGCCGTGAGGCGCGAGGACTGGTAGGACGTGTCTTCCCCCTGGTAGAAGGGCGAGGCGGCCGACAGCGCGATGAAGTGCGGCACGTAGCGGGTGAGCATGTGGACGAGGTAGACCGCGTCGTCGCCGCTCGGGCAGCCGACGTGGATGTGCTGGCCGAAGACGGTGAACTGCTTGGCGAGGTAGCCGTAGCGCTGCACCACGGCGACGAAGCGCTCGTTGGGGAAGATCCGCCGGTCGGCCCAGTCGTGGAACGGATGCGCGCCGCCCCCGGCCACGCTCAGGTTGAGCACGCCCGCGTCCTCGACCACGGCCTTGCGCAGCACGTTCAGCTCCTCGAGCAGCGACTCGCAGCTCGTGTGCACGGAGCTGTTCAGCTCGATCATGCTCTCGGTGATCTCGGGCTTGACCGCCCCCGGGAGCTTGCGCCGCCCGAGCCGCGCGAGCAGGTCGCCCGCCCCGCGCGCGAGGTCGAGGTCGTGCGGCTTGACGAGCTGCAGCTCGAGCTCGACGCCCAGGCTGAGCGGCGCGGAGGCGCGGAACTCGCCTTCGTTGCCGGCGCCGGCGCTCATCTCGCCTCCTCCTGCTTCGCTGTCGGTCGCACGCTCGGGTAGGGTCATGCTTCGGGGCTCGCCTCGCCTGCCCGCCGCAGGGCGAACTGCGTGGCGATCGGCCCGACCAGCTCGAGCACCACGACCGAGGAGAGGACCACCGCCGCGAGCTCGCGTCCGAAGGTAGGGTACAGCGTTACGGTGTCGCGCACCATCACGACCGCCAGCCCCGACATGGGAACGAGCGACACGGCGAGCAGGCCCGCCTGGCGAGCCGTGATGCCCGAGAGGCGGCTGAAGATGACGAGACCCGCCGCCTTGCCGAGGAAGCGCACGAGCACGTAGGCTGCGACCACCGCGGCGGCCGCCACCTCGAAGGCGTGGAACTCGAGGCTCGCCCCGGACAGGAGAAACAGGATCACGAAGAAGATCTGCCCGCCGTGCCCGAAGCGCACCGGCAGCAGCACGTGGGCGCTGTCGAAGTTGCGGCTGAGCATGCCGAAGGTGACGAGCGCGACCACCACCGAGAGCTTGAGGCTGTGGGCGAGCCCGATCGTCGCCACCACGAGCGCGACGAGCAGCACGAACTGCCGGTCCTCGTTCTTGCCGAACCAGCGCGCCGCCAGCAGCAGGAAGCGGCTCGCGAGGAAGCCGAGCGCCGCGGCGCCGAGGAACACGTACATGGGATGCAGCACCGCGGTGCCGAGGTCGACCTTCTCCTCGATGTAGAGGAACGGCAGGAGCAGCGCGAGAACGACGTAGGCGAATACCGTGTTCACCGCGCTGCAGAGGATCATGCGCTCGGTGAGCTGGCCCTCGGAGCGCAGTTCCTGCTGCACGAGCAGCACCACCGCAGGCGAGCTTGCCGTGCCGATCGCCGCCGCGGTGGCGGCGAAGAGCGGCGCGAAGCCGAAGTACACGAGCGCGACGTGGATGCCGACGAAGCAGAAGAGCGCCTCGGCGAGCGCCGCGGCAAAGAGCCACTGGTTGCGCTTCAGCCAGCCGAAGTCGAGGCGCGAGCCGAGCTCGAACACCACCAGCCCGATCGCCAGGTCGACGATGAGGCGCGCCTCGAAGAGCGCGTCGCTGTCGAGCAGCCCCGTCGCCTGCGGCCCGAGCAGCACGCCGGCGAGCACGTACCCGGTGATGCGCGGCAGGCTCGCGTAGCGGCGCAGCGCCTCCCCCGCCGCGAGGCCGCAGAGGAGCAGCACGCCGAACAGCATGAGCTGCGAAACGGCGGGCGGCAGGGTCGGAAGGAAGGCCAGGTCCATGGCGTTGCCGCGGGGATCTCCGTGTTGTTGTGGGCCCGGCGGGGCAGGAAGGCGTCGCGGCCGCGGCGAGAGCGCGGCGGGACCCGCATTATGAACGAAATCGCTTGTCGCTGTCGCGCTACAGCCGGTCGCGGCGCAATGACGCGGTTCTCGTAGTAATGTGCGCGGGCATGACACCGAGCCGCCGCGAGAGCATCGCCGCGCTCGCCGAGCGCGAGCGGCAGCTGCGCTTCATCACCGACCATGCGCCCGTGCGCATCCTCCAGTGCGATGCGGGGCTGCGCTACAAGTTCGTCAATCGGCCTTACGCGGCGCGCTTCGGGCTCGCACCGGAGGCGGTCGTCGGCAGGCGCATCATCGAGGTGGTCGGCGAGAAGGTTTTCGCCGCGGTGAGGCCGCAGATCGAGGCCGTGCTGCGTGGCGAGCGCCTGGAGTTCGAGGCCCTGATCCCGTTCGAAGACACCGGTCCGCGGTGGGTGCACAGCGTCTACGTGCCCGAGCTCGACCAAGGCGGCGCCGTCATCGGATTCGTCGCCACGGTGCAGGACGTCACCGACCGCCGGCGCACGGAGGAGGCGCTGCGCGAGAGCGAGGCGCGCTACCGCGCCATCGTCGAGAGCCAGGCCGAGATGGTGTGCCGCTTCCGGCCCGAAGGCGCCATCCTCTTCGCGAACAGCTCGTATGCGCGCTCGCTCGGCACCACGCCCGAGGCGCTCATCGGTCGCAGCTTCTGGGACTACGTCCCGCCGGCCGAGCACCCGCGCGTTCGGGAGATGCTGTCCCGGCTGACGCCGCAATCGCCCGTCGCCAGGATCGAGAACCGCTTCGAGACGGCCGATGGCACCCGCTGGACCCTCTGGACGAACCGCGCCCTCGCCTTCGATGCCGCCGGGCGCCTCGTCGAGGCGCAATCCACGGGTGTCGACATGACCGAGCGGCGCCGCGCGGAAGAAGCGCTCAAGGACGCGGAGGCATCGCTGCGCGAGGCCGACCGGCGCAAGGACGAGTTCCTCGCCACCTTGTCGCACGAGCTTCGCAATCCGCTCGCGCCGCTGCGCAACGCGCTCGAGCTCCTGCGGCTCGCCGGCCCCGAGGACACGCGCTCGAAGCCCCTGCACGAGATGATGGCGCGCCAGCTGAACCACCTGGTGCGGCTGGTGGACGACCTCCTCGAGATCTCGCGCATCAGCCGCGGCGCCTTCCAGCTCCGGCGCGAGCGGGTGCTGCTCGAGACGGTGGTGCAAAGCGCCGTGGAGACGAGCGAGCCGCTTGTGCGCGAGGCGCGCCACGCGCTCGAGATCGCGCTGCCGCAGGCGCCGGTCTGGCTCGAAGGCGACCCGGTGCGGCTCTCGCAGATCCTGGCCAACCTGCTGAACAACGCCGCCCGCTACACGCCGCCGGGCGGCAGGATCGCGCTCCGCGCGGCGGTGACCCGGGAGAACGTGGAGATCGCCGTCGAGGATAACGGCAAGGGCATCGCCGCCACGGACCTCGCCGAGCTCTTCGTCATGTTCCGGCGGTCGGCCGACTCGCGCCGGCTCAATGACGGCGGCCTTGGCGTCGGCCTCGCCCTCTCCCGGCGGCTCGCCGAGATGCACGGCGGGACCGTGCTCGCCCACAGCGAAGGCCCGGGCAAGGGATCGCGGTTCGTCGTGCGCCTTCCGCTCGCCCCGTCTACTGCTTGCGAGCGAGGGCTCGCGCAAGCTCCTTCTTGCTCATCGACGAGCGCCCCTTGACGCCCAGCTTGCGCGCGCGTTCGTAGAGGGCCTCCTTCGACTCGCCCAGGTAGTCGACGCCGCCGAACGTCTCGCCGCCGCCACGGCGCGCCGCGCTCCCGCGCCGGCGTGCCTGAGGATCCGAGGGCCCCTTGCGGCCCTTGGGCTCCCAGTGGTCGCCCGCCTTGCGGAATGAGTGCTTCAGCGACGCGAACGCCGCGCGGTGCGCCCGCGCGCCTTCGCCGTAGGTCTTGACCGCGCTGTCGTGCGTCTTGATCCAGGTGCGCTGCGCTTTCGCCGGGGAGCGCTTGAGCGTGCCGGGAAGCTTTTCTCGGCCGGGCATACGACCTCCTTAGCAGATAGCTGGCATTAAACAAGGATCGTGCCGGGGCACCCGCGGTCCGTATCTTGCGGCGCGCCGGGGCCCAACCTCACCACTCCCAAAGGAGGAATACGTAATGGCCTTGAAACGCAAGATGAACGCCGTCGACTGGATCGCGATGGTGCTCTTGATCATCGGCGGCCTCAACTGGGGCCTCGTCGGCCTCTTCAGCTTCGACCTCGTTGCGGCGATCTTCGGCGAGATGAGCGCGCTCTCGCGCGCGATCTATGTCGCCGTCGGGCTTTCCGCGCTCTGGTCGATCTACACCGCGACCAAGCTCTCGGACACGCAGGCCCGCGAGCCCCTGCGCCGCACCGCCTACACCGGCCCGGAGCGCAGGCGCGTAAACGCGCCCTTCGCTGGCCCGGATCGCCGCGTGGCGACGTACTGATCCGCCGCCCCCCTCGCGGGCGGCGGTGGCGCTCGCGGCGGCCACGGAATATTCTTCCGGTCGCTCCCGTTCAATGGAGTGCCCCATCGAAGGGCGTCCCCCAACAACCAACAAGCAGGAGGCTCCATGGCAAGGAAGACGATTCGTGCCGCCGTGGCGCTCGCGATCGGCGCCCTCGCGGCGACGGGCGCGGCCGCCCAGACGGTCAAGATCACCCCGCTCGGCAGCCACGATGGCGAGTTCTGCCCGCTCGACCGCGCGCTCATCTTCGAGGACCCCGACGGCACGCGCATCCTCTACGACGCCGGGCGCACCGTGCGCGGCGCGGAGGACCCGCGGCTCGGGAAGATCGACGCCGTGCTCCTCAGCCACGTGCACGGCGACCACCTCGGCGACCTGCACCAGCCGGCGGCCAATGCCGGCGAGTGCGCGAAGCCCGACTTCTCGGTGAAGGCGACGCCGAACTCGAACACGGTGAACATCGCCGCGGCCAAGAAGGCGACGCTCATCGTCGGCGGCGAGATGCCCACCTTCTTCCAGGTGAAGATGAAGGACGCCGGCGGTGATCCGAAGCAGGTGCGGCTGCTCCGCTTCGGCGCCCATACCACCGTCGGGAAAGTCGGCATCGTGAGCGTCCCTGCGGTGCACACCAACGGGCTCTCGCCCGCCTTCCTCTCGAAGGAGCATGGCGAGGCGCTCGCGGCGAACGGCCTCACCGCCTATGTCGGGCCTCCGGGCGGCTACGTCCTGCAGTTCAGCAACGGCCTCGTCGCCTATCTGTCCGGCGACACCGGCATCACCGCCGAGCAGGACCTCGTGGTGCGCCGGTACTACAAGGCCAACTTCGCGGTCATGAACATCGGCGATGCCTTTACGACCGGGCCGAGGGAGGCGGCGCATGTGATCAACCGGCTCGTGAAGCCGAACTCGGTGATCCCCTCGCATGCCAACGAGGCGGCGACCAAGGACGGCAAGCTCCTGCCCAAGTCGAAGACCGCGGCCTTCAAGAAGGCGGTCAAGGTGCCGGTGCACGTGCCGCTCAGCGGCCGCACCATGGAGTTCGACGGCAGCGGCAAATGCGTCGCCGGCTGCTGATGCGGCGCTAGCCGGCGAGCAGCCGGGCGAGCACGTCCGGCGCGATGGGCTTCAGCACATGCTGGTCGAAGCCCGCCGCCCGGGCGAGCTCGCGGTCCGCAGGCTGCCCGTACCCCGTCACCGCGACGAGCCGCAGGTCTTCGGGAGGAACGCGGCCCCGGATCGCGCGGGCGACGTCGTAGCCGTTCATTCCGGGCAGGCCCACGTCGATGAGCGCGATGTCGGGCCGCTCCTTCAGGACGAGCTCCACGCCCGAGCGGCCGTCGGCCGCCATCGCGACCTTGTGGCCCCAGAGGCGAAGCATCATCCGCAGCGATTCCCGGATGTCCTCATTGTCCTCGACCACGACGACGCGTCGGCGCCGCGCGCCGCGCGGCGAAGCCTGCGGCTCGAGCGACGTCTCGGCCTCGGCAGGCGCTTCGGCGAGCGGGATGCGCACGGTGAAGCGGGCGCCTTGCCCGGGACCGGCGCTCTGCGCCTCGGCCGATCCGCCGTGAAGCTCCGCCAGGCGCCTGACGATCGTGAGTCCCATGCCGAGGCCGCCGGCGCTGCGCTCGAGCGATGCGTTTACCTGCAGGAAGGGCTCGAACAGCTTCTCGGCCGCCTCGGGCGCGAAGCCGACGCCTTGATCGAGCACCGAGATCGCGGCGCAGCCGCCCGCGAGCCGGGTCTCCACGCGGATCTCCCCGGGCTCCCGGGAAAACTTCGCGGCGTTCGTCAGGAGGTTCGACACGATCTGCTCCATCCGGACGGCGTCCGCGTCGACGGGCAGCGGCTCGGGCGCGAGCCGCAGCGCGAGCCGGTGCCCGCGCGCCTGCACGGCCTGCGTGCAGCCCTCGGCCGCCGAGGCGACCACGCGGTTGAGGTCCAGCCGCCGGCGCTGGAGCGACACCTTGCCGCGCTCGAGCCGCGCGGCGTCCAGGAGGTCGTCCACCATGCGCACGACGTGGCCGATCTGCCGCTCGAGCATCGCCGCGCTCCTCACGAAGAGCGGCTCCTCGATCTCGAGCGTGCGCATGAGATAGAGGGCGTTGCGCATGGGCGCGAGCGGATTGCGAAGCTCGTGCGCCAGCATCGCGAGGAACTCGTCGCGCCTGCGCAGCGCCTCGTCCCGCTGCGCGAGCAGCTCGCCGACCTCGCGCTGGCGCGCCGCCGCGCGCAGGGCGACCTGGACGGCCGACACGAGCGTGTGCGGGTTGAGCGGACGCTCGAGCAGCGTGACATTGCCCGAGTCCGGAAAGCTGCGCGCGAGCATGTCGCCGGCGAGGCCGACGTCGCGCGCGACGACGATGAGCGGGAGGTCGCGCCACGCGGGCAGGGAAGCGAGCGCCTCGCGCGCCGCGACCAGGTCCTCCTCGATCAGGGCCTCCTCCACGAGCACGAGGCAGCCCGTGGTCTCGTCCAGCGCGTGCGCAAGCTCGCGCAGGCCGCCGAAGGCGCGCGCCTGGATGCCGCTGTCGGCGAGGAAGCCCACGGCGAGCGCCGCGTCCGCGACGTTCGGCGAGACGACGCAGGCGGCGGAATCGGCGGCGCTCACGCGGGCGTTCAGGATGATCCGCCTTGCGGCACGGCGCCTCCCTGGGCGCCGAGGTACGAGGGCACGCCGGTGAGCACGCCCTGGAAGTCGACGAGCGGCGGGCCGACCGACAGGCCCTTCGAGGACATGATGATCTCGCGCACCGTGCCCTCGTGCGGGCCGCTGCGCTTCTTGATGATCGAGATCGCCTTGCGGATGCTGCCGAGCGCCTCGAAGAACCGCGTGATGATGACGCTGTCGGCGAGATAGCTCACGTCGATGGGCCCGCCCATCGGGCTGATCAGCCCGTGCTGCGCCATGATCATGATCGTCAGGACGCCCTGCTGGTTCAGGTAGGTGAGCAGCTCGTGCAGGTGCAGGTGGATGAACTCCTCCTTCGGCATCGCCGTGACATAGCCGTTCAGGCTGTCGAGCACCACGACCCGCACGCCCTCCTCCTCTACGGCGCGGCGGATCCGATGGGCCAGCGCGCCCGGCGAGGTGCCCGCCGGGTCCACCTGCTCAAGCTTGAGCTTTCCCGACGCCATCCAGGGCGAAAGCGCAATGCCCATCGCCTCGGCGCGCGCGGAGAGCGTGCCGATGGTCTCGTCGAAGACGTAGTAGTTGACGCGCTCGCCGCGCTCCACGGCGGAATGCGCGAAGAGCGCCGCGATGGTCGACTTCCCGCTGCCGGCCGGACCGATGATGAGGTTGCTGGTGCCATAGTGCAGGCCGTCGCCGAGCAGCGCGTCGAGCCCGGGATTGCCGCTCGAGGCCGCGCGCTTGGCAAACACCCCCGGGTGCTCCGCGGCCACGAGGCGCGGGAATACGCGCACGCCGCCGCGCTCGATGACGTAGTCGTGATTGCCTTCGCGGAAGCGCACGCCGCGAAGCTTGGTAACGGCGAGCGTGCGCCGGAACACGCCGTACCTGAGCGGCGCGGCGTCGAGCGCCACGACGCCGTGCACCAGGCTGTGGACCTGGACGTCGGTGCCCTGCGAGTGGCGATCGTCGAGCAGCAGCACGGTGCAGCCGCGCTGGCCCACGAGCTGCTTCAGCTTGAGGATCTCGCGGCGGTAGCGCAACGAGCTTTGCGCGAGCAGGCGCATTTCGGAAAGCGAGTCGAGGGCGAGGCGCGCAGGCTGGCTGCGCTCGATCGCCTCGTCGAGGAGCTTCACGAGCTGCGCCAGCTCGACCTCGGCCGACTGGAAGAGCGTCGTCGGCCCCTTGGTTCCGATGGCGCGCTCGACCGCCGCGAGCTCGATGATCTCGACCCCTTCCAGGCTCCAGCCGTGCGACGAAGCTACGGCTTCGAGCTCGGCCTTGGTTTCGGACAGCGTCACGTAGAGGCCACGCTCGCCGATGGCCCGTCCGTGCAGCAGGAACTGCATGGCTACGGTGGTCTTGCCTACGCCCGGGAGGCCTTCCACGAGATAGAGGCAGTCGCGCGGCAGGCCGCCGCCGAGAATGCCGTCGAGGCCGGGCACCCCGGTAGCGCACCTGTCGCTGGTCGCAACCATGATGCAGTGTACAGGTGGCGGGCTGCGCTTGCTGCCGTGTCGCCGAATCGCTACAAGCGGCAACTACAGCTGCGCCGCAGGCGCTTGAGCAGGCAACGACGCGAGAAGCGATTGCAGCGTGGCGAGGTCGGCGGGCTTCGCGAAATGCCGGTCGAAGCCCGCGTCCTCGGCGTGCCGCCCTTCCTCTTCGTCCTTGCCGTCGGTGAGGGCGACGAGTAACGGCGCGGCGCCGGCGCGCCGCTCGCGAAGCCGCCGCGCCACCTCGTAGCCGTCCATGCCGGGGAGGCCCAGATCGAGGAGCACCGCCGAGGGGCGGTACGCCGGCACCATCTCCAGCGCCTGCGTGCCGTCGTGCGCCACCTCGGCCTCCGCGCCGAGGGCCTTGAGCAGCATGGCGAGGCTGCCGGCGGCGTCCTGGTTGTCGTCCACCACGAGGATGCGCTGCCCCGGCTTGCCGACGCGCGGCGCGCCGACGCCGGGCGCCGGGGCGCCGCCGTGGCGCGCGGAGAGCTGCTCGAGCGAGTGCACCAGCCGCTCGAGCTGGCGCTGCATGAGCTCGCGCAGCGACGGCAGCCTCGACTCCTGTCCCGGGATCCCGAGGACCTGCACCGCGTTGACGAGCGTGTAGAGCGGCTCGCGGAGCTCGTGCGTGACCGCGCCGGCGAGCGCCTGCCGCGCCCGCTCGGCTTCGCGCAGCGCGTCCTCGAGGCGCGCATTGCGCGCGGCGAGCGCGCCTCGCTCGCCGATCGCCTTCTGCGCGCGCCGCTCGCTGTCCCGGAGCGCCTCCTCGGCGACGCGCCGGTGCGTGATGTCGGTCGACACCCCTACGAAGCGCACCGGCTTCGCGCCCTCCTCGTCGGAGACGGTGACGCCGCTCGCATGCAGCCAGCGCATGGCGCCGGACGGATGCACCACGCGGAACTCCAGCGAGGCCTCCGGCTGCCCGAGGCGCAGCGAGCGCATCTCCACCCGCACGGCGTCGCGGTCCTCCGGATGCACCCGCGCGACGAAGGCGTCGATGGGTCCTTCGGTCATGCCCCACACCGCCTCGGCGTTGGCGGAGCACTTCACGTGGCCCGAGTGCAGGTCCATCTGCCAGGTCATGGTGCGGCTCGCCTCGGTGGCGCGGCGAAGGAGCTCGTCGCGCTCGCGGAGCGCCCGCTCGGCGCCGCGCTCGACGGCGACGTCGCGCGCCACCGTCGAGAGGTATGCCGGCTCCCCCGACTGATCGCGGTGCACGGTCATCACGAAGGACACTGGAACCTCGCGCCCCTCGCGAGTGAGGAAGGCGCCTTCGCCGCGGACCGAGCCTTCCTTCAGCGCCCTCGGCAGCCATTCCCTTTCGGTGCGCTCGTACACCCACGGGGGGCAAAGCGCCGCCTGCTTGACGCGCGAGAGATCCGCGTTGCCCAGTCCGACGAGCCGCCGGCCGGCCGGGTTGAGATAGACGATGGCGCCATCGAGCCGGCTCAGCGCCACGAACTGCGGAATGGCGTCGAGCACCGCGCCGAGCCGCGCCGCCTCATCGAGCAGGCGATTGCGCTCGTTCTGCAGGAGCTCGCGGGCTTCGCTCGAGCGCTCCAGCGCATCCTCGAGCTCGGCGACACGCCGCGCGACGCTCGGGAGAAAGAGCTTTGCCAGTCGCCAGGAGAAGGGTGCCGTCACGGCGCTCAACCTAACACGCGCAGGCTGTCGGCATGGCACTACGCCGTGTCGGCAGGCGGCGACGCCGGCGCGCTGAAGCGCGCGCAAAGGCCCCGGCCCTGCGGTCCGTCGTGCAGCTCGATGCTGCCCTCATGCAGCGCTGCGACCTCGCGCGCGATGGCGAGCCCGAGCCCGCTGCCGCCCGCCTGCGCGGCCGCGCCGCGGTAGAAGCGGTCGAATACACGCTCGCGCTCGGCGCGCGGAATGCCGGGACCGTCGTCGCACACTTCGAAGACCGCCCGCTCGCCTTCCACCCACGCGCTCACCTCCGCGCGGCCGCCGCGCCCGCCGTAGCGGATCGCGTTGTCGACGAGGTTGGCGGCGAGAAGCCGCAGCGCCTCCCCGTCGCCGCGGATCGCCGCCGGCTCCACGCGCGCAAGGCCGAGCGCCATCCCGTTCTGCTCCGCGAGCGGCGCCAGCTCCTCGACGAGCGCGCGCGCGAGGGCGTCGAGCGCCACCGGGCCGGCCGGACGCTGCGCCGCCTCGGACTCGAGGCGCGCCAGCGCGAGAAGCTGCTGCACCACGCGCTCGGCGCGCTGCGTGCGGGCTTTCAGGCCCTCGAGCGCCGCGACCCGCTCCTCTTCGCTGCGCGCGCGCTCGAGGAGCTGGATCTGCAGGCGCAGCGCAGTGAGCGGCGTGCGCAGCTCGTGCGCTGCGTCGGCGGCGAAGCGCCGCTGCGCGTCGAACGCCTGGCGCAGGCGACCGAGCAGGCTGTTCAGCGCGCCGACGAGCGGCGCCACCTCTTCCGGCACGCGCTCGGCGGGCAGCGGATCGAGGTCCGTCGCGTGCCGCGCGCGCATGGCGGCGGCGAGGCGCCCCAGCGGCGCGAACCCGCGCTCGAGGACGAGCCAGACGAGGAGCGCGAGCAACGGAAGCGCGCCGAGCACCGGGACGAGAACGCGCAGCGCCGCACCAGTGGCGAGCGCGGTCCGCTCCTCGGTCGCCTGCGCGGCCTGGATGACCTGGCCACCGGCGCGGAGGGTGAACATGCGCCATTCGCGGCCTTCGTGCTCGAGAGTGGAGTAGCCGGGCTCGCGCGTGAGCGGAAGCGGCGTGCTGGCGTTCGAGAGATAGCTCACGAACCCGTAGCGATCCCAGATCTGCACCACCACGCGCCGGCCGGCGTCGACGGGCAGCGTGCCGAGGCGCGAGAGGTCGAGCACCGCGTGCTCGCGCATGGAGAGCGCCACCTCGCGCAGCTCCTCGTCGAGGAGCGCCTGCACTTCGCTGCGGGCGGCGTAGTAGGTCGCGGCGCTCGCCAC
>CAYWSG010000075.1:2983-14154 GCA_964461055.1 uncultured Enterobacteriaceae bacterium | reverse complement strand
GGGGCGTCGCGGCGTGCCGCGGCAGCCTGCCACCATGGGGCGATGGCCACGCATGCGGACGGCGCCGGGCGCTCGAGCGCGATGCCGCTCGTCATGCTCGTCAGCATCGTCGCGGCGCTCTACTTCGCGCGCCAGGTGGTCATCCCGTTCGCGCTGGCGGTGCTCTTCGCGTTCCTCCTTGCCCCGCTCGCGCGCCGGCTGGAGATGCTGCGCCTGGGCCGGGGCCCGGCCGCCATCGTCTCCGTGCTGGCCGCCATCGCTGTCGTCGGCGGCGTGGGCTGGGTGGCGGTGAACCAGGCCGTGAGCCTGGCGGTCAAGCTTCCCGAGTACAAGGAGAACATCGCCCGCAAGGTTCGCGAGGTGCGCGAGGCGCCGACGGGCGATTTCGGCAAGGCGGCCGAGGCGCTGAAGGAGCTCGAGAGCGCGACCGGCGGGGCCGGGGCGGCGCAGGCGCCGGAGAAGCCCGCGGCTCCGGCGCCCTCCCAGGTGGACGTGCCCGACACGCCGCTCGAGATCGTCGCCACGCTCGGCGTGCCGTTCGCGTACCTCGCCCTCGGCTCCCTCGCCATCGTGATCATCACCACGCTCATGCTCGTGCAGCGGCTCGACCTGCGCGACCGGGTGGTGCGGCTCGCGGGGCAGGCGCGCATGCACGTCACGACGCAGGCGATCGAGGAGGCGGGCGCGCGCGTGAGCCGCTACCTGCTCTCGCTCCTCGTCGTGAATGTCTGCTACGGCACGCTGCTCGGCATCGCGTTTTGGTGGCTCGGCATTCCGAACGCGCTGCTCTGGGGATTGCTTTCGACGCTGCTGCGCTTCGTGCCCTACATCGGCGTGCCGACCGCGGCCCTCATGCCGCTCGCGCTCGCCTTCGCGACCTCGGAGGGCTGGGCGCTCGTCGCCTGGACGGGCGGCGTGATCCTCACCGTCGTCCTCGTTATCGCCCATGTGGTCGAGCCGTTGCTCTACGGCGCACGCACCGGCCTTTCGCCCATCGCCATCATCTTCGGCGCCATCTTCTGGACCTGGCTGTGGGGGCCGGTCGGGCTCGTGCTCGCCACGCCGATCACCGTCTCGATCGTGGTGCTCGCCCGCTACATCCCCCGGTTCGAGTTCCTCTCGATCATCCTCAGCGCCGATCCGGTGCTCCCGGCGCCCGTGCGCTTCTACCAGCGCCTCGTCGCCTTCGAGCAGGACGAGGCAGCCGAGCTGGCCGAGGCCTTCGCGCGCGAGCACGGCCCGGTGGCGATGTACGAGTCGCTCCTCCTGCCCGCGCTCGTCCTCGCCAAGCGCGACCGCCAGAGGCTCGCGCTCGACGATCGGCGCGAGCGCTTCATCCTCGAGGCGCTGGAGCGGATCGCCGAGGAGACGGGCGAGAGCCCGCCGCAGGCGCCGGCCCGCGCTTCGCTCTGCATCGTCCCGGCGCAGGACGAGTACGACCACTTCGCCGGAACGCTCCTCGCGCGAAGCCTCGCGCCCGAGCGCTATTCGGCGCTCCTCCTGCCGAACGACCTCCTCGCCGCCGAGATCCTCGATCGGGTCGGGGAGGCGTGCGACAAGGCGGTGTGCATCTCCGCCGTGCCGCCTTCGGCCGCCGCGAACGCGAGCTATCTCTGCAAGCGCCTGCGCAAGCGCTTTCCCGCCATGAAGATCGTCGCCGCCGTGTGGATGGCCGACACCAACGTGGCGCACCTCACCGAGCGGCTGCGCGCCGCCGGCGCCGACGAAGTCGTGACGCACCTCCCCGAAGCCGTGGAGCGGGTGCGGCTCGTCGCCCCCTTGCAGCCGCAGCTCTCGAAGGTGTCGAACACGTAGCGAGGGACCACGGATCGCCCTTGTCCCCGCCTGCAGCCGGGCGCGCGAGCGACGCCGCAATTGCGCGTCGGGGGCAAGAGGGGTACCTTCGCCCGAACCCCTCGACCCGCCCCCGACATGCCGGTCCGAATTCCCCGAAATTGCACGTCCCTGCTGCCTGCGGTGGTCGCCGTCGCGCTGATGGCGAGCGCCGTCGTCGCGGGGCAGGCGATCGCGCAGGAGGAGCGGCCGGTCGACGACATCATGGAGGGCGTCAAGGCGCGCGTGGTGCGCCAGTGCGCGCTCGGCCAGGATCGCCTGGCGAAAAGCAGGGCGGGCTCCGAGAAGGACCAGGCCGAAGCGTTCGTGAGCATGCATTGCGAGTGCCTCCCGCCCGAGATCCAGAAGGTCGAGCGCGATCTCAGCAATGGTGAGGATGGCGCGACCACCACGCCGGCGGCGTTCCAGACCCGCATGCGGGCGGCGCTCGAGCACTGTGCCGCTCGCCAGGTGCGAGCCGAGATCCAGGGGCGCTGCGAAAAGGAGGAGGCGAGCGCCCTCGGTGTGCGCAACAAGGCCGCCTATTGCGGCTGCGTCTCCGAGAAAGTGCGTGCGCTCGACGACGCAGCGATCGCAAAGGCCGCCGCCACGACGCACGAGAACTATCGCGCCCTGGCGCGTGCCCGCATCGAAGGCATTCCCGACCCCACGCCGGTGCCCACCGCCGTCGACGACATCCGGGAAGCCTGCAAGCTCGCTGGCGGCTAGCGCCTGCGACAGATGGACGGTACAGGTCGATGAACCCCCTCGGCTACATGAGCGAGCTCGTCACGCCGGACAAGTCCCGCTGGAAGCCCATGCTCATGGCGCTTGGCGTGGCCATGGCGGGGATCCAGCTCGTGGCTTTCCTGAAGCCGCCGGAGGCGGTGACGGGCATCGTGGTTCTGCTCGTCATGCTGGCGTGGGCCGTGGGCGCGTGCGCCATGATCGGCTACCTGCGCTGGTTCTTCGCCTCTGAGGTCGCGCGCATCAAGCGGGAGAAGGGCGAGAAAAAGTAGCCCGAGGGAGGAAACGATGTCGGAGAGGACGCTCTGGACCGGAACGCCGTCTCAGGTGCTCAACCTGCCGGTCTTCATTCTCTGCTTCCTCTTCGCCTGGCTGGTCATCCCGATCTTCATCGCCGTCTGGAAATGGCTCGTCATCCGCTTCACCGAGTACGAGCTCACCACCGAGCGCCTCAAGCACCGCTACGGCGTGATCAACAAGGAGATGGACGACCTCGAGCTTTACCGCGTGCGCGACTACCGGCTCGAGCAGCCCTTCTGGCTGCGCATCTTCGGCCTGAGCACCATCACCATGCAGACCTCCGACCGCTCGCATCCGGTGATCCGCATCCCCGCGATCCGCAACGGCGATGCGCTCCGCGAGCAGATCCGGACCGCAGTGGAGGCGTGCCGCAAGCAGAAGGGCGTGCGCGAGCTCGACGTGGAATAGGGAGCGATCGGCCCTGGCGCGCGTTGGCAGCCAGGTGGCTGTAGCGAAGGCGGCGCGCCGGTGCGGATCTTGCTCGTCCCAGGCACCATGCACCGCTCTCGCTCCCGCGCGCTATCCCGGCTGGCCGTCGGCAGCTCCGCCGTGGGCGCGGGAACTCTCGGCGCGCTCGCCATAGGCGCTCTCGCGCTCGGCGCCCTCGCCATCGGCCGCCTCGCCGTCGGCCGCGCCAGGGTGAAGCGCCTGGAGATCGAGGAGCTGGTGGTGCGCCGGCTCCGCATCACCGAGGCGCTCGACGTCCCCTCTGCTACCCAGTCACAAGAGGGGATGCGTGGCCGACGCAAGTCGCGAGTGGGCGTCGATGCAGAAGCATGTCCCGACTCGACCACTCCAGGGAAGAGATTGCATATCTCAAGTTCTGGCTAGCCTAGCGACCGGTGACGGTCGTCATGGGGACCTCGCAGGTCAATCTTCCGTCGATGGCGTAGCTGCGCGCCTTGTTGACGAAGTCTGCTTCGAGCGCGGCACGGGCTTCGTCGCTCGCCTTGGCGACCGTGTTCGCGAGCGGCGTGCTGACGACGTACTGCCAGAGGAAGTCCCGCGCGGGCGGCAGGGCGAGCGTCGCGCGGGTCTTCGCTACGCTCACTTCGCCGAAGCCGGCGCCGGTGAGGAGCTCGCGAAGCTCCCGTTCGTCGTGCAGCGAAAACACGATATGGACGAACGACACGGCTTGCGGGCCGATGTGGCTGCCGAGCGCATCGGCCATCGCGGCGAAGAGCGGCGGCGTCGGTCCCGGCAGGTTGAGGACGAGGCGTCCGCCGGGCGCGAGCACGCGGCGCATCTCCCGCAGCGCGCCGAGCTTGTTGCCGATGAACTGGAGCCCCATCTGGCACAGCGCGACGTCGAACGCGCCGTCGCCGAGCGGCATGGCTTCGGCGCTCGTCTCGTACCAGTCGACCGCCGGCTTCGTCGGCGCAGAGGAACGCGCCACCGCCAGCATGCCCGGATTCACGTCCAGGCCCGCGACGGCGCCTTGCTCGCCGACCCGTTCTCCCGCGAGCCGCGTCACGACACCCGTGCCGCACGCGACGTCCAGCACGCGCTCCCCGGGCCTCAGGGCGGCGATCCTGACCAGGTCCTCGGCGAGCGGCGCTGCGATGCTCGGCACGAAGTAGCGCTGGTAGTTCTCCGGCGCGGTTCCGCCGTAGGTCTTGCCGAAAGTCTGCTGGATCATGATGGCCTCCTTGCTTGGGATGTGCGTCCCCAGACTAGAGAGAACGCCGGGACCGCGCATCGCCAGGATTCACCGTTTTGTCGCTGGCGCGGGATGGTCAGAATTGACCGGTGGCGCCTGTCAGAGGAGGCGGTGCTGGAAGGCGAAAGCGGTCGCCGCCGTGCGTGAGGCCACGCCCAGCTTGCTGAAAATGTTGCTCAAATGCCCGGCCACGGTGTGCTCGCTGATGAAGAGGCGTGCCGCGATCTCGCGATTGGACTGGCCCGTCGCGACAAGCTTGAGCACCTCGAGTTCGCGGCTGCTCAGTAGGCCTTCGGATTCCGTCCCGGTCGTTTCCGCGGGCTTCGGGAGCGCGGCGAGGGCCGGCGCAGCGCCGAGCCGCTCGAAGGTGCGCGCCGCCGCGTCGTAGTGACTGCGGGCGGTTTCCGCGTCACCCAGGCATTGGCAGGCGCGGCCGATCAGCACGCGAGCCTGCGCTGACTCGTAGGGGGCCTCGAGGTGTTGCCACGCTGTCCAGGCTTCGCGAAGCGCGCCGAGCGCCGCCTGCGCCTCGCCCTGGGCGAGTCGCACGGCGCCGGCTGCCTGGGCCGAAGAGGCGCGAAGAAACGGCGCATCGGCGCCCGCGGCAAGCGCCTCCAGCTCGGCGGCGGCGGCCGCCGCGGTCTCGAGCTCGCCGGCGGCGATCATGATCTCCACGCACGCGCGCAGCACGTTTGGGCGCGCCGCAGCGCCGCCCGGGCCCTGCCGATGACCGGCCTCGCTCGCGGCGCGCCGGATGGCGGCCTTTGCCGCATCGATGTCTCCCTGGGCGAGCCTGAGCAGCGACAGCCCCGGCTGGGGCTCGGCTCCGCGCCGACCCGCTTCCCGGTACATCGCCTCGGCGAGCTCGAGCTCGCCCCGCAGGCGATGCAGCTCGGCGCGCTGGTAGAACGCGCGCCCGGCGGCGCGCTCGTCGCGGCCGGCGCAGGATTCGATCGCCCGGTTCGCCTCCGCCAGCGCCTCGGGCCAGTCGCCCTGCAGCTCCAGGATCTCGGAGCGGTGGACGAGACACTCGGTGCGGTAAGGGACGAGGTCGGGCTGCGTGGCGCACCACTCGTTCAGCGCCTGCGTCCATTCCCTGCAGCGCCGCAAGTCGAAGATGCGCTGGCAGGTGAGGATCACCGCGCAGTAGACGATGCCGGCGACCATGGGGGACACCTCGCCGTCGGCGAGGGTGATCATTGCCTCGTCGAGCTGCGGCACTCCGTCGGCGAGGCGCTTCTGCTGGATCAGCGCCTGGCCCCGGCCGAGGAGGCCGAGCGCCAGGAGATCGCGATCTCCGAACCGATCGCCGAGCGAGATCGCCTCCTCGAACCCGGCGCGGGCAGCCTCGGCATTTCCCTGCGCCATCTGCCCCAGCCCCGAGAGCAGGCTCGCGTATCCCTGCGCCGCGCACTCGGCGCGGTCCCTGACGAGGCGCTGGATCCGTGCAAGCCAGCCGGCGCTCTGCGCGGCGTCACCCCTCAGCAATGCGTGGAAGCTGAGCCAGAACGCCCAGCGCGCCGCCCGCTCGGGCTGCCCCTCGTCGATGAGGACGTGGTGGGCCCGCCTGAAGAGCGCGCTCGCGTCGGCATCCTTGCCGATGAGATAGGCGGCCTGCGCGAGGCATTCGAGGTCCGCGGGTGCGAGCGCCGTGCGGGCGTCGGCAGCGGAGAGCTGCCGGTACGCCTCCTTCCACTCGCGGTTCGCGAAGGCCCGCCTGCCGCGCTCGAGGCTCATGGTTGCCCCGGTATCATACGCCGCGGTGCGGCGGCGGCCGACGAGGCTCCTCCTGCCAGACAAAACGAATCTTCATTTGCGATGGGGAGCGCGCAAGCCATCAATTTCGCGCAGGGACTCGCCCGAATCTCGGGTCCCTTCGCGCCGCGGGTCGCGGCCGCGATGATGTCGGTGATCCTCATCGGGTGCGACGCCTTTACCGACCCTGCCACCCGCATCGCCTACGACATCGAAGCGCACGTGTCCCGTCTGGGCTCCGAGGAAGGCGCGAGGCACGTGATCCGGCACGCGACGCCGTCGAAGGCCGGCGAATGCGACGGGCCGTTCAAGGTCCAGTTCGACAAGGTGGGCGCGCTGATCATCTGGTGCAAGGGCCCCGGCGGCGAGACGGTCAGCAGCCATAGCACCACCTATCACGGCCGCTTCGTCAAAACCGAACGTACGTTCATCGTCGACAAGCCGGCGGGGTCGGAGCTCCTGATCCGGATCGAAAGAAGGCGCGGCAGCGCCGTCATTACCGGGATCTCCTGATCCCGGCGCAGCCCCTAGCGATCGATCTCGGCGAGGAGCGTCGCGAGCTCGGCGCCGAGGAGGAGGTCGTCGTGGACGCCGAAGACGTGCTGGCGAAGGCGTCCCTGCGCGTCGATGAGAAGCGTCGTAGGCGTGCCCTGCATGCCGTAGGCGCGCATGGTGCGCGGCACGGGGTCGCCATCAGGACCGGGGGCGTCGACGCCGATGGGAAAGCTCACCCGGTATTCGTGCACGAAGGCGCGCAGCGACGCAAGCCGCATGGCCTCGTGGTGCTCGAAGACCGTGTGCAGGCCCACGACGGCGAGCGGCGCATTCTTGAAAAGCTCGGCCACGCGCTTCGCCTGGGGGATGCCGTGCGAGACGCAGGCGGGGCAAAGCATCTGAAAGGCGTGCACCATGACCACCTTGCCGCGGAGCGCCTCGAGATCGAGCGGACCGCCGTTCAGCCAGTCGGTGGTGTGCCAGGCGGGAGCGGGCAGGGGATCCATGCACCTATCGTAGCGGCCGCCGGGTCCACTGTCGCCCGGGCACTTTTCGGTACCCATGAACCGCATGGGCGTATACGAGGTGCAGGGCGCATAAACTTGGGCCATGGACTTCGACGCAAGGGCACTCATCGAATCGGCGGGGGACGCGATCATCGTCGCGGACACCAGGGGCAGGATCATCTTCTGGAACGGCGCGGCGGAGCGCCTGTTCGGCCATGCGCGCGACGAGGCGCTCGGCCAATCGCTCGACCTCATCATCCCCGAGCGCCAGCGCGCGCGGCACTGGGCCGGCTACGAGAAGACCATGGCTTCCGGCGAGACAAAGTACGGCACGCAGCTCCTGCGCGTGCCGGCGATGCACAAGGACGGCCGGCGCATCTCCATTGCGTTTACTGTGGCGCTCCTCTTCGACGCCAACCGGAAGGTCCAGGCCATCGCCGCCATCGTGCGAGACGACACCGAGCGGCGGCGGCTCGAGCAGGCACAGGCGGTGAAGGGTTGAGCGAGCAGCCCTCCCCCTGGGTGGTGCGCTGGGCGCCGGAGGTGAAGCGCGGGCCGGTGCTGGATGTCGCCTGCGGCGGCGGGCGGCATGCCGTCTTCTTCCGCGACCGGGGCTTCGAGGTGGTGGCGGTCGACCGCGCGCCGGTGGCGCTGGAACGCATCGAGTTCGTGCAGGCCGACCTGGAGGATGGCCGCCCGTGGCCCTTCTTCGGGCGGCGCTTCGGCGCCGTCGTGGTGGTGAACTACCTGCACCGGCCGCTCTTCCCTCATCTGCTCGCGGCGCTCGACGAGGGTGGGGTGCTCCTCTACGACACCTTCATGGTCGGCAACGAGCGCTTCGGCCGGCCGTCGAACCCGGCCTTCCTGCTGCGGCCGGGGGAGCTGCTGGCGGCCTTCGACCCGCTGGAGGTGCTCGGGTTCGAGGAAGGCGAGGTGAGCGAGCCGCGGCCGGCGATGAAGCAGCGCCTCTGCGCCCGGCGCCCCGCCGGCGGCGTTGCCCGGGCGCTTTCCTCGACCCCCTGAACGGTTTCGCAAGGTTAGAATCTCGCCATGATTACCGGAAGCCTGGTGGCGATCGTCACCCCCATGCACGAAGACGGGCGGCTCGACCTCCCGCGCTTCAAGGACCTCATCGACTGGCACGTGGCCGAGGGAACCGACGGCATCGTGGTGGTCGGCACCACGGGCGAGTCGCCCACGGTCGACTTCGACGAGCACAAGGAGCTCATCCGCATCGCGGTCGCCCACTCGCGCGGGCGCATCCCCGTCATCGCCGGCACCGGCGGCAACTCGACGGCCGAGGCGATCGAGCTCACCGAGTCGGCCAAGAAGGCGGGCGCCACCGCGTGCCTGAGCGTCGTGCCCTACTACAACAAGCCGACCCAGGAAGGCCTGTACCGGCACTTCCGCACCATCGCCGAGAAGGTCAGCCTGCCCATGATCCTCTACAACGTGCCGGGCCGCACGGTGGCGGATCTGCAGAACGACACGGTGCTGCGCCTCGCGCAGGTGCCCGGCATCATCGGCATCAAGGACGCCACCGCGAACATCGAGCGCGGCACCGACCTCATCCGGCGCGCGCCGCGCAATTTCGCCATCTACAGCGGCGAGGACTCCACCGCGCTCGCGCTCATCCTGCTCGGGGGCCACGGCGTCATCTCCGTCACCGCCAACGTGGCGCCGAAGCTCATGCACCAGATGTGCGCCGCCGCCCTCGTGGGCGACGTGAAGAAGGCGCGCGAGATCAACCTCCGGCTGCTGCCGCTGCACCAGCGCCTCTTCGTCGAAGCGAACCCGATCCCGGTCAAGTGGGCGCTCGCCGAGATGGGCATGATCGAGGCGGGCCTGCGCCTGCCGCTCTCGCCGCTCGCCGAGAAGTTCCACGAGACGGTGCGCGAGGCGCTGCACGAGGCCGGCATCGCGCTGCCGGGCCTGCGAGTCGTCGAAGGACGCGCCTGATGCGCGTCCTGACGGTAGTGCCGGCCGCCGCGGCGGCCGCGTTGCTGCTGGCCGGCTGCGGCGCGCTGTCGAGCGCGACCGACAGCGGCATCGACTACAAGGCCGAGCGCACGCTGCCGCCGCTCGAGATTCCGCCCGACCTCACGGCGCCCTCGCGCGACCCGTACTTCGAGCTGCCCGAGAGCCGCTCGAGCGCCACGCTCTCCGACTACCAGGCCGAGCGCAAGGAAGGGCGCGTCAACACGGCGCTGCTCCCCGAAGTGAAGAACATGCGCATCGAGCGCGCCGGCACCGAGCGCTGGCTCGTCGTCAACGAGCCGGCCGACAAGCTCTGGCCGCTCGTGAAGGACTTCTGGCTGGACGCCGGCTTCCTCATCCGGCGCGAGGTGCCGGAGGCGGGCGTGATCGAGACCGACTGGGCCGAGAACCGGGCCAACATTCCCGGCGGGATGATGCGCGACCTGCTCGGCAAGGTGTTCGAGAGCCTGCATTCGACCGCCGAGCGCGACAAGTTCCGCACCCGCCTCGAGCGCACGCCCGACGGAAAGGGCACCGAGATCTTCATCAGCCACCGCGGCGTGGAGGAAGTGGTCACCGGCACCGACAACATCGGCGCCGGCGACACCATCTGGCAGCCGCGGCCGAGCGACCCCGAGCTCGAAGCCGAGTTCCTGCGCCGCCTGATGGTGCGCCTCGGCGCGGACGGCGAGCGTGCCAAGCGCCTGATCGCCACGGCCCCGGTGGAAGATCGCGCCGCGCTCGTCAAGTCGAGCGACGGCACCGTGCGCCTGCAGGTGAACGAGCCCTTCGACCGTGCATGGCGGCGGGTCGGCCTCGCGCTCGACCGGGTCGGCTTCACCGTCGAGGACCGCGACCGCCAGGGCGGCGTCTACTACGTGCGCTACGCCGACCCGGAAGCCGAGATGGAGAAGCCGGGGCTCTTTTCGCGCCTCTTCGGCCTCGACACGGAGAAGGTGAAGGCCGAGCGCTATCGCATCGAGGTGCGCGAAGGCGCGCAGGGCGACGAGCGAAGCGTGGTGAACGTCCTCAACAAGGACGGCGCCAATGAGGCCTCGCCCACGGTGCAGCGCATCCTCGGCCTCCTGCACGAGCAGCTCAAGTAGCGTTGCTCCGCTTCGCTTCGCTCGGCAGCGGAAGCAGGGGCAACGCGCTGCTCGCCGAAGCGCGCGAGGGCGCGAGCGCCACGCGCGTCCTCATCGACTGCGGCATGAAGCTGCGCGACACGGAGCGGCGCCTCGCCCGGCTGGGCCTCGAGCCGGGGGAGGTCGATGCCATCCTCGTGACGCACGAGCACAGCGACCATGCCGGCTGCGTCTTCGACTTCGCCGCCGCGCACGGCACCGCCGTCTACATTGCGCACGGCTGCCTGGCGGCGCTCCGGGACGAGGGAAAGGTGCTCGAAGGGGTGAAGATCCGGGAAGTCCGCGCGGGCGAGGCTTTCGGCATCGGCGCGGCGCTCGTCACGCCCTTCACCGTGCCGCACGACGCGCGCGAGCCCGTCCAGTACCTGATCTCCGACGGAGCAGTGCGCCTGGGCGTGCTGACCGACATCGGCGCCTCGACGCTGCACGTGGAGCAGATGCTCTCCGGCCTCGACGCGCTCGTCCTCGAGACCAACTACGACGCGGACATGCTGTGGAACGGCGCCTATCCGAAGTGGCTGAAGTCCCGCATCGCCGGGCCCTTCGGCCACCTCGACAACCGCGAGGCCGAGCGGCTCCTCGCCGCGGTGGACCGCTCCAGGCTCAAGCACGTCGTCGCCGCCCACCTGTCGCAGCAGAACAACACCCCCGCGCTCGCCCGCGCCGCGCTCGCGCGCGCCATGGGCTGCGAGGAAAGCTGGATCGAAGTGGCGAGCCAGGACGAGGGCTTCGGCTGGCGGGAAATTCTTTAGA
>CAYWSG010000075.1:0-2883 GCA_964461055.1 uncultured Enterobacteriaceae bacterium | reverse complement strand
TACAGCCCCAGGGTAGTCGCCGATACGGCGGGGGAGGACGCGGCCCAGATCTCGCCGAAGCGGCCGCGCATGGCGAGGCCTTCGGTCTCGTCGCCGAAGCCGAGCGCGCCGCGGAAGAAGTGCGCCACGGGCCGGCGCACGTAGTGGCTGGCGTCGAGCACGAGGAAGGCGTCCTGCAGCTCCCGGATGGACTCGTCGGTGCGGTTCACCTGGATCGCATGCGAGTAGCGCGCGAGCAGGCTCATCATGCGCGGGCACTGGCGCACGAGGTGGTCGGGATTGTGGAGCGCGATGTAGAGCCGCCGGGTGCGGCTCGCGGCGAGGAATTGCGTGAGCCGGGCGATGCGCGCCGGATCGTTGAGGCGCAGCGACGCGAGATCGGGGTCGAAGATGCGCAGCTCGCGTCCCGGCTGCCCGAGCAGGCGGTCGACCGCCGACTGGTAGTCGGCCTGGGTATCGAAGCGCTCGTAAACCGTCTCGCTCATTGCCAGCATCCCGTCATTCAGCCCGCCGCGGAATGAATCCGTTCGAGGTGCGCGTAGCCCGCCCGGAGCCACCCGGAGACTAGCTGCTCCTGCCCGCATGCCGCAAGGCGCGCGCCCGGCGCGGCGCGCCGGTCGGCGAGGCTGCGAAACGCCGCCTGCGCGCGCGGCGGGACTGCAAAACCCTCGCCGTTCACGAAGAAGCGCGCGCCGAAGTAAAGGAGCTGCGTCTTCGGATCGAGCCGGACAAGGGCGCGACGCAGTGGAAGGCGCGAGCGCGAAGGCCGGAAGACGACGTGGGCCTTGGGCTCCGTGAGATAGCGGCCGAGGAAATCGGCGACGTCCGCGCGCGACCAGCGGATGCGCGCGAGGTGCGACTGCGCGAAGTCGAGCATGTCCGCCGGAATGGCGGCCGGACGCCGGGTGGGCGCGAGGCCGGGGTCGCGGTAGACGGCATCGGGCAGGCCACGCTCGTGCAGCCAGTCGAGGAAGGCCGCGGCGAGCTCGGCGCCGCGCGGGGCGCGAAAGCCGATGGAGCAGGTGAAGCAGCGCTCGAGCGCGACGCCGTCGTGGCGCCAGCCGGGCGGCACGTAGAGGAGGTCGCCCGGGCGCGTCTCCTCGTCGAGGTAGCGCTTTCCCGACGGCGTCCAGAGCCGCCAGCGGCGCCGGCCGGGGCCCTGCAGGAGGAAGACGTCGTAGGAGTCGACGTGCGGGCCGACGCCGCCGCCCGGCAGCGCGAAGCTCACCATGATGTCGTCCAGGCGCGCCTGCGGCACGAATTCGAAGCGGCGAAGCAGCCGGTCGGCCGCCGCCACGTGCAGGTTCACCCCGCTCACGAGCAGCGTGAAGTCGCGCGCCGGCTTGCCGAGGGACGGGAAGGGACCGTGCGCGACCTCGTAGCGCCGGCCGCGCCGCACCGCAATGCGCGACTCGACGTCGTCGCGCCGGGCGAGCGCGCGCAGCGTGCGCTCGTCGGCGACGCCTTCGAAGCCGGGCACGGCATCCCGGACGAAAAGCGGCCGCTTCTGCCAGTAGCGGCGCAGGAAATCGCGCGGCGCGAGGCCGCCGAGCAGGCCATGCTTCATCGCAAAAAATTATAGGTGTCGCAGGCCCGCCACAAGGCGCGCGCGGTGCTTGCCTCACAAAAAAGAAACTGGCATAGAATGCCTCGCGATGCTGCAACCGGGACAGTCCGCTCCACCGTTCGTGCTGCCCGACGCCGACATGCAGGCCGTCAGCCTGTCGGAGTTCAAGGGCAAGAAGCACGTGATCATCTATTTCTATCCGCGCGACGGAACGCCCGGCTGCACCCTGGTGACGACCGATTTCTCCGACCACCAGGACCAGTTCGTGAAGCACGACTGCGTCATTCTCGGCGTGTCGCGCGACGACTGCCTGACGCACGCCGACTTCCGCGACCGCAATGGCGTCACCATCTCGCTCCTCTCCGACCCGGAGGGCGAGGTGTGCCGCCAGTACGGCGTGATCCAGGAGAAGGAAAGCGAAGGCGTGCGCCGCGAGTGCCTCGTGCGCTCCACCTTCGTGATCGACAAGAAGGGCGTGATCCGCCGCGCCGCCTACGGGATCAACCCGCGCGGCCACGCCGCCGAGGTGTACGACTTCATCCGGCGCCTGAAGAAGGGCTAGCCGCCGCGCCGTGCAGGTCGCCAAGGACACGATCGTCTCCCTGCGGCTCGAGATGCACGACGCGCAGGGCGCGCTGCTGCACGCGCCGGAGCAGCCGCTCGAGTACCTGCACGGCGGCTACGGCGAGCTGCTCGCGCCGCTCGAGCGGGCGCTCGAGGGCATGCAGCCGGGCGCCGAGGTGAGCCTGCAGCTCGAGCCCGAGCAGGCCTTCGGCGAGTACGACGCCGGGCTCGTGCGGCTCGAGCCCGCCGAGCGCTACGGCAAGGGCCTCGAGGTCGGCATGGAGGTGGAGGAGGACAGCCGCCTCTACACGGTGACCGACATCGCGGCCGGGCAGGCGGTGCTCGACGCCAACCACCCGCTTGCCGGCATGGCGCTGCGCTTCTTCATGAAAGTGCTCGACGTGCGCTCGGCCACGCCCGAGGAGCTTCGCCGCGGCGGCTCCGCCGCGCAGTGAGGCGTATCATCTCCCCGGGGAGGGGGAGATGCTGAAGGACATCCTGTCTTACGGAATCGGAACGCTGGCGGCGCTCGCGGTCGCCGCCGCGCTCGTGTTCCTCTTCATCCGGGACGTCACGCAGAAGAAGCATGCGGTGCTTCGCAATTATCCCGTCGTGGGGCGCCTGCGCTACTTCTTCGAGCAGCTCGGCGAGTACTTCCGCCAGTACTTCTTCGCCGGCGACCGGGAGGAGATGCCGTTCAACCGCGCCACGCGCGCGTGGGTGTACCGCCTCGCCAAGAACGAGGGCGGCAC
>CAYWSG010000074.1:0-14311 GCA_964461055.1 uncultured Enterobacteriaceae bacterium | reverse complement strand
ACGCCGAGGTAGCGGTGCTGGATGTCGACGTTCGAGGCGAGGTCGCTGGAGGTGCCTTTCCACACCACGCGGCCTTTCTCGAGGACGAAGTGGCGGTCGGCGACCCGGGTGAGCGCCTTGACGTCCTTGTCGATGACGAGGATCGAGAGCCCCTCGCGCTTCAGGCGGTCGATGGACTTGTAGATCTCGGCGCGCACGAGCGGTGCGAGACCCTCGGTCGCCTCGTCCAGGATGAGGAGCGCGGGGTTGGTCATGAGCGCGCGGCCGATGGCGAGCATCTGCTGCTCGCCGCCCGAGAGCTGGTTGCCGTAGTTGTCCTTGCGGCTGCGGAGGTTCGGGAAGAGCTCGTAGATCCGGTCGAGCGTCCAGGGGCTCTTTCCGCCGGCCCGGTTCGCGGCCGTCGCGACCAGGTTCTCCCGCACCGTGAGGTTGGGGAAGATCTGCCGGCCCTCCGGGACGAGGCCGATGCCGCACTTCGCGATCCGGTACGAGGGCTGCCCGCAGATGCTGCGGCCCTGGAAGCGGATGTCGCCGCCGCGCGGACGCACGATCCCCATGATGGAGCGCACCGTGGTGGTCTTGCCCATGCCGTTGCGGCCGAGGAGCGAGACGACCTCGCCGGCGGCGATGTCGAGGTCCACCTTGAAGAGGACCTGGCTCTGCCCGTAGGCGGTCTCGAGGCTGCGGATCTCGAGCATCAGCCGGCCTCCTCGCCGAGGTAGGCGGCGCGCACCTCCTGGTTCGCCCGGATCTCCTCCGGCGTGCCGGTGGCGATGATGCGCCCGTAGACGAGGACGGAGATCCGGTCGGCGAGGCGGAACACCGCGTCCATGTCGTGCTCGACGAGCACCATGGTGTGGCGGCGCTTCAGCGCCGAGAGGAACTCGATCATGCGCTGGGATTCCTCGATGCCCATCCCGGCCATGGGCTCGTCGAGGAGCATGAGCCGCGGGCGCGTGGCAAGCACCATCGCGACCTCGAGCTGGCGCTGCTCGCCATGGGCGAGGTTTCCGGCGAGCACGTGCATCTTGTCCTTGAGCCCGACGTCCTCGAGCACCTGCCGGGCGGGGCCGACCAGCGCCTCGTCGCGCCGGGCGTCGCGCCAGAAGCGGAAGCTGTGCCCGGCGTGCGCCTGGACGGCGAGGGCGACGTTGTGCAGCGCGCTGAAGTCCTTGTAGATGCTCGTGATCTGGAAGGACCGGGCGAGGCCCTTGCGCGCGCGTCGTGGGGCGGGAAGGGCCGTGACGTCGTCGCCGGCGAACCGGATGCGCCCGCCATCGGGGCGCAGGTTGCCGGAAAGCTGGCTGATGAAGGTGGTCTTGCCGGCGCCGTTCGGGCCGATGACCGCGTGCGTCTCGCCTTCGATCACCTCGAGGTCGATGCCGTCGGTGGCGCGCAGGGCACCGAAGCTCTTGACGAGCTGCCGGACCGAAAGGAGTCCCTCGGACATGGGCTCAGGCATCGGGCTTGTAGAAGATGCCGGCGAGGCCGCGCCGGAAGAAGATCACGGACAGGACGAGAAGCGGGCCCAGGATGACCTGCCAGTGCTCGGTCCAGCCTTCCAGGATCTCCTCGAGCAGAAGGTAGGCGAAGGCGCCGAGCACCGGGCCGGCGGTGCTCGCCATGCCGCCGAGGATGACCATGAACATGAGCTCGCCCGACTGGTGCCAGCTCATGAAGCTCGGGGTGATGTAGTTGGTGTGGTTGCCGTAGAGCGCGCCGGCCAGGCCGCACAGCGCGCCGGCGATGACGAACGCCGCCAGGCGGTAGGGGTAGGGCGCGAAGCCGATGGCCCGCGAGCGCGGCTCGTTGGACTTGGTCGCGCGCAGCACCATGCCGAAGCGCGAGTTCACGATCCTGTAGATGAGGAACACGGCGAGCAGCATCAGTACGAGCGTCACATAGTAGAACTGCACCGGGTCGTTCAGGTCCACGATGCCGAGCTGGCTGCGCGCCTTGAGGCGCATGCCGTCGTCCCCGCCGTAGACCTCGAGCGAGACGCCCAGGTAGTAGAGCATCTGGCTGAAGGCGAGGGTGATCATGATGAAGTAGATGCCGCTCGTGCGGATCGACACCGCGCCGATCGCCAGAGCCGCGACCGCGGAGGCGAGGATGGCGACGGCCCATTGCAGCCATCCGTTGGTGAATCCGTAGAAGGCGAGAATGCCCACCGCATAGGCGCCGATCCCGAGGTAGGCGGCGTGGCCGAAGGAAATCAGGCCGCCATAGCCGAGGATCAGGTTGAGGCTGGCCGCCGCGATGGCGAGGATCATGATGCGGCGCACGAGGTCGACGTAGAAGGGCTCCCCGAGCGCGAGCGCCACCGGCGGCAGGGCGGCCAGCGCCACGGCCGCGAGCGTCCAGAGGACGAGGCGGCTCTTCATCAGTGCCGCGCCGCCGGGAAGAGGCCCGAAGGCCGCACGGCGAGGACGATCGCCATGAGCAGGTAGATGAGCATCGAGGCGAGGGCCGGGCCGGCCGCCTCGGCGGCCGGCGGCGAGATGATGTGGCTGAGGACCGGCTTCAGGAACGCGCGGCCCAGCGTGTCGACGATGCCGACGATGAGAGCGCCGGCGAAAGCGCCGCGGATCGAGCCGATGCCGCCGATCACGATGACGACGAAGACCTGGATCAGGATGAGCTCGCCCATGCCCGGCTGCACGGCGTAGATCGGGCCGGCCATCAGCCCGGCGAGGCCGGCGAGCGCCGCGCCGAAGCCGAAGACGAGCGTATAGAGCAGGCGGATGTTGATGCCGAGCGCGGCCACCATCGTGCGGTTCGTCGCGCCCGCCCGGATCAGCATCCCGAGCCGCGTGCGGCTGACGACGTACCAGAGGCCGATGGCGACCGCCACGCCGACGAGGATGATCGCCGCCCGGTACACGGGATAGATGGAGCCGGGGATGAGCTCGATGTGGCCCTGGAGCCACTCCGGCAGCGACGTGTAGAGCGCCGTGCGGCCGAAGACGATGGCGATGAGCTCGTTGAAGAAGAGGATGAGGCCGAACGTGGCGAGCACCTGGTCGAGGTGATCGCGCTCGTACAGCGTGCGAAGCGCCACGACCTCGGTCAGCATGCCGACCACGAGTGTCCCGAGGAGCGCGAGCAGCACGCCGAGCGGGTAGGAGCCCGTCCACTCGATCGCCGCCACCGCGAGATAGGCGCCCACCATGTAGAGCGACCCGTGCGCCAGGTTGACGAGGTTCATGATGCCGAAGACGAGCGTGAGCCCGGCCGCCATGAGAAAGAGCATGACGCCGTACTGCAGCCCGTTCAGCAGCTGCTCGAAAACGAGGATCGCGGTCATCTAGCGCAAGCGCGAGCCCAGGCCCGGACGGCAAGGCCGCCGGTATCCCTCCTCATAAAAAAGGGGCGCGTCGCCGCGCGCCCCTCTCCTGTCGCCGTGGGCGACTCACCACTTCATCTTGCAGTCCTGGTGGTACGAGTCCTTGTGGTCGTCGAACACCTTCTTCTTGATCTCCATGTGGGCGCCGTCCTTGCCGCCCTTCACCGCCTGGAGCAGGAAGAAGTCCTGGATCGGATGGTGGTTGTTGTTGAACTTGAAGGGCCCGCGGATCGAGTCGTAGTCCGCCTTGCGCATCGCGGCGATGACGGCCTTGCGGTCCTTCAGGCTGCCCTTGTTCGCGCGCATGGCCGAATCGATCAGCATGATGCCGTCATAGCTCTGCGCGCCGTAGTAGGAGGGCGTGTAGCCGAACTTCTTCTCGAAGTCGGCGACGTACTTCTTGCTCGCCGGCACGTCCATGTCGGGGCTCCAGAAGCGCGCCTCGTATTGCCCGATGGCCGCGGTCTTCAGCGCCGGAAGCGTCGTTTCGTCCACGGTGAATACGGAGTAGAGCGGAATGCGGTTGCGCAGGCCCGCCTGCACGTACTGCTTCACGAACTGGATGCCCATGCCGCCCGGGTAGAAGACGAACACCGCCTTGGGATTCTTGGCGCGAAGCTGCGTGATCTCGGCCTGGTAGTCCTGCTGGCCGGGCTTCGTGTAGATCTCCTCGACGATGTTGCCCTTGTAGTAGCGCTTCAGGCCCGCCACCATGTCCTTGCCCGCCTGGTAGTTCGGCGCGAGGATGTAGAGGTCCTTGATGCCCTGCTCCTGGAGGTACTTGCCCATCGCCTCGGGCGACTGGTCGTTGTTCCAGGAGGTGGAGAAGTAGGCTTCGTTGCATTGCGCGCCGGCGAGGGGGCTCGCGCCCGCGTTGGTGCCGACCATGACCTTGCCCGCGCCGGTGACGACCGGGACGACCGCCATCATGACGTGCGACCAGATGATGCCGGCCATGATGTCGACCTGATGCTTCTGCAGCATCTCGTTGGCGACCTGGACGCCCACGTCGGGCTTGAACTGGTCGTCGCCGTAGACGACCTCGACCGGCACGCCCGCCATCTTGCCGCCGAGGTGCTCGATGGCGAGATCGACGGAATCCTTCATGTGCTTGCCGATCACGCCGGCCGGGCCGGACAGCGTGGTGATGAAGCCGATCTTGATCCCCTGCTGCTGCGCCATCGCCGGCGTGGCGAAGGCGACCGACGCGGCGAGCGCGCCCGCCATGACGTGTTTAATCACGCTGTCCTCCTCCGGAAATATAGTTCAATCAAAACGTGGGGTTATGCAGTCTAGCAAAACTCCGCTCCTTGGGGGCCCGAAGGCGGGCCCGAAGCCCGGCGTCCGCGCAAGCCTGCAGCACCGGGCTAGAACAGGGCGCTCGGGTTCGGCAGGTTCGCATCGGCGTCGACGAGGTTGAGCTGCTTCACTTCGATGCGCAGGCCATCGGGGGTCCGGCGCAGCCGGTGGGCGCACCAGCCCGACCAGAGCCGCGTCTCGCCCGCGCGAAGCTCCGTGGCGAGCAGGGTGGAGCGCACCATCACATGCTCCGGAGCGTCCTCGGCGGCGAAGGGCTCCACGTTGCCCACGACGCGGACGGTGCGCGAGGCCGGAACCTGCGACCAGGCCGATCCCGTGCGCAGCCTGTAAATGCGATCTTCGAGGCGCCGGCGATCATCGAAGGCGACCGTCACCGCTTCGCGCGGGTCGCCCGCGGGGACCGTGCCCGGTATCCAGAGCAGGCATTCGGGAGCATAGAGCCCGAGCCAGTCCTCGAAGCGCCGCTCGTCGAGGAGGCGCGCCTCCCGGAAAAGGAGCGCCTCGCACTCCGCTTTGAGCCGAGGGTCCGGCGCGGATGCCGCGCCGGCGTGCGCGGGCGGCCAGCCGAGGAAGTCGGCGACGAGCCGCTCGTAGTAGGCGTGGTCGACGTAGCTCACGGCTCGCGCTTCACCTCGATCGCGGGCGTCGAGCTCATGAGGTCCTTCCAGGCGCGCATGTGCTCCCGCATGAACACCTCGTCGGTCGCAGGGGCCCGGATCGAGCCGTCTGGCTCCCGGTGGATGCGCCCGGGAACGCCCAGGCCGCGGTGCATGTAGACCCACTCGTCCTCGCAGGCCGCGAGGCCCTTCTGGATTTCTTCGAAGTTGGCCGCGTCGTCCACTTCCCCGAGGTTCGGGAAAGCCTCCTGGGTGCGCATGCGCATCGCGTTCACTTCGCCGGCAAGGCCCTCGAGCTCGCCCGCCTCGTCCACGATCGCCGTGGCATACCAGGTGGTGTCGGTCTCGTCGACGGCGAGCGGCTGCAGCACCTGGATGTGGTTGCCGAGGATCGAGAGGTTCGGAAACACGTTGATGTTCACGGGCTCGGAGGCGGCGAGGTCCAGGGCGCGGCAGGCTTTTTCCTCCGGCAGGCGCTCGCGGACACGCTTCTCCAAGAGATCCGATCCGGGCTGCGCGGCCTCCATCTCCCAGAGCGCCCCCGGGCGCTTCGCGACGTTCGGGCGCTTGTCCTTGAAGTGGTGGCCGTGCGGGAAGGCGCGCAGGTACATTGCGGCCTCGTCCGGCTTGCCCATGTAGAAGGACATTCCCTTGCCGTCGTCCTTGCCCCGGTTCTCCGTCTGCAGGAGCGAGCGGTGCGAAAACACGACGTGATAGCCGTCGCACGCATTGTCGTATGCGAGCTTCCAGTTGCCTTTGTACTTGAGCCGATTCGCCTCCCGAACGACGACCTTGCCGGACGGATTCCGGTCCAGCCATTCGTCGATGCACCGGGCGACGCCGCCCAGATACTCGGCGAGCGGCGGGGCGTTGCGGTTCAGCGTGCCGAAGATGAAGCCGCGGTAGCTTTCCACGCGCGGCACCTGGGCGAGGTTGAACTTCGCGTCCTTGAAGTCGCACGCATAGCCCTCGGGCCAGGGGACCCCGCGCAGCTTGCCGGTGTTGTGGAACGACCAGCCGTGATAGGCGCACTGGAACAGGCGGGCGTTCCCCCGGTCGGCGCGGCAGATGCGCGCCCCGCGATGCGTGCAGCGGTTATAGAGGGCGCGCAGCGTCCCGCCCGAGTCGCGCACGACGATGATCGGCCGCAGGCCGAGGCGGGCGGTCACGAAGTCGTCGTTCGCCGGAACCTGGCTCTCGTGCGCGAGGTAGACCCAGACCGCGCCGAAGACGCGCGTCATCTCCATCTCGAAGATGGCGGGGTCGGTGTAGATGGACCGGTGCACACGGTCCTCGAGCACCAGCTCAGAAAAAGTCGAAATATTCATGCTGCTCCCATTCGGTCGGCTGCTCGCCGTACTCGAGGCCTCTTTCCCGCAGGAACGCCTCGAAGCGGCCGAGCTCGGATCGCTTGAGCTTCAGGTAGTAATCGATGAACGTGCTGCCGAGCTGCTCGCGGAAGAGCGCGTCGGCCTCGAGCGCCTCGAGCGCCTGCGCGAGGCTCCCCGGCAGCGGCGCGCGCTCGGCCGTATAAGGCGAGTCGTCGCGCGGCGGCGGCTCGAGCTTGCGCGCCATGCCGTCCAGTCCGGCGACGAGCTGCGAGGCGATGTAGAGATAGGGGTTGGCGGCCGGCTCGCCGGCCCGGTTCTCGAGCCGGGTGGCCGGATCGCCGTAGCCGCCCAGCGCCCGCACCATGGCGCCGCGGTGGTCGTAGCCCCAGCCGGCGCGATCCGGGGCGAGCGAGTTCGGCCGGAAGCGCCGGTAGCCGTTCACCGTCGGGGCGGCGAATACGGCGGCCGCCGCGCCATGGGCGAGCAGGCCGGCAAGGTAGTGCCTGCCGTCGGCGGAAAGAATCTCGTCTTCCGTCTGCGGCATGAAGGCGTTGCGGCCCTGCCGCTCGAGCGACTGGTGCAGGTGCCAGCCGCTCGAGAAGTAGCCTCGGATCGCGGGACGGCACATGAACGTGGCGAAGTAGCCGAGACGCCGGCAGACCTGGCGGGTGGCGGTGCGCAGCAGCACCGCGTCGTCGGCGGCGCGCAGTGCCGCCTGTGCCGAGAGCGTCGTCTCGACCTGGCCGGGACCCCATTCCTTCTCGAGCGAGCGGAGCGGCAGCCCGAGCTTCGCGTACGCGTCGGCGAGCGCCTCGAGGACCGGCTGCATGCGGTCGAGGTTCGTCTCGGAGTGGTACGAGTAGCCCGGCTCCACCGGCGAGGTGGCCACGGGCCGGCCCCGCACGCCCGGCGCGCCGATGTGCTCGAGGGAGAGGCGAGGCTCCTCGACCCGCGCGAGGTACCACTCGATCTCGAGACCGACCTTCATCTGCAGTCCCTGCGCCGAAAGCCGGGCAAGCTGCCGGCGAAGGAGGTGTCGCGGGGAGAAGTGGAACGGCGTGCCGTCGCGGAAGTATTCGTCGCAGAGAATCCAGCCGGTACCCGGGGCCCAGGGCAGGTGGCGGAAGGTCGAGGGGTCGGGAACGATGACGAGGTTCGGCGATCCGGTCATCTCGGCGAGTCCCATGCCGCCGCCGGCGCCGAAGGAATTGAAGACGCGCCCGCCCGCGCCGTCGAGCGTGCTCGTCGCGACGTTGATGTTGTAGCCGTTGTCGAGCGCATCGATGAACGCCGGAACGCTCAGCATCTTCGCGCGCGCTGCGCCGTGCGGATCGGCCCAGGCCAGGCGCACCAGCCGCAGCCCGCCTTGCGACGCCTCGTGCTCCGCGAGCTGGCGAAGCTCCGCGGCGCGCGCCTTTTCGTCGGGAGTGCGCAGCCCGTACCGCTCGATGAACATAGTACGATTCTACGGGTGCTGAGGCTCGAGGCCGTCACGAAGCGGTTCGGCACGCGAACCGTGCTCAACGCCGTTTCGCTCGCCCTCCGCGCCGGCGAGCTCGTCGCCATCCTCGGCGACTCCGGCGTGGGCAAGTCGACGCTCCTCAACGTCATCGCCGGCCTCGAGACGATCGACTCGGGCCGCGTGCTTTTCCGCGGCGAGGACGTGGCCGCGCTTTCCGACGATGAGCAGACGCGGCTTCGGCGCGAGCACTTCGGCTTCGTTTTCCAGGCGTTCCACGTGCTGCCGCACCTCACGCTGGAGCAGAACGTGGCGCTGCCGCTCCTCCTCAGGAAGCGGCCCGCCGGGGAGATCGGCCCGCGCGCCCGGCGGGCGATCGCCGCGGTCGGCCTGGCCGGCCGCGAGGCGGCCATGCCAAGGGAGCTCTCCGGCGGCGAGCTGCAGCGCGTGGCGATCGCGAGAGCGTTGGTGGGCGACCCGGATCTCGTGCTCGCCGACGAGCCCACCGGAAACCTCGACCCCGACAACGCCGGGCAGGTGCTGCGGCTTCTCGCCGCGCTCGTGAAGGAGCGGGGCGGCGCCTGCGTGCTCGCGACGCATTCCACCGAGGCGGCCGCCCTGGCGGGCCGGCGCTACCGGCTCACGAGCGCTGGCCTGGTCGGCCTCTAGAGGGGTGAGGAGAGCCTCCCCGCGAGCGACCGTCGCCCCCGAGTGCTTTTGTCGGGGGCCCACCGCCTTCAGCCGGAAGGTTCAGTCGGAATCGATGTGGCGCAGGGTCTCGACCAGGGCGAGGAGCCGCTCGTTCTGCCGCTCGATCAGCGAGACGTACTTGCGCCCTTCGGCGTCGAGCTTCTGGGTGCGCTTGAGCAGCTCCGCCGCGTTGCCGATCGGCCCGATGACGTTGCGCAGGTCGTGCGCGAGCTTGCCGAGGAGCTTGCGCGTCTCCTCGTCGGTCGTCCTGATCGTGGCGGGCGGCCGGGCGGCCGAGCCCCGGCTTTTCGGGCGTGAGACGAGGTCTTCAGGCTTGCTCACGAAGCGAGTTTACGCGCCTCACAAAAATGCCGCCGCAGGAAAATGCCGCTTCAGGAAAACGCCGACCGGTAAATTCTGCCAGCCGGATAGAGGAGCGCCTTGGTGCCGAGCGCCTCTTCGATGCGCGCGCCCTCGTTCCACTTCGCCATGCGCTCGGAGCGGGCGAAGCTGCCCACCTTGAGCTGCGGCACGCCCCAGCCGACGGCCAGGTGCACGATGGAGACGTCCTCGGTCTCCCCGGAGCGTGCCGAGACGATGGCGCGAAAGCCCGCCTCCTGCGCCGCCGTCCAGCAGGCGAGCGTCTCCGTCAGCGTGCCCACCTGGTTCGGCTTGAGAAGCACCGCATTGACGGCTTTCAGCCGGCTCGCCTCGCGCACTTTCGCCGCCGAAGTGACGAGGAAGTCGTCGCCGACGATCTGGATGCGCTCGCCGGCGGCCTTGGTGAACGACTGGAGCGCCGCCGCATCGTGCTCGGCGAACGGGTCCTCGATCGAGACGATCGGATAGCGCTCCACCCAGCGAAGCAGCATGGCGTGGAGCTGCTCGGCGGAGAGCTGGCGGTTTTCCAGCGCGAGGTGGTAGGCGCCGCCGCGCCAGAGCTGCGTCGCCGCCACGTCGAGAGCGATGGCGATCTCGCGACCGGGCTCGAAGCCGGCGTCGGCGATGGCGCCGACGAGCTCGGCGAGCGCCTCCTCGTTCGACTTGAAAGCGGGCCAGTAGCCGCCTTCGTCGGCGACGCCGTAGAGCGCGCCGCGCCTGCGCAGCCGCGCGCCGGCGGCAGCATAGACCTCGGCCGTCCACTCGAGCGCTTCCCGGAAGCTGCCCGCGCCCGTGCAGATGATCATGTAGTCCTGGATGTCCGAGCGCGCCCCCGCATGGGCCCCGCCGCCGAAGATCTGGATCTGGGGCACCGGCATCGCGACGCGTCGCCCGCCCGCAAGATGCTTCCAGAGCGGCACCTTCGCCGCCGCGGCTGCCGCGTGCGCGCACGCGAGGGAGACGGCCACCATCGCGTTGGCGCCCAGGCGGCGCTTGTCGGGCGTGCCGTCGAGCTCGATCAGCCGGCGGTCGATGCCTTCCTGGTCGGAGGCGCTGACCGCGCGCAGGGCGTCGTTGATGCGCCCGCGGATGTTCGCGGCGGCGGTTTTCGCGTCGACGGTCCTGGCCTCGGCGCTGCCGGTCGAGGCGCCTGCCGGGGCGATCGCCCGTCCGGTCGCGAGCGGGGTCGTTCCGCGGCCGACGACGACCTCGGCCTCCACGGTCGGCTTGCCGCGCGAGTCCCAGACCTGCCGGCCTTTCACTGCAAGAATCTTTGCCATTGCTCCCTGATGTCCATGAGTCTGGAGGGCGGTTCCGCCAGCAGGCCTCGCGCGCACCGGCGCACGGGGTCCTTCTGCCGCTCTTCCGTGAGGTATTCCACCGGCGACTTGCCATCGACGCGCGCGAGGAAAAGGCCGGGCAGCAGGCTCGCCGCCCGTGCCTCGAGCGCGGCGGGCGGTTCCCAGGAGACGCCCTCGAGGTAGCGCCTGACGAGTGCGTCGAAGCTCTCCAGGAATCCCGCCGCGGCCGAAGGCGTCCACAGGCACTTCAGCAGCATGTGGTTCAGGCAGAAGGCGAGATCGAACGCCGGATCGCCGTACCAGGCGCACTCGGCATCGAGGAATACCGGGCCGGACGGGCCGGCGAGGATGTTTTTCGGGCTGACGTCACCGTGGACGAGGCAGCGCTTCGTGGCGCGCGTTCGCTCGACGAGCGAGAGAAGGCGCTGCGCGAGGTCCGGATGCACGGCGGCGCTCGCCACCAGGTAAGGCTCGAGGCGGATGGCGTAGAAGATGTCGTCGGTCGGGAAGCGCCGGGCGACTTCCTCGCGCCCCGCGGTGGCGCCATGGATGGCCGCGAGCCGCGCGCCCACTTCGGCGGCGAAAGCCGCGCTTGCCGCGCCGCTCTGCAGCTGCCGCTTCCACACCGGGTAGCGGGAAGGGTCGAGGTACTCCATGGCGAAGACGCCTTCTCCTTCGGCAAGGATCCTGGGCGCAGCCGCAGGGCAGACCTCGCCCGCGGCGCGGAGCCAGGCGCACTCGTAGGCATTGCGCACCACCGGCGCCTCCCAGACCTGCGCGACGCGAAGGCGCGGCAGCGCGCGCTTCACGCAGAGGGGGCCGCGCGCGGTGTCGACGCGCCAGATGTCCGATGACACGCCGCCCGCGAGCGCCTGCGCCGCCGGCGACTCGTCGGCCGCAACGAGGCCTGTATCACGCAGGAAATTCAGCACCGTGTGGGGAAGCAAGACGGCCTTCAGCGGAAAAGACGCAGCGAGCGGGGAGGGGGATTCAGGGCGCAAGGCGCTCCAGCACCCATTCACCCGCGGGCTCTCGTTCGGACGCGCGAGCGTACCGCAGCCGGTCGTGCAGGCGGTCGGCGCGGCCCTGCCAGAACTCGATCGCGTGCGGCACGACGCGATAGCCGCCCCAATGCGGCGGGCGCGGCGGACGGCCGGCGAAGCGCGCCTTGGCCTCCTCGAGGCGCCGCTCGAGCGTGGCGCGGTCGGCCACGGGCTCGCTCTGTGGCGAGGCCCAGGCGGAGAGCCGAGCGCCGAGCGGACGCGTCGCGAAGTAGGCATCGGAGGCCTCGGGCGCCACTTTCTCGACACGGCCTTCGATGCGCACCTGCCGCTCGAGCTCGGCCCAGAAAAACACGAGGCAGGCGGCGCCGGTCGCATCGAGCTCGCGCCCCTTGCGGCTCGCGTAGTTCGTGTAGAACACGAACGCGCCGGCCTCGATGCCCTTCAGGAGCACGATGCGCGCGTCCGGGGCGCCCTCGGGCGTCACGGTCGCGAGCGTCATGGCGTTCGGCAGGGGAAGGCCGGCCTTGAGCGCATCGCCGAACCAGGCCTCGAATTGCGTGATCGGGCTCGGCGCGGCCATTGCTTCCGAAAACCCGGCGCGCATGTACTCTTGGCGGATGGCGGCAAGGTTCACGCGCGGATTCTAGCGAGGAGGACGCATGAAGGGCACTTCCGTGGAGGCTTCGGCGCCGGCGCGCGCCCCCGACGAACTGGCGCAGCGCTATTCCAGCGTCCGGGCGCAGACCCTTGCGCTCGTCGCGCCGTTGAGCGCGGAAGACTGCGCGCTGCAGTCCATGCCGGAGGCGAGCCCGGCGAAGTGGCATCTGGGTCATACGACCTGGTTCTTCGAAACCTTCGTCCTCGAGCGCGCCGAGCGAGGCTTCCGGGCGCACCGGCCGGAGTTCCGCGTGCTCTTCAACAGCTACTACGTGGGCGTGGGAGAGCGCCATCCGCGGCCGGAGCGGGGCCTTCTCTCGCGCCCGACGCTCGAGGAGGTGCGCGCCTACCGCCGGCAGGTCGACGAGCGGATGCTCGAGCTCCTGTGTGGCGGCACGGCGCTGCCGGCGGACACGCTGGCGCTCGTGGAGCTCGGCCTGCAGCACGAGCAGCAGCACCAGGAGCTCATCCTGACCGACCTGAAGCACCTGCTCTCGCGCAATCCCCTGCTGCCCGTCTATCGGGAGCGCCCGGCCGAGGCGCCCTCCGCGTGGGCATCGAAGGCGACGTGGCGCGCATTTCCGGAGGGCATCCGGCGGATCGGGCACGAGGGCCGCGGCTTCTCCTTCGACAACGAGCGACCGCAGCACCGCGAGCTCGTCGGCGCCTTCGAGATCGTCGAGCGCCTCGTGACGAACGGCGAATACGTCGCATTCATCGAGGACGGCGGCTACGAGCGTCCGGAGCTCTGGCTCTCGGAGGGGTGGGACGCGAGGACGGCGCACGGCTGGCGCGGGCCGCTCTACTGGCAGGGCGAGCGTGAATTATTCACGCTCGCCGGGCTTGCGCGTCTCGATCCCGACGAGCCGGTCGTGCACGTGAGCTACTACGAGGCCGACGCCTACGCCCGCTGGGCGGGCGCCCGTCTGCCGACCGAGGCGGAGTGGGAGGCCGCGGCGGGAAGCGGGGTATTGGAAAGCGCCACCCGCGAAGGCACCTTCCTCGAGAGCGGACGCTATCATCCCGCGCCCGGCGGCGGCTTTCTGGGCGACGCGTGGGTGTGGACGGCGAGCGCCTATTCGCCCTATCCGGGCTTCCGTCCGGCCGCCGGGGCCGTGGGCGAGTACAACGGCAAGTTCATGGTGAATCAGTACGTGCTGCGCGGCGGCTCCTGCGCCACGCCGCGCGAGCACATCCGCGCGACGTACCGGAACTTCTTTCCTGCCGGCGCGCGCTGGCAGTTCAGCGGCATCCGCCTGGCGCGCACGCCGACGTAAGGGACGGCGCGTGGGGCGGTGTGCGGGGTGGTGTACTAGACGCGAGCGCGCGCGTTTTCCCTCGGAAAATCGTTGACACGCCTCTCGGAAATCGGCATCTTCTCGTCACCGCTGCACGACGGCGGCCAACATCCGGGACCAGAACAAGCAATCCGATCCGTCAGAGGAGAACGCAAAGATGGCAAAGAAGAAGGCGAAGAAGAGCGCGAGCAAGAAGCGCAAGCCAAATGCGGCTTTCATGAAGGCCATGACGCCGAGCGGCCCGCTCGCCAATGTCATCGGCTCGAACGCCATGCCGCGCACCGAGGTCACCAAGAAGATCTGGAGCTACATCAAGCGCAACGGCCTTCAGGACAAGAAGAACAAGCGGATGATCAACGCGGACGAGAAGCTGAAGCCCGTGTTCGGCAACAAGTCGCAGGTGTCGATGTTCGAGATGACCAAGCTGGTCAGCAAGCACCTGAAGTAAGCTTCAGGCGTGAAGCCCATGTGAAAAGGCCCGGTGATCCCGGGCCTTTTTGCTTCCTGGCCTCCCTTTCCGGCGAGCGCCTTCAGCCGTGATACGCGGTGACGCGGTCGACCTCGTTCTTCGAGCCGAGCACGACCGCGACGCGCTGGTGTAGCGCCTTCGGCTGCAGGTCGAGGATGCGCGTCGTGCCGTCGGTCGCCGCGCCGCCCGCCTGCTCGATGATGAAGGCCATCGGATTCGCCTCGTACATGAGCCGCAGCCGGCCTTCCTTGTTCTTCGAGTCGCGCGGATACATGAAGATGCCGCCGCGGGAGAGCACCCGGAAGACGTCGGCCACCATGGAGGCAACCCAGCGCATGTTGAAGTCCTTGCCGCGCGGGCCGTCCTTGCCCGCGAGGCACTCCTCGATGTAGCGCTTCACCGGCGGCTCCCAGCGCCGCTGGTTGGACATGTTGATCG
>CAYWSG010000073.1:0-14314 GCA_964461055.1 uncultured Enterobacteriaceae bacterium | reverse complement strand
AGGGGGGAGGGGTACGAGCATGCGAACTTCCTGCCGGCGCTGCGGGGGCTTGGGCACGAGGTGGAACTGTTCGAGTCGTTCGACCGGCGCGCCTATGGCGACTTTGCGGAGCTCAACCGGGCGTTTGTCGCGAAGGTGGCACAGTGGCGGCCGGACGTCGTGCTGAGCGTTCTTATGCACTACGAGCTCTGGAGCGAGACGCTCGCCCTGGTTCGTCGCCTCGGCACTGCCGTGCTGAACTGGGGAACGGACGACTCGTGGAAGTATGCGCAGTTCACGCGCTATCTGGCACGGAACGTCGACGTCTATGCCACCACCTCGCACGAGGCGCTCGCGGCGGCGCGTGCAGAGGGCCTCGACAACGTGATCCTCACGCAATGGGCTGCGAGCGACGCGGGGCTTGCGGAGCCGCTGGTGGCGTCCGAATGCCGTTACCCGGTGAGCTTCATCGGCGCGGCCTACGGCAGGCGACGGCGCTGGATCGAGGGGCTGCGCCAGCACGGCATCGAGGTGGCATGCTTTGGGCACGGCTGGCCTGCCGGCGCGGTCGACACGGCGAGGCTGCGCGAGATCACGCGCGCCTCGGTGGTAAGCCTCAATTTCTCGGAAGCGAGCGTGCATGGACGGCAGCTCAAGGCGCGCGTCTTCGAGGTGCCCGGCTGCGGCGGGATGCTGCTGACGGAGCAGACTTCCCATCTCGAGGAGTACCTCGCCCCGGGCAAGGAGGTCGAAACGTTCGCATCGCCCGAGGATCTCGTCACCAAGATTCACGCGCTCCTGCAGGACACGGCACGACGGGACGCCATCGCGCGCGCCGGGCATGCACGGGTGAGGAGCGAACACCTCTATTCCCGGCGATTCCAGCCTCTGCTCGATGCCGCAAGAGAGCGGGTGCGCCGGCGAAGTGCCGAGGAAAGGGGTGTCCAGGGGGCAGGCGCCGGGGAAAGCGTCTCCGGGAACCGTGTCCCGGACGAAGAGATCGCAGCGCTCGCTGCGGCGCACGCTACGGGCCCGCTCCACAAGTTCCTCAGAGCCGTGCTGGTCGCGCCGTGCAGGGTGCTCTTCGGCCCCCGGCGCGGGCCGCGAGCGGCGAGGCGTTTGCTCTACGAGATATCCTGGCGCTTCGCGGGCGAGCGCACCTACAGCGCGCGCGGGCTGCCCGGGCGCCTCTTTTACGCCGAGAGCTGACGGGATGAGCGAGGCGTCTCCGCTCGTGACCGTCGCCATGGCGATGCGCGACGCCGCGCGCACGCTTCCGGCCGCGCTCGCCTCGCTGCTGCACCAGGACTATGAAAACTGGGAGCTCGTGCTGATCGACGACGGCTCCCGTGACGATTCCGTGAAGGTGGCCGGGCGCTTCGCCGATCCGCGCATCCGCCTGCTCGCGGATGGCCGGCGCCGCGGCCTCGGCGCGCGCCTCAACGAGGCGGTGGACGCGGCGCGCGGCGAGCTCATCGCGCGCATGGATGCCGACGACATCTCCTATGCGTCGCGCTTTTCCCGCCAGGTGGCGTTCCTCCAGGCCCACCCGGAAGTCGACGTGGTGGCCGCCGCGATGGTGGTGTTCGCCGGCACGGGCGAGCCGGTCGGCCTCTACCGGGTGGCTGCCTCGCACGAAGAGATCTGCGCCCGGCCGTGGGCCGGCTTCTACTTCCCCCATCCGACCTGGATGGGGCGGGCGGCCTGGTTCCGCAGGCACCGCTACGATGCCGCGGCGACGAAGGCGCAGGACCAGGGCGTGCTGCTTCGCGCCTACGCCACCAGCCGCTTCGCGGGCATCGAGGCGCCGCTCCTGGGCTACCGGCAGGACGAAATCGCGCTGAAGAAGGTGCTGGCGGGCCGCTACCATTTCTCGCGTGCGTTGCTGCGCGCGAAGCCTGGTCTTGCGCTCCGCGCGCTGCCCGAGCAGGTGGCCAAGGCGGCCTTCGACGTCCTCGCCGTCGCGAGCGGCCTCGAGCGCAGGCTTTTGCGCCATCGTGCGCGACCGCTCGCGGCAGCGCACGCTGAAGAGTGGCACGCGGTGTGGCGCGCCGTGTGCGGGGAAATGAGCGGAGCGGCTCGCTGATGTGCGGCCTCGCGGGCCTCTTTGGCGGCGGCGCACGAATCGGCGAAAGCGCGCAGGCCATGGCGGCTGCCCTTTCGCACCGGGGACCCGACGACGCAGACGCTTGGTCGGACGCGGCAGCCCGTGTCGCGCTCGCCCATCGCAGGCTTTCGATCCTCGACCTCTCGCCCCACGGCCGCCAGCCGATGCGCTCGGCCGACGGCCGCTATGTCGCCGTCTATAACGGCGAGATCTACAACTACGCCGAGCTCCGCTCCAGGCTCGAAGCCGAGGGCCGCGCGCCCGCCTGGCGCGGCCACTCGGACACGGAGGTCATGCTCGCGGCGTTCGTCGCCTGGGGGTTCGAGCGAACGCTGGAGCGTCTGCGCGGGATGTTCGCGCTCGCCGCGTGGGATGCCGCCGAGCGCACGCTTCTCCTCGCCCGCGACCGGCTGGGCGAAAAGCCGCTCTACTATGGCTGGGCCGGCTCGTCGCTCGCGATCGCCTCGGAGCTGAAGGCCTTGCGAGCGTGCCCGGACTTCGAGCCGCGCGTGAACCGCGAGGCGCTCGCGCTGTACGCGCGCTATGGCTACGTGCCTTCGCCCTGGAGCATCTACGAGGGCGTGCGCAAGCTGCCGCCCGGATGCTGGATGGCGATCGGACAGGCGGATGTGGACGCGAGGCGGCTTCCGGAGCCGCGGCGCTACTGGTCCCTCGCCGAGGTCGTGAGCCGCGCACGCAAGGACTCGTTCCGCGGATCCGAGCCCGAGGCGGTGGAAGCGCTCGAGGCGGTGCTGCGGCAGGCTGTTTCGGAGCAGCTCGTATCCGACGTGCCGCTGGGCGCGTTTCTCTCGGGCGGCATCGACTCCACGGCGATCGTGGCGCTCATGCAGAAGGTGTCCGGCACGCCGGTCAGGACTTTCACCATCGGCTTCCACGAGTACCGGTACAACGAGGCCCCCCACGCGGCCGCCGTCGCGCGGCACCTCGGCGCGGATCACACCGAGCTCTATGTCTCGGACCGGGAGGCGATGGACGTCATCCCGCAGCTGCCGGGCATCTACGACGAGCCGTTTGCCGATTCTTCCCAGATTCCGACCTTCCTGGTCTCGCGGCTCGCGCGCAGGCATGTCACCGTGAGTCTCTCCGGAGACGGCGGCGACGAGCTCTTCGGCGGCTACAACCGCTATTTCTGGGCGAGCGGACTCTGGCGCCGGGTCGGTGCGCTTCCCGGCGCTGCGCGCGCCCTGGGCGCGAAGGCGATTGCCCTCCTGCCGCCCGGCGCCTGGGACGCTCTTCACGGCGCGTGCCAACCGATCCTTCCGGCGTCGCTGCGCCTCTCGCAGCCAGGCGACAAGATCCACAAGCTCGGCCGGGTGGCCGGCGCGCGCGATGAGGCCGACCTTTACGAGCGCTTCATGTCGCTCTGGCACGAAAGCCCGCTGAAAGGCGCCACGGGCGCACCGCCGACCTCCGCGCTTTGCCCGGAGGTTCCGGGACTCTCCCTCCAGGAGCGCATGATGTACCTGGACCTCCTCACTTACCTTCCCGACGACCTGCTCGTGAAGGTGGACCGCGCGGCCATGGCGGTATCGCTCGAGACCCGCGTGCCGATGCTCGACCCCCGCGTGGTCGAGCTCGCGTGGCGCCTGCCCCTTTCCATGAAGATCGGCGAGGGGAAGGGCAAGCGCGTGCTGCGGCGGCTGCTGGAGCGCCACGTCCCCGCGTCGCTTTTCGAGCGGCCGAAGATGGGCTTCGGCATTCCGCTCGAGGCCTGGCTGCGCGGGCCCCTGCGCGACTGGGCCGAGACGCTGCTCGACGAGCGGCGCCTTGCCGCCGAGGGCTACTTCGATCCGCGCAAAGTGCGCGCGACCTGGGGCGAGCATCTTTCCGGACGGCGCAACTGGCAGCATCCGCTCTGGGTCGTGCTGATGTTCGGCGCCTGGCTCGAGCACGAGAAGCTCGCATGAGGCGGCTCCTTTATTTCGTCGCGGACGACTGGTATTTTTGCTCGCATCGTCTCGCGCTCGGCAGGGCGGCGCGCGCGGCGGGCTATCGGGTCGGCGTCGTGACCCGGGTGCGCAGCCACGCCGGGCCGATCAAGGATGCGGGGCTCGAGCTCTTTCCCGTCGAGCTCGCGCGCGCCGGCATGAATCCGCTCGCCGACCTGGCCGCGGTGCGCGCGGTGACGAGGATCTACCGCGACTTCCGCCCGGACATCGTCCACCACGTGGCCATGAAGCCGGTCCTCTACGGGACGCTGGCCGCCCGGCGCGCCAATGTTCCCTGCATCGTCAACGCCCTCGCCGGGCTCGGGTGGATGTTTTCGTCGCGCGATGCCGCGGCGAGGCTCCTCAAGCCGTTCGTGCTCGCCGCGTTCCGGCGGCTGCTCAACCGCGCGGGCAGCCGCGTCGTGGTTCAGAACCCCGACGACCACCGCCTCATGGCGAAGCGGGCGGGCGTGGCCGGCGGGCGCATTGCCGTCATCCGGGGATCCGGCGTGGACCTCGAGGCGTTTCCTGCCACGGCGCCGCCGGAGGGCCTGCCGCTCGTCGTGCTCCCGGCGCGCATGCTGCGCGACAAGGGCGTCGAGGAGTTCGTGGCGGCCGCGCGCCTGCTCAAGGGCCGCGGCCGCTTCGCGCTCGTCGGCGATACGGACGAGGAGAACCCGGCCGCCGTGCCGGTCGAGCGGCTGCGCGCCTGGCACGACGAAGGGGCGGTCGAGTGGTGGGGATTCCGAAGCGACATGCCGCGCGTGCTCGGCGAGTCGGCCATCGTCTGCCTGCCGTCCTGGCGCGAAGGCATGCCGAAGGCGCTGATGGAGGCGGCGGCCTGCGCCCGGCCCATCGTGACCTGCGATGTGCCGGGCTGCCGCGAGGTGGTGGCCGAAGGCGAGAACGGGCTCCTCGTGCCGAGAGGCGACGTGCCGGCGCTCGCCGCCGCGCTAAAGCGGTTGATCGACGATCCGGAGTTGCGAAGGCGCCTGGGCGAGCGGGGGCGGATGCGCGCGGAAGCCGAGTTCTCGGTCGAGTCCGTCGCGGCGCAGACCCTCGCGCTCTACGAGGCGCTCCTTCAGGAGCGCGGGCAAGGCGTGGGCTAGTCGGGCGGGCGATCCCCGGACGCCCGGCGCTCGCCGTACAGCGCTGGATTGAGCCGGGGATCGTTGTACATCTTGAACTGCCGGTAGACCTTGAAGTGGCTCTCGCCCTTCGCGGCCTCGGCGAGCAGGCGGTCGAGGCAGCCGGCGAGATCTTCCCGCTGCTCCACGAGCCGCGCGAGCTTTCCGCGGCAGGCCTCGCGGTGCGCCTCGTCCGCGTCTGCGCGCTCCGCCTGCGCGCGCATGGCGCGGATCTTGAGCGAGAGGATCGACAGCCGGTCGATCATCATCCCGGCGGTCTCGGAGCTCAGCCTCGACTCGGGCCGCCTCGCCACGGCGGCAAGCGCGGCGAGGAGCTGCTCGTCGATTCGCTCGATGGCGTCGTTGCGCTTCTGGTTGTAGCCGTCGATGGCGCGCTTGTTGGCCGCGATGTCCGCGTCGGGGACGTTGCGCCGGCGCGCCAGGTCCTCTTCGTCCCACAGGGCGGCGTTCCAGCGATGGTTGTCGGCGATCGCCTGCCAAAGCGGCGTGGCTTCTGGAGGCGAAGCGTCTTTCCCTACGTCAAATGCGTCGTGAAATTCGACAACCGCGCTCGCGGAAGGCAAATGGGGCTTGCCCCCATTCCTTTCATTTGTAGCCATGGTAGAGCCTGAACCACTCGGCGAAGCGCGCGAGGCCCACGTCGAGCGGCGTCGAGGGCGCGAACCCCACGTGCCGCGCGAGCGCCTGCGTATCGGCGTACGTGGCCTTCACGTCGCCGGGCTGCATGGGCTTCATCTCGAGCTTCGCCTTGCGCCCGAACGCCTGCTCCATGGCGGCGATGTAGTCGAGCAGCCGCACGGGCGAATGGTTGCCGATGTTGTAGATGGCGTAGCGGGACGGCTTGTCGAGAACCCGCAGCGTGCCCTCGACGATGTCGTCGACGTAGGTGAAGTCGCGCTGCATGTCGCCGTTGTTGAAGACCTCGATCGGCTTGCCCTGCATGAGCGCTTCGGCGAAGAGCCAGGCCGACATGTCCGGACGGCCCCACGGGCCATACACCGTGAAGAAGCGAAGCCCGGTGACCGGGATGCCGAAGAGATGCGCGTAGCAGTGCGCCATCAGCTCGTTCGACTTCTTCGTCGCCGCGTACAGGCTCACCGGGTGGTCGACGTTGTCGGTCTCGGAATAGGGTAGCTTGGTGTTCGCGCCATAGACGCTCGAGCTCGAGGCGAAGACGAGATGCCGCGGCGGGTGCGCGCGGCAGCACTCGAGCAGGTTGGCGAACCCGACCAGGTTGGTCTGCACGTAGGAATCGGGATTGACGAGCGAATAGCGCACGCCCGCCTGCGCCGCGAGGTGCAGCACCGCGTCGGGCTTCGATTCCTCGAACACGCGGCGCAGCGCCGCGCCGTCGGCGAGGTCGATCTCGTGCCACAGGAAGCGGCCCTGGCGGGGGATGCGGGCAAGGCGCGCCTGCTTGAGCTCGACCGAGTAGTACGGCGAGAGGTTGTCGATGCCGACCACCTCGTCGCCCCGCTCGAGCAGGCGCAGCGCGCAGTGCATGCCGATGAACCCGGCCACGCCGGTGACGAGGACCTTCATGCCACCCGCTTTTCCGCGCGCCGCAGCTCGATCAGCTTCGCGTACTTCACGTAGCTGTTCATGCAGCCGATGGAGATGTGGAGCAGGCCCGGCACGCCGTCGAGGAACCCCAGGCGCAGCACGTAGAACTTGAAGAAGCGCACGAGCGGCGAGAGGACGAGATGGTACCAGCTCGCCCGGCGGCCCTGCTCGAAGGCCTGGCGCGCCGCGAGCGTCGTGTACTTGTTCTGGCGCTCGAGATACGTGGCGAGGTCGTCGAAGGAGTCGTGCAGCAGGTCGCCGGCGAGCGAGCCGGGCGTGACCGCGTAGAGCACCTTCTCGTGGACGAGGTCGTCGCTCCAGCGCGCGTTCAAACGGTTGAAGAGCCGCGGGCTCCAGTCGGGGTAGCCCTCGCCGTGCGAGAGCCAGCGGTCGAGGAAGCGGTTGCGCCGGCGCATGCGGTAGACGGGCGAGGCCGGCTTGAGGAGCGCCTTGCGGATGTCCGCCGCAAGCTCGGGCGACACGCGCTCGTCGGCGTCGATGCACAGCACCCAGTCGTTCTTCGCCTGGTCGACGGCGAACTGCTTCTGCCGGCCGAAGCCGCGCCAGTCGCACTGGATGACGCGCGCGCCGTGGGCGGCGGCGATCGCCTGCGTCTCGTCGGCGCTGCCCGAGTCGACGACCACGATTTCGTCGGCGAAGCCGAGGCTCTCCAGGCACGCGGGGAGGAGATGCGCTGCGTTGCGGGTGATGATGACCGCGGAGAGCGGCGCGCCGGTGGGCAAGCGGGTATCTCTTATAATGGAGCGGCTTCGAAGAGCTGCGCGGTTCGCCGGCAGCTCGCGCTGTTGAAGGGCCCGGCGGGCGATTCTACCGCCGAAAGAAGAAAGGCCGATCGGGCGACGAAGATGACGCAAGTCCTGCTCGTGCGCATGTCCTCGCTCGGCGATGTCCTGCACACGTTTCCCGCCGTGACCGACCTGCGGCGCGAGCGTCCGCAGGCGGTGCTCCACTGGGCGGTCGAGGAGGCGTACGTGCCGCTCGTTCGGCTGCACCCCGGCGTGGCGCGCGTCGTGCCGGTGGCGCTGCGGCGCTGGCGGCGCCGGCTCTTCGCACGCGCAAGCTGGCAGGAGCTGAAGGCGCTGCGCGCCGCGCTGGCCGAGCCTCCTTTCGATGCGATCCTCGACACGCAGGGCCTGCTGAAGAGCGCGTTCGTGGCGAAGATGGCGCACGGCCCCGTGCACGGGTTCGGCGCGCGCACGGCGCGCGAGCCGCTCGCCTCCCGCTTCTACGATTTCCGCTATGACTTCGCCCCGGCCGAGCACAAGGTGGAGCGCTACCGGGAGGTTGCCGCGCGGGCGCTCGGCTATGCGCGAAGGGGCGAGCCCGACTACGGCATCGCGGCGCCCGCGCGGCCCGGGTTCGCGCCCTCCGGGGATTACTGCGTGCTTCTCCATGCCACCGCCCGCGACGCCAAGCTCTGGCGCGAAGACGCCTGGCGAGAAATCGCCCGGGCACTCGGGGCGCGAGGCCTTGCCTGCGTGCTGCCCTGGGGCAATGACGTCGAACGGGCGCGCTCGGAGCGCATCGCCGCCGGGTTCGCCCACGCCATCGTGCCGCCGAGAATGTCGATCCCCGAGGCGGCCGGCCTGATCGGCAACGCGCGGGCAGCGCTCGGCGTGGACACGGGCCTCATGCATCTCGCCGCTGCGCTTCGCGTGCCTGTGGTCGGCATCTTCTGCGATTCGGAGCCGCTCGACGCGAGACCCGTCGGCCAGGGACGCACGGCGTTCCGCGGCGGCATCGGCAAGCCGCCCGGCGTGCGGGAGGTCCTCGAAGCGCTCGCCGGGCTCGTCCCGGAGCTCGGCGCCGGCTGAAATGCGAGGCCTCTACACGGTACTGCTGCGGCTCTCCCTGCCGCTCATCCTGCTCAAGCTATGGCGGCGCGGCCGTCGGGAGCCCGGCTACTGCCAGGCGCTCGGCGAGCGGTTTGGCCGCTATCCGCCTTCAGGCCCGGCCGCCTCATCGGCGGCTCCGGTATTCTGGGTGCATGCGGTTTCCGTCGGGGAGGCGCGGGCGGCGGCGCCACTCGTCCGCGCGCTTCAAGCTGCACGTCCCGACCATCGCGTCCTTGTGACCTGTACGACTGCGGCCGGGCGCGAAACCGTGCGCCAGGTGTTCGGCGATTCGGTGATCTGCGCCTGGCTGCCCTACGACTATCCCGGCGCGGTGCGCCGCTTCCTCGAGCGCTTCAAGCCACGGCTTGGCGTCCTCATGGAGACGGAGATCTGGCCCAACCTGCTCGCCGCCTGCCGGCAACGTGGAGTTCCCGTGCTGCTCGCCAATGCGCGCATGTCCGAGCGCTCGGCACGCGGCTATGCCCGCTGGGGCGCGCTTGCCCGTCCGGCCCTCGCGGCGATGAGCAGGATCCTCGCGCAGAGCGAGGCCGACGCCGAGCGCCTGCGCGGGCTCGGCGCGCCGCGCGTGGAGGTGGCCGGCAACCTCAAGTTCGACGCCGCGTTCGACGCGGGGCACGACGCCGCGCTCGTCGAAGCGGGCAGGCTGTGGCGGGCGAAGCTCGGGCGCCCGGTCCTGCTGCTCGCGAGCACCCGCGAAGGCGAGGAAGAGCGGCTGCTGGGCGCGCTGCCTGCCTGGGACGGCCGGCTCCTCGTGCTCGTGGTTCCCCGGCATCCGCAGCGGTTCGACGAGGTGGCGGCGCTCGCTCAATCGCGCCGTACCCGCTCGGCGGAGCCCGCGCCCGAGGACCGCGTGCACCTCGGCGACACGATGGGCGAGATGGCCTTCTACTATGGGGCGTGCGACGTGGCCGTCATCGGCGGCTCCTTCGAGCCGCTGGGCGGGCAGAACCTCATCGAGGCCCTTGCCGCCGGCGCGCCGGTGGTGACGGGCCCGCACATGTTCAACTTCGCGGAGGCGGCGCGGCTCGCAGTGGAGGCGGGAGCGGCGCTGAGCGCCCCCGATGCGGCCGCCGCGGTGCGGGCGGCACTCGACCTGATGGCCGACCCGGCCCGGCGCCAGCGCATGGCGGCCGCCGGAAGGGCGCTTTGCGAGCGGCACCGCGGCGCCACCGCGCGCCACGTGGCGGCCTGCCTGCAGCTTATTGAAGCGCCCGGTTGACTTCCTCCACGTCCTCCGGACCCAGGGTGCCGGCGGCGGCCTTGAGGCGCAGGTGGTTGGTGATGGTCTGGTAGCGCGCCAGAGCGAGGTCTCGCTGCGTGGCATAGAGCTGCTGCTGGGCGTTGAGGACGTCGATGTTGATGCGCACGCCCACCTCGTAGCCGAGCTTGTTCGACTCCAGTGCGCTGCGCGAGGACACGAGGGCCTGCTCGAGCGCATTGACCTGCGCGATTCCGTTGATGACCGCGAGGTAGTTCTGGCGCGTGGCGAGCGCCGAGGTGCGGCGGGCGTTGGCGAGCTGGTCGCGCGCGCTGAGGCTGAGCGCGGCGGCCTCGCGCTCGCGCGCGCTCAGGCCACCGCCCTGGTAGAGGGGCACGGCGAGCTGCAGGCCGATGCTGGAGACGGTGAGCTCGTTGCCGATGGGCGACGTGAGGGTGGCCGTCTGGTTGGTCTGGCCGTGCGAAGCGACGAGGTCCAGGGTGGGCAGGTGAGCGGCGGACGCGCGCCGCGCCTCCAGCGCCGCGATGCGCTCGGCGGCCTCCTGGATCTGGACCTCGTAGCTTTGCCGCTCGGCAAGCTCGACCCAGGCCTGCATGTCGGCGGGATTGGGCGGCGTGAGGCGCACATCGGGGCGTAGGGGATCGAGCGACGCATACTCCTTGCCGGTCAGGAGCTGCAGCGCCCGCCGGCGGTTGTCGAGGTCGTTCTGCGCGGCGATCTCCCGGGCCACGATGAGGTCGGCGCGCGCCTGGGCCTCGTGCGTGTCGGTAATGGTCGCCGTGCCGACCTCGAAATTGCGCTTGGCCTGCGCAAGCTGCTCGAGCGTCGCCGCCTTTTCGGCCCGCACGAGCTCGAGGGTGTCCTGGGCCGCGAGCACGTCGAAGTACGTTTGGGCGACCCGCAGGATGAGCTCCTGGCTTGCCTGGCCGAACACCGCCTCGCCCTGACGCACGGCGAACTCCGCCTGGTCGTACTGGAGCCAGTTCTGCTGCCGGTAGATGGGCTGGGTCAGCGTGAGCTGGTAGCCGTACGAGCGGGGTCTGCGCTGGAAGTCGGGAACGACATCCGGCTCTTCCGACTCGGACTCCGTGCGCTGCTTGGTGTAGTTTCCGGTCAGGTTGATCGACGGCAGGATGAGCGCGCGTCCCTGCGGAAGGCGCTCACGCGCGGCGATCAGGTTGTTGCGCGCGGCGGAATACACCGCGTCGTATTGCTGGGCGTCGCGGTAGACCTGGAGCAGGTCCTCGGCGGAAGCGGGGGCGGCGAGCGCGAAGAGCAGTGCCGCGATGGAAAGGCCCAGAACATGGGTTCCCGCCTTCGCGGGAACGACGGCAGACCACCACTCCGCCTTCGCGGGAACGACGGCAGACCACCACTCCGCCTTCGCGGGAACGACGGCAGGTCGCTCCGCCATCGCGGGAACGACCGTTGGGCGCTTCTTCGGAAATTCCCTAGTAGACGGGCATGGCCGGATCGACTGTTCTTGCCCAGGCATCGACGCCCCCCTTCAGATTATGGACTTTGTGGTAGCCATTCTGCTCGAGAAAGTGCGCGACGCGCAGGCTCCGGGAGCCGTGATGGCAGATGACCACCACGTCGGCCTCCGGGTCGATCTCGCCTGCGCGCCCGGGCACCTCGCCCATCGGGATGGCGAGCGAGCCGGCGATGCTGCAGGTCTGGATCTCCCACGGCTCGCGCACGTCGAGGAGGATCGGCTGTCGCCGGCCGGCGTCGGCCAGCCAGTCGGAAAGCTCCGCCGGGGTGATCTGCCGCATGGCGCTCAGAACCGGAAGCGGCGCGGCTGCTCGGCGTTCACGAGCGGCTTGAGGACCGTCTCGAAGAGCGTGACGCCGCCGCAGGCGCCCGGCGCCGTGCAGGTGATGAGCTGCGCGCCCATGGCCGGCGGCTCGCCGACCACGGCGAAGAGCCGCCCGCCGGCGGCGAGCTGCTCCAGGAAGGCATCGGGGAGAACCGGGGTGGAGCCGGTGAGCACGATGATGTCGTAGGGCGCGTGGCGAGGCCAGCCGCGCGCGGCGTCGCCGATCTCGAGCGTGATGTTCTCGAGCGAGCGCCGGCCGAGGTTCGCCTTGCCGAGCGCCGCGAGCTCGGGGTTGATCTCGACGGAGTAGACGTGCGCCGCGCGGTGGGCCAGGAGCGCGGTCAGGTAGCCGCTGCCGGTCCCGACCTCCAGGACCCGGTCGGTCTTGCGCACGGCGAGCTCCTGGAGCACGCGCGCTTCCATTTTGGGCTGCCACATGCGCTCGCCCCGGGCGGCGTCAGGCCCCTCCTGCAGGGGCAGCTCGAGGTCCGCAAGCGCCAGCGCCCGGTATCTCGGCAGCACGAATTCTTCCCGCGGCACGGCGTAGAGCAGGTCGAGCACGTCCTGGTCCAGCACTTCCCAGGTGCGGATCTGCTGCTCGACCATGTTGTCGCGCGCGCGCTCGAAAAACGACGGCGGTAATGCTTCGGACGCAGTCTGCGGAGCGGGCAAGTTCATGGGGAGGCGCATTATAATCGGTGCCTTAGCGTTAGGGGTCCTGCCCCGCGCGAGCCGATCGCGCGGCGGTGGGTGAGACAGACCCTCATCACCTGATGCGGGTAATTCCGCCGGAGGGAAGCGCGCATGAACGCCAATCCGAAGTTTCTAGCAGCCACCGCCCACGTCGACGACGCAGCCGTCAAGCCGCTGCCGAACTCGCGCAAGGTCTACGTCCAGGGCTCCCGCCCCGACATCCGCGTGCCGATGCGCGAGATCCGCCAGGCCGACACGCCGGCGATGTTCGGTGGCGAGCCCAATCCGCCCATCTTCGTCTACGACTGCTCGGGGCCGTATACCGACCCCGAAGCGCGCATCGACATCCGCTCCGGGCTCCCGCCGCTGCGCGAGAAGTGGATCGAGGAGCGCGGCGACACGGAGCGCCTGGCGGGCCCGACGTCGCGCTATGGCGTGGAGCGGCTGAACGACCCGAAGCTCGCCGAGCTGCGGTTCAACCTGCAGCGCAAGCCGCGCCGGGCGAAGCCGGGGTGCAACGTGACCCAGATGCACTACGCCCGCCGCGGCATCGTCACGCCGGAGATGGAATTCATCGCCATCCGCGAGAACCTCCAGCGCGAGCAGTACATCGAGCGGCTCAAGGCGGCGGGCAAGACCGGCAGCCGCATGCTGGAGCTCCTGCTCAAGCAGCATCCGGGGCAGTCCTTCGGCGCCTCGATTCCGGAAAAGATCGACGGCGAGTTCGTGAGGAGCGAAGTGGCGCGCGGGCGCGCCATCATTCCGGCGAACGTCAACCACCCGGAAAGCGAGCCGATGATCATCGGGCGCAACTTCCTGGTGAAGGTGAACGCCAACATCGGCAACTCGGCGGTGTCCTCCGGCATCGGCGAAGAGGTCGAGAAGATGACCTGGGCGATCCGCTGGGGCGCGGATACGGTCATGGACCTCTCCACCGGCAAGCACATCCACGAGACGCGCGAGTGGATCATCCGCAACAGCCCCGTGCCCATCGGGACGGTTCCGATCTACCAGGCGCTGGAGAAGGTGGACGGCAAGGCCGAGGAGCTTACCTGGGAGATCTACCGCGACACGCTGATCGAGCAGGCGGAGCAGGGCGTGGACTACTTCACCATCCATGCCGGCGTGCTCCTGCGCTACGTGCCGCTCACCGCCAAGCGCATGACCGGCATCGTCTCCCGCGGCGGCTCGATCATGGCCAAGTGGTGCCTCGCCCACCACAAGGAAAGCTTCCTCTATACGCACTTCGAGGAGATCTGCGAGATCATGAAGGCGTACGACGTCGCCTTCTCGCTGGGCGACGGCCTGCGTCCGGGCTCCGGCTACGACGCCAACGACGAAGCCCAGCTCGCCGAGCTGAGGACGCTCGGGGAGCTCACCAGGATCGCCTGGAAGCACGACGTGCAGGTGATGGTCGAAGGGCCCGGCCATGTTCCCATGCAGCTCATCAAGGAGAACATGGACATCCAGCTGAAGGAATGCGACGAGGCGCCCTTCTATACGCTCGGGCCGCTCACGACCGACATCGCGCCGGGCTACGACCACATCACGAGCGCGATCGGCGCCGCGCAGATCGGCTGGTACGGCACGGCGATGCTCTGCTACGTGACGCCCAAGGAGCACCTCGGCCTGCCGAACAAGAAGGACGTCAAGGACGGCATCATGGCCTACAAGATCGCCGCGCACGCGGCCGACCTCGCCAAGGGCCATCCGGGCGCCCAGATCCGCGACAACGCCGTCTCCAAGGCGCGCTTCGAGTTCCGCTGGGAGGACCAGTTCAACCTCGGGCTCGACCCGGACACGGCGCGCGACTTCCACGACGAGACGCTGCCCAAGGACAGCATGAAGGTCGCCCACTTCTGCTCCATGTGCGGGCCGCACTTCTGCTCCATGAAGATCACGCAGGACGTGCGCGACTACGTCGAGCAGGGCATGAAGGAAAAGGCGATCGAGTTCGTCA
>CAYWSG010000072.1:0-14710 GCA_964461055.1 uncultured Enterobacteriaceae bacterium | reverse complement strand
AAGGGCGACAAGAACCTTTTCGCCGGCAACGGCTACGCGGGGCTCTCCGATTTCGCCCTCTACTACATCGGCGGGATCCTCAAGCACGCCAAGGCGCTGAACGCGATCACGAACCCGGGCACGAACTCCTACAAGCGGCTCGTGCCCGGCTTCGAGGCGCCGATCAACCTCGCCTACTCGGCGCGCAACCGCTCGGCGGCCTGCCGCATTCCCTATGTCGCGAGCCCGAAGGGGCGGCGCGTCGAGACGCGCTTCCCCGACCCGACGGCGAACGCCTACCTCGCGTTCGCGGCGCTCCTCATGGCGGGGCTCGACGGCGTGCAGAACAAGATCCATCCCGGCGACCCGATCGACAAGGACCTCTACCACCTGCCCCCCGAGGAGGCCGCCAAGGTGCCGCAGGTGTGCGCCTCGCTCGAGGAGGCGCTCAGGTCCCTGCAGGACGATCACGCCTTCCTCACCAAGGGCGGCGTCTTCGACGAGGACTTCCTCGAGTCGTATATCGCGCTGAAGAACGACGAGCTCACGCGCTTCCGGATGACCACGCATCCGGTCGAGTTCGACATGTACTACTCGTCCTGAGCTCGCGCGGGCGGCCGCGGCGCCGGAAAAGGGGGCGGCCTTGCCGCCCCCTTGCTTGACTGCCCCGAATTTTTTCAGGGTAGACTGCGACCCATGGGAGCTCTTAGGGCGTTGATTCTCGTGACTTTCGGCACACTCGCGGCGGCCCCCGCCACCGCCCAGGTCACCGAGATCTACAAGTGCATCGACGAGTCCGGCCGCCCGCTCTACACGAGCGACAAGAAGGACACCGCCGGAAAGAAGTGCGAGCTCGTCTCGCGGGAGATCAACGTCGTGCCGGCGCCGAAGCCGCGCGCCTCGCCCAAGGGCTTCCCGCGCGAATCGACCGAGGCGCGCGCCGCTGCCCGCGAGCGCCAGCGCGAGATCCTGGAAAAGGAGCTCGCCACCGAGGAGGCGCTGCTCGCCAAGGCGAAGCAGGCGCTCGCCGAGCAGGAGGCCATCCGGACCGGCGATGAGCGCAACTACGCCCGAGTCCTGGAGCGACTGCAGCCCTACAAGGACACCGTCGAACTCCACGCGAAGAACATCGAGGCGCTGAGGCGCGAGCTCAACAACCTCTACCGCTAGGGTGCGCGCCTTCGACGGCCTGGAGCTCCTCGCCACGGCGGTGGTGGCGCTGGACGAGGCGCTGGTCGTCCGCTATGCCAACCCGGCCGCCGAAAGCCTCTTCGCCACCGGCGCGAGAAGCCTGATCGGGCAGCCGTTCCTCAGCCTCTTCGTCGAGCGGGAGGCGCTCGAGCGCTCGCTGGACGAGGCGAGGGCGTCGCACTGGGACTACTCGGCGCAGAACGTCACGCATCTGCGAGGGGGCGAGCCGGTGCCGATCTCCTGCACGGTGACCCGCATCGACGCGGTCGGCCTCGCGCTGCTCGCGGAGCTGAGGCCCATCGAGCAGCAGCTGCGCCAGGCGCGCGAGGAGCGGCTGCTTTCGGAGCAGCAGTCCAACCGGGAGCTCATCCGCAACCTCGCGCACGAGATCCGGAACCCGCTCGGGGGGCTCCGCGGCTCGGCGCAGCTCCTCGAGGGCGAGCTCGACCGGCCGGAGCTGCGCGAGTACACGCGGGTCATCATCAAGGAGGCCGATCGCCTGCAGGCGCTGCTCGACCGCATGCTCACGCCGCATCGCGCGCCGCGCATCGAGCCGGTGTCCATCCACGAGGTGCTCGAGCGGGTGCGCAGCCTGGTGCAGGCGGAGTTTCCGCGCACCACGCTCGTGCGCGACTACGACCCGAGCCTGCCCGAGATCCCGGGCGATCGCGAGCAGCTGATCCAGGCGGTGCTCAACATCGTGCGCAACGCCGCTCAGGCAGGCGCGGCGAGCATCGTCCTTCGCACTCGTGCGGCGCGACAGATCACCATCCTGAGGCGGCGCCACAGGCTGGCACTAGAATTGCAGGTAATCGACGACGGACCCGGCGTGCCGGAGGAGATCCGCGACCGGATCTTCAGCCCGCTGGTCTCCGGAAGGGAAGGCGGAAGCGGCCTTGGCCTCTCGCTCGCTCAGACCTACGTCCAGTATCACCAGGGCGTGGTCGAGCTCGAGTCCCGCCCCGGCCGCACACTATTCAGGATCCTGCTGCCGCTGACATGAAACCGGTCTGGATCGTCGACGACGACCGCTCCATCCGCTGGGTCTTGGAAAAGGCGCTCGCGCGCGAAGGCATCGGCTTCGAGTCGTTCGCCACGGCGCAGGAGGCGCTCGACGCGCTTTCCGGCCGCGTGCCGCAGGTGCTCGTCTCGGACATCCGCATGCCGGGACGCTCGGGGCTCGAGCTCCTGCAGGCGGTCAAGGAGCGCCATCCCGGCGTGCCCGTCATCGTCATGACGGCCTACTCGGACCTCGACTCCGCGGTCGCCGCCTTCCAGGGCGGCGCCTACGAGTACCTGCCAAAGCCGTTCGACGTCGACCAGGCGGTCGATCTCGTGCGCCGCGCGCTCGAGGAAAGCCGGCGCGAGGCGCAGGTGGCCGAGCCCACGCCGGTAGTCGCCGAGATCCTCGGCCAGGCGCCGGCCATGCAGGAGGTCTTCCGCGGCATCGGCCGGCTGTCGCAGTCGAGCGCCACGGTGCTCATCACCGGCGAGTCGGGCACCGGCAAGGAGCTCGTCGCGAGGGCGCTGCATCGCCACAGTCCGCGCGCAGGCAAGCCGTTCATCGCCATCAACACGGCCGCCATGCCGAAGGACCTGCTCGAATCCGAGCTTTTCGGCCATGAGCGCGGCGCGTTTACCGGCGCTCAGCAGCAGCGGCGCGGCCGCTTCGAGCAGGCCGAGGGCGGCACGCTCTTCCTCGACGAGATCGGCGACATGCCGGCGGAGCTGCAGACGCGGCTTCTCCGGGTGCTCTCCGACGGCACGTTCTACCGGGTCGGCGGGCACCAGCAGATCAAGGCCAACGTGCGAGTGATCGCGGCAACGCATCAGGAGCTCGAGCGGCTCGTGCGCGAGGGCGCGTTCCGCGAAGATCTCTACCACCGGCTCAACGTGATCCGCCTGCGGCTGCCCAGCCTGCGCGAGCGTGCGGGCGACATCGGGCTTCTTGCGCGGCATTTCCTGGCCGCAAGCGCGCGGCAACTCGGCGTCGACACCAAGCGCCTGTCCGAAGAAGCGCTGCAGCATCTCTGCCGCCTGCCGTTCCCCGGCAACGTCCGCCAGCTCGAAAACCTCTGCCACTGGCTGACGGTCATGGCGCCGGGGCAGGTGGTCGAAGTCGCCGACCTGCCGCCCGAATTCCGCGGCGAGCCGCCGCTTGCGCCGGCCGATTGGCTCGGCGCGCTCGAGCAGGAGGCCGAGCGACGCCTGGGCCGCGGCGAGATGGCCATCATGGACGAGCTCAGCCGGCAGTTCGAGCGCGTGCTCATCGCCAAGGCGCTGGCGCGCACCGGCGGGCGCCGCATCGAGGCGGCGCATCTCCTGGGCCTCGGCCGCAACACCATTACCCGCAAGATCCAGGAGCTCGGCCTGGAGGGCGAGCGGGGTGCGACCGAGGGGCCGCAGGAGGCGTCCCAGGAGGAGGCGCAGACGGGGGAGCCTCAGAAGGCGAAGCCTCGCGCCGATTCCGCAATATGAAATAGGGGCGTCGTAACTCCTTGACTTGAGCCAAATAGATCCTGGCGGATTGTTGCGGTGCGACATGTTGCCCCCTACAATGGGCCCACCCTGAGGAGGAGCCGCCCATGTCCGTCGCAACCGCTAGCGAAGTCGAAATCCTGGGCCGTGCCGACGGCCGCTTTGCCGAGATCCTGACCCCCGAGGCGATCGCTTTCGTCGCCGAACTGCACCGCGAGTTCGGCGCGCGCCGCAAGGAGCTGCTCGCCGCGCGCGCGGCCCGCCAGCGCGAGTTCGACGCCGGCAAGCTGCCCGACTTCCTGGCGCAGACGCGCGAGATCCGGGAAAAGGAATGGAAGATCGCGCCGCAGCCCAAGGACCTCCTTGACCGGCGCGTCGAGATCACCGGGCCGACCGACCGCAAGATGGTGATCAACGCCCTGAACTCCGGCGCCTCCACGTTCATGGCGGACTTCGAGGACGCCAACTGCCCGACCTGGCACAACATGGTCGACGGGCAGGTGAACCTGCGCGATGCCGTGCGCCGCGCCATCACTTTCGAGCAGAACGGCAAGCAGTACCGGCTGAACGAGAAGACCGCCGTGCTGATCCCGAGGCCGCGAGGCTGGCATCTCGACGAGAAGCACCTGAAGGTCGACGGCGAGGCCGTCGCCGGCGCCTTCTTCGACTTCGGCCTTTTCTTCTTCCACAACGCAAAGGAGCTGCTCTCGCGCGGCTCGGGGCCCTACTTCTACCTGCCCAAGATGGAGTCGCACCTGGAGGCGCGGCTCTGGAACGACGCCTTCGACTTCGCGCAGGACCGGCTCGGCATCCCGCGCGGCTCGATCCGCGCGACCGCGCTCATCGAGACGGTGCTCGCCGCGTTCGAGATGGACGAGATCCTCTACGAGCTGCGCGAGCACTCCGCGGGCCTCAACATCGGGCGCTGGGACTACATCTTTTCCTGCATCAAGAAGTTCCGGTCGAACCCGCAGTTCTGCCTCGCCGACCGGGCGCAGGTCACCATGACCGCGCCGTTCATGCGCGCCTATGCGCTTCTCCTCGTGAAAACCTGCCACCGCCGCAACGCGCCGGCGATGGGCGGCATGGCGGCGCAGATTCCCATCAAGAACGATCCGCAGGCGAACGAGGCGGCGCTCGAGAAGGTGCGCCAGGACAAGCTGCGCGAAGTCACCGACGGCTGCGACGGTACCTGGGTCGCGCACCCCGGACTCGTCGGCGTGGCGAAGCAGGTGTTCGACGAGCACATGCCGGGACAAAACCAGTACGAGCGGCAGCGGCCGGACGTGCAGGTGAGCGCGAAGGACCTGCTCGACTTCCAGCCCGAGAAGCCGATCACGGAGGCCGGGCTTCGCAACAATATTTCGGTGGGCATCCAGTACCTCGGCGCCTGGCTGGCAGGTAACGGCTGCGTTCCCGTCTTCAACCTCATGGAGGACGCTGCGACGGCCGAGATCTCGCGCTCGCAGATCTGGCAGTGGATCCGCTCGCCGAAGGGCGTGCTCGAGGACGGCCGCAAGGTGACGGCGGAGCTTTTTCGCGAGCTCCTCGCCGAGGAGCTGCCCAAGGTGCGGGGTCACCTTGGCGAAGCGGCGTATTCGGCAGGCAAGTACGAGGAAGGCGCGAAGCTTTTCGAGAAGCTGACGGTCGGCGAGTACGTCGAGTTCCTGACCCTGCCCGCCTACGACCTGATCGACTGAGCCTGCCCGGGCGCCCCGGGCGCGGCACAATTCCCCTTCGGCGGCAAGAACGCCAGTATCCGGGAGGGGAGTTGACGGCCATCGACTTGCGGCAGGTCGAGCGCGTGCTCGTGATCATGCTGCGCCACCACGGCGACGTGCTGCTGACCTCGCCCGTCTTCACGGCGCTCAAGCGCGCGGCGCCGCAGCTCGAGATCGACGCGCTGGTGTACGCCGACACCTCGCCCATGCTCCTCGGGCATCCGGCCATCGCCGAGCTGCATTGCGTGGACCGCGCGTGGCGAAAGGCCGGCGTCCTCGCGCAGGCGCGCGGCATGGCGCGCCTCGTGCGGCGGCTCTCGCAGCGCCGCTACAATCTGACGATCCACCTCACCACGCACTGGCTGGGAGCCTGGTTGAACCGCCTGCTCGGACCGCGCTACGCGCTTGCGCCGGACTTCCAGAAGGCGAAGCGGAGCGGGCGCCTGTGGCGCGGAAGCTTCAGCCACTTCTACCCTTACCGCGCCGGGCCTCAAAAGCACACGGTGGCCAAGAATCTCGATGCGGTGCGCTACCTCGGCATCGAGCCCGACGAGGAAGCGTCGCGTCTTGTCCTTCGGCCCGGCGAGGCCGCCTACGCGGCGGCGCGCCGGCACCTGGCCGGGCGCGGAATTCCGGAAGGCGGCTACATCCTCGTCCACCCCACGTCGCGGTGGAAGTTCAAGTGCTGGACCGAATCGGGCGTCGCGACGCTCCTCGACCGGCTTGCCGAGCGCGGCTGGCCGCTTGTCCTCACCGCCGCGCCGGATCCGGCGGAGATGGCGATGGTCGAGCGCATTCTCGCCGCGTGCACGCTCGCGCGGCCGCTCGACCTCGCCGGACGGCTCACGCTGCCGGAGCTTGCGGCGCTCATCGACCTCGCCCGCCTGCAGGTCGGCGTCGATTCGGTTCCCATGCACATCGCCGCGGCGATGCAGACGCCTTGCGTCGCGCTCTTCGGGCCGAGCGAGCCTTCCGAGTGGGGGCCGTGGCAGGTCGCGCATCGCGTCGTGAGCTCGCGCGATTTTCCCCGGCCTGCGGGCGAGGCGCCGGGCGACCCGAAGTACCGCCACAGCCTCGTCAACGTGCCGCCCGAAGCCGTCCTCCGGGCGCTCGACGAGCTGCTGGCCGAGCGGCCTTGAGGCTGGCGCCGGACTTCTGGCGGCCCATCGAGGGCGCCGTCGCGGCCGCCGCGCGCGAGCGCCGGCCCTGCCTTCTTTGCATTGCCGGCAACTCGGGCTGCGGGAAATCGGTGCTCGGCAAGGCCTTGCGCAAGCAGGGCGGGGCGGGCGTGCGTCCGCGCGAGATCCTCGTCATCGACGACGGCGTGGCGAGCGTGCCGTTTCTCGGCTTCCTGAGGCGCCGGGTCGCATACCGAAGCAGGGAAAAGGACCATCTGCGTCCGTTCTCGCCCTATTTCGCCGGCAAGAAGCTCATCGTGTACATCAACAGCCAGCCCGCCCGCCGGGTGGACGCGTGCGACGCCCTGATCGAGGTCATCTGTGCGGACGCTTTGCGCCTCGAGCATCTGCGCCGCCGGAATCCCGATGCGGAGAAGCGCATGGCCGACACGACGGGCTACCGGCTGGTGAAGCCTCGGGCCGCCAGCGAGCACCGCATCGAGAATGACGGCACCGGCTTCGTGTGGCACACGGAAGCCGCCTCATGACGGCCTGGCTCTTTCGCCGTCGCTGGAGCGCTTTCGATGTAGCCGTCGTCCTCTTTTGCGGCTATCTGGTAACGCTGCCTTTGCTTCACGTGACTGCGCTCCGCAATCTCTGTCTCTATGGCAGCTTTCTGGCGACGCTCGTGAGTCTTGCCCGCCGCGAAGTGCGCTGGCCCCGGGCCGACCGTGCAATCTATTTCCTCCTCGCGTACGCGCTCATCTCCGTAGCCGCGCTCTTCGTGAGCCAGATCGACGTCGCCCGCAGCCTGAGGGAAGTCCGTTCCGAGCTCCTGGTGCAGCTCTACGTGCTCGGCTTCACGCTCCTCTACCTCGCCAATCGAGCCTCGCCCAGGCCCTTGCTCCTCGCCCTGGCCGGGAGCTTCGTGCTGCTCGTGCTGGTCACGCTTCTCCAGCTGGCGCACACGGTGATCTTCGCGCCGGAGCGCTTTTCTCCCGAGTTCCACCTGCGCGAGCTCTCGCCCGGCTTCGGGCTTTCTCTCCAGTTCTACCTGCCGGTGCTCGCTGGCACGGCCACGGTCCTCAAGCTGCCAGCGGCCTGGCGCGCCTTCGCCCTCGGCACGGTGGCGATCGCCTTTGCCCTGGGCGTCTGGTACAACACGGTGAGCGCCGTGATTCTCGCGGGCGCTTATCTCGTCTACGTCGCCGCGCGACATCTCCGGGGACGCCTGCGCGTGAGCGGATCCTCCCTGGCGCTGCTCGCGTGCGTGGGCATGGCGGCAACCGTGCTGGTCCTTCGCGATCGAGGCTACGAGAAGGTGACTTCCCAGCTCGAGCTGGTCGCGCAGGGCCGGTATGTCGAGCTCCTCAACATGCGTGGCGGCATGTGGGCGGTCGGCATTCCTTGTGCGAAGGACGCTCCCTGGCACGGCTACGGCTATGGGCAGAAAAAGGTGGCGCTCGTCTGCAGCGACGAAGCGTATGTGGGACCGGAGCGCCGGCGCGGCAATTTCATGGCGGACTACTTTCGGGCGCAGGATTACGGCAAGGTGAGCCTCCATAACCAGTACCTGGAGAACTGGTTCGTGAGCGGGTGGGTCGGAGCGCTGCTTTGGCTCGCCTTCTTCGCCGCGGCATGCCTGAGCTCGTGGCGGAAGCGGGCGGCCGACGGGCTGCAGCAGCTCGTCGTGCTCCCGGCGTTGCTGATCTTCCTCGCCGGCTGCCTGTTCAATGGGCTCTGGGAAGGCCCCGCATACGCGAAGGCCATCATGGTGGTCCTTGCCTTGGCGCTCGCCAAGCACGAGAACCCCGAGCAAGGGAATGACGCGCGGGGGAGCGGGTGAAATACCTCCTCACTGCACTGCTCGTCTGGCCCTGGCTGCGGCTGCTGCGCGTTCTGCGTCCCTGTACTCCGGGTCGGAGGCTCGTTATCCAGACGGCGAAGATCGGCGACTGGATTAACACCACGCCGCTAATTCGCGCTCTTACACCGGTCGACGTTCTTTGCGATCCGGTCAACGAGCCGCTCGCTCGGCGAGACGAGCACATCCGGCTCGTCTGGACGTTGCCGGGCCTGTCGAGCCTGGCGAACAAGGTGGCGCTCGGCTGGCAGCTCTTCTGCCGCGGGTACGACGAAATCTTCATCGCAATGCCCAACACGCCGAACACACTCCTCGCGCGCCTCGCGTGCGCGCGCCGCACGCACACGCTGGATACCTACAAGACGAGTGCCCTCGTGCGCTGGCTGGGCGCCGGGTTCCGTAGGCAAGCCCATGGGCGGGACGACCTCACGATCGACAGCTACCTCAGGCTCGGCGGGCTTGAGCCGAGCGAGGCGGCGCGCCAGAAGCACGCGACCCAGCCGCTCCACCGGCCGGACGGCGCCTGCCTCCAGCTCGCGAGCGGCTTTCGCGTCGGCGTGAGCCTCTCCGCCGGTAACCGTCTCAAGACGCTGCCGATGAGCCTTTGGGAGCGCCTCCTCGACATGCTGGCGCCTTATTCGCCGGCGGTCCATGTCTTCGGGCTGGAAGACGAGCGGCCATTGCTGGAGGAGCTGAGGCGACGGCTGGCCGGATCGCCGGTCACGCTCGTCGACTGGCTGGGACGGGAGCGCATGCCGCTCGAAGCCGTGCCGTGGCACGTGGCGCAAATGCACCTCTACCTCTCCTCCGACACGGGCAACAGCTACATCGCCGACAGCCTCGACGTGCCGCTCGTCAACTTCGCCGGACCCTGCCACATGGTCGAGCAGCGCCCGCTCGGCAAGCGCGCTCTCATCATCGAGACGCCGGGCTTGCAGCCGTTTTCCTACATCTTCGCCGCGCAGTACGCCTCCGAGCTGCCGGCGGAGAAGCTCTACGCGGTCAGCGACGAAGACTTCCGCGCGATCGCCCGCCTCATCGACGAGAGCCATCGCCTGGCGCAGGCGCGCAACTGGCGAGGATCCGGGATACGCCCGTGACGTAGGACTGGATCGAGAAGTGTTGCGCCACGCGCGCTCGCCCGGCCGCGCCGAGCCGCTCGCGAAGCGCAGGGTCACGCCGCAAGGCAAGGAGGTGGCCGGCGAGGGCCTCCACGTCGCCATGGGGATAGAGAAAGCCCGTCGTGCCGTGCGCCACCGCTTCCTGCGGCCCGACGACATCCGAGCTGACCACGGGCTTGCCAAGCGCCATGGCTTCCAATACCACGCGCGGGAAGCCTTCCTTGCTCGAGCAGAAGGCGAAGACGTCCATGCCGGCCACGACCGGCAAGGGGTCTGCCAGGAACCCGAGGAACTCCACGTCGTTTTCGAGGCCGAGCTGCGCCGCGAGTGCCTCCAGCGGGAGGCGCTCGGCGCCGTCTCCGACCACAAGGACGCGCGGCGCAGGCTCGCCGCGCGCCTTGATCAGGGCCGCCGCGCGCAGCAGATGGTCGATCGACTTGCGCGGCATCAGGTTGCCCACGGTACCGATGGTGAAGGTCCTGCTGCTGGCGCGTCTTCGCTGCTCTTCGGGGGGTAAAAGCGGGGAATCCCGATCCAGCGAATCAACGTCGATGCCGTTGTGCACGCAGTGCAGGAGCTCGCGCCGGATGCCTTGCCGTGCCATGGATTCGAGAACGCCGTGCGAGACGCAGATGAGCGCGCAGGCGGACTCGTTCGCGAGCGCCACCTCGCCGGGGATCAGGTCGGTATCGATCCGGCAGTGCTGGACCACGGGAATTCCCGCCGCGCGGGCGGCGAGATAGCCCTCCGCGTTCGACGACGGCTGGTTGTTGAGATAGAGGAGATCCACGCCCAGCTTGCGCGCGAGCTGCGCGATCTCGCGCGCGCGGGGCTCGATTCGCCAGCGCCGCTCGACCTGCCAGAGCGCGCGCTTGCGCCAGAACGGGCTCCAGAAGAAGGCGAGCCGCAGCATTTCCTTGCCGAGCTTCGCCCAGAGCGGCTGCCGGAGCGGCGGCAGGACGATCGCCTCGATGCCAAGGCGTCCGAGCGCTTCGGTGAGCCTCTCGCCGCCGCCTCCCTTTCGACTGTCGGTGTAGAGGCAGACTCGGAAGCGCAGACGCGCAGGGTCGGCTCGCTTGAGCAGCTCCAGCATGCTGTTGGTGCCGCCGCCCCACTCGTTGCCCGTGTCGATGAGCAGGATCGCGATGGGTGAAGGTGCCGTCATCCCCGCCGTCATCCGCGCTGTCATCCGGCCTCGGCATCCTTTGGGTAGCGAAGCTTGCGCGACTCCGACTGGCCGACGAACTTGAGCGCCGTTCGCGGATCGTCGAGATAGCGCCGCCACTCGGAGAGCGGAAAGCCGCCGTGGGCGCCGATCACCTCGGGGGGGATGCTGGCGCTGCGTCCGCCGATCGCCTTCGATACGGGCCAGTTCACCCACGGGCCGAGATCCACCGTGGCGAGGCCGAGGTGATCGAGCGCGCAGCAGAGCGGCAGCTGGTCGGTGGGCGGCTGGTTGTCGGGCAGCCTGCTCCAGATGCCGATGAATGCGGCGAGCCAGGCGGGGGAGAGCTTGTCCCAGGTCGAGCGGGTCGCCGCCAAAAAGGCACCGTTCAGGTGGTCCCAGAGATAAGGCCGGTAGGTTCCGGCGAGCTCCGGCGGCGCCGGCAGGCCGGCACGACGCACCTTGCTGATCATCTTGCCGCGCCGGAAATTGCCCATGACGCAGCCTTCGGGAAACGGTATCGCCACGGGCCGCAGCAGGACGAGGTCCGAGTCGGTCATGAGGACCCGCTCGAAGGCGGCCTGCCGCGGCGCCAGCAGCTTGACGAGCCGGCTCCTGTAAATGGCGAGATAAGCGTGGGCGCGCGGCATCAGGGCGGAAACGTCGATCGTCGCCACGCGCGCCTTCGAAGGAAGCGAAGGAAACGCGGAGGCCGGCAGGTCGGACGCGATGACGATCTCGCGAAGCTCCGGACAGAACCGCTCCGCAAAATGAGCGGCAAGAGCGCCTTCTTCCACGTAAGCCGTGCCGACCGCGGGAATGACGAGCGACTCGGCCGGCCGGCGCTCGGCTGGCACGCCCAAACGCGCTTCGACTTCGGAGGCGGGGACCTGCAGCCGCTGCCGATTGCGGTACCGACGAACGCGCCAGGCAAGTGAGGCCGCCATACGGCGGACCGCGGTGCTATTCAAGTCTTTGAATCCTTATGCTTTACGCACCCGCCGGCGAGGCCCGGCGCGCCATCGCCGCGATTCTAGCGGTCGATGCCGGGGACGCCGGTGCACACCAGCGCGCCATCGCCGCTTACGGAAATGCATTGCCCGAAGCTACACGTGCCGCTAGCATTCGGCCCGGGGGTAAGGGAGATGAACAAAAAGAGTGCGTGCAGGGCGCTGCTCTGCGCAATCGTCATGGCTGTTTCCGGCCTCGCCTGGGCGCAGGATGCGACGCTCGACCGGGCCCGGCAGCTCATTCAGGCCAAGCAGTACCGGCAGGCGTTCCAGCTTCTCGAGCCGCACGAGCAGGCCCGGGCGGGCGATCCGGCCTACGACTACCTGCTCGGCATTGCCGCCATCGACTCGGGCGAGCTGACGCGCGGGGTCTTCGCCCTGGAGCGCGTGCTGGCCGTCAACCCGAACCATGCCCAGGCGCGGGCGGAGATCGCGCGCGCCTACTTCCTGATGGGCGAGAACAAGGTCGCCCGCCAGGAATTCGAGCAGGTCAAGCAGGCGCGGCCGCCGGCGGAGGTTTCGGCGACCATCGACCGCTTCCTCGATGCCCTCGACGCGCGGGAGCGCTCGCGGGGTACCGGCGTGACCGGCTACCTGGAGGCGAGCGTCGGGTACGACAGCAACGTCAACGCGGCGACCTCCACGAACCAGTTCGCCATTCCGGCCCTTGGCGGCGGCACGTTCAACCTCGCCCCCGGCGCCGACAAGCAGGGCGATGCGTTCTTCGGCCTCGCCGGCGGCATCAGCGGCCGCTACGGCTTCAACGAGACCTGGGGCCTCGTCGGCACCGCCTCCTTCGACCGGCGCCTCAACGACGACCACTCCGACTTCGACACGGGCGTCTACAACGTGAGCGGCGGCCTCAGCGCGCGGGCGGACGGCAACGAGTTCCTGCTCGCCCTCCAGGGGCAGCGCTACGAGATCGACAACGACCGCTTCCGGGACGCCAAGGGCATCGTCGGGCAGTGGCGGCGTGCCGTCAACGGCAACAACGAGCTCTCGGCCTACGTCCAGCACACGCGGCTGAAGTACCCCGACGTGAGCATCCGAAACGCGACGCGGACGGTGTTCGGCGGCGCTTGGGCGCACGCTTACGGCGGCCCGCGTTCGCCGGTGGTCTTCATCGGCGCCTACTTCGGCGAAGAGGACGAGATGGAGAACACGGTGCCGCAGTTCGGGCACGACCTGTGGGGCTTCCGCGTGGGTGGCCAAGTCGGGCTCACCGACCGCCTTCTCATGACCGCCACGATCGGCTACGAGGACCGGAATTACCATGGACCGGACCCGTTCTTCCTGAGGGAGCGGCACGACGAGGAGGTGCAGCTGAGGATCGCGCTTCCCTACTCGATCAGCCGCCACTGGTCGGTGATCCCCGCCCTCGCGTACACCAACGTGAAGTCAAACATTGTCATCAGCGACTACGAGCGCGCCATCGTCTCCCTAACGGCCCGCTACGATTTCCGGTGACCGTCGACGTCCGTGATCAAGTTGACGCATTTGCCCGTGGCCTGCCGCCTATACTGGGCATGACCTAGCCAGGAGCCTTGGTATGCCGAGCTCTTCCCTGTACCAGAAACAGCTGATGGCCGCGGCCATCGCCGCCGCCTTCCCGGTCGCCAGCCTGGGCGCCGGGGTCGCCCGCGTCGACTTCGCGGTCGGCAACGTGACCGCCGTCGCGCCGGACGGCCGCACCCGCCCGCTCAGCCGCGGCTCCGAGATCGACGTCGGCGAGACCGTCGCCACGCAGCAGGGCCGCGCGCAGCTGCGCTTCGCCGATGGGGCGTACATGTCGCTGCAGCCTCAGACCGAGTTCAAGGTCGAGGAGTTCAAGTACGCGAACACGGGCAAGGCGGAGGAAAGCGACAGCATCGTGATGAACCTGCTCAAGGGCGGGCTTCGCACGATCACCGGCCTCATCGGCCGCGCCAACCGCAACAACTACCGCCTGCGCACCGACGTCGCCACCATCGGCATTCGGGGCACCGAATACTCCGTCAAGTACACAAACTCCATCGAGGTCTTCTGCGCCGACGGTTCCATCCAGGTCGAGAACGACGGCGGAATACTCACGCTGAACAGCGGCCAGGGCGGCTACGTGGCGAGCAACAACACGGTCCCGCAGCAGACGGAGAACCGTCCCGTCCTGCCTCCCGAGAGCCCCGCGGAGCAGCAGCTGCAGCAGCAGCAGACGCAGACCGACGATCCCGAGCAGCCCATCCAGGAGCAGGAGGACAAGCCGCTCGTCGAGGAAGCCCTGCCCGAGCCGCCGCCGCCCCAGACGCCGCAGATTCTCACGGGAACCTTGACGGGCAACATCGCCGTTGGACACCTCGCCTTCGTCGCCGAAGCGGGCGTCGAGACGACCCTGGCGTTCGACGGGTCCGGAAAGCTGTTGAGCTTTGATGCCCTGGAATTCGGCACCGGCGTCACTCAGCACGTCGGCTCGACGCGCGAATCGCTGGGCAACGACGGCGTCATGGCGTGGGGTCGTTGGATCGACGGGGCCACCTCCGGGGATCTCGCCCTGGACCTCACGAACGAGGGTGCCCTGCACTATGTCGCGGGCCTGCCGGTCACGAACATGCCCACGGAGGGGATTGCCGTATACACCCATACCGGGCATACGCCGCCTACGTTCAACGGCAACATCACGAGCGCGTCCTTTACGAGCTCCACGCTCACCGTGGACTTCCTGAATAGCCAGGTCGGCGTGGCTCTCGACCTCATGGTGAACAACCAGCCGTACTCCGGCTCTACCGTCGCGAGCATGGGCATCAGCGGCAACCCCAGCGTCTTCGTGACCGGGATCTCCATGAGCGGCCCGGACTGTGTGTTCGGAAGCGGTCAGGTCGCCGGTTTCCTCGCTGGCGAGGCGGCCGCGCGTGCGGGCATGAGCTACCACGTAGATCACCCTGCGGGGTTCGTGGCGGGGGCGGTCGTGTATCAGCGCGGTCCCATCGACATGGGGCAGTCGCGCTGAAGTTGAGCGGAGCCGCCGGAGGAAAGGCTCCGGCGGACCATCGGCAGGCCTAGGCGTTTCTTGAGCGCAGCTGCATCGTCCTG
>CAYWSG010000071.1:10548-14948 GCA_964461055.1 uncultured Enterobacteriaceae bacterium | reverse complement strand
AAGTCGCGCAACCTGCCGAGCGAGCGCCTCGTGCCGTTCATCCAGACCGACGTCGCAGTCAACCCCGGCAACTCGGGCGGCCCGCTCTTCAACATGGCGGGCGAGGTCATCGGCATCAACTCGCAGATCTACAGCACGACCGGCGGCTACATGGGCGTGTCGTTCGCGATCCCGATCGACGTCGCCATGAACGTGAAGGACCAGCTCGTCAAGCACGGCAAGGTCACGCGCGGGCGCATCGGCGTGACGGTGCAGGAGCTGACGCCGCAGCTCGCGCAGTCGTTCGGGCTCAAGGATGCGCGCGGCGCGCTCGTGTCGAGCGTCGACGACGGCGGCCCGGCGGCCAAGGGCGGCCTGAAGGCGGGCGACGTCATCGTCGCGTTCGACGGCAAGCCCGTCGAAGGCTCGGGCGAGCTCCCTCTCCTCGTGGCCCGCACGAAGCCCGGCTCCGAGGTGGAGGTGAAAGTGCTTCGCGATGGCGCGGGAAAATCGCTCGAGCTCGAGGTGGGCGAGATGCCCTCCGGGCGCACGACGCTCGCCTCGGCGGATGACGCCGGTGGCGGCAAGCTCGGCGTCATGGTGCGCGAATCCGACGAGGGCATCGTCGTCGAGCGCGCGGAAGGCGCCGCGGCCAAGGCCGGCGTGCGCGCGGGCGACATCATCCTCGGGGTGAACGGCAAGCCGGTCAAGTCGGTGGAGGAGCTGAAGCGCCTCGTCGAGAAGGCCGGCAAGCACGCCGCCCTCCTCGTCCAGCGCGGCGAGTCGCGCATCTTCCTGCCGGTGCAGATCGGCTGACGCAACGCCGGCGTCTTCGCTCCGCGAAGGTGCGTTGTCGCCCCCGCGCAGGCGGGGGCCCAAGTTCGTTGCTTGGACCATGGGTTCCCGCATCCGCGGGAACGACGCCGATGACAGGAGCCGGGCACGCGCCTTGCGCGCGTGTCCGGCTTTCACATCTTCGCGGAGCCTGCCCATGAGCACGGTCGGCGACCATCTGCTCGAGCGCCTCGGCGACTGGGGCGTGCGGCGCGTCTACGGCTATCCCGGCGACGGCATCAACGGCATCATGGGCGCGTTCGATCGCGCCTCGGATCGCGTCAAGTTCGTGCAGGCGCGGCACGAGGAGCTCGCCGCCTTCATGGCCTGCGCGCATGCCAAGTTCACGGGCGAGGTGGGCGTGTGCGTCGCCACTTCAGGCCCCGGCGCGATCCATCTTCTGAACGGCCTCTACGACGCGAAGCTCGACCACCAGCCGGTGCTCGCGATCGTCGGCCAGCAGAAGCGCGCAGCGATGGGAGGCGACTACCAGCAGGAAGTCGATCTGCTCTCCCTCTTCAAGGACGTCGCGAGCGAGTTCATCCACATGGCGACCACTCCGGCCCAGGTGCGCCATCTCGTCGACCGGGCGATGCGCATCGCCCGCGACCGGCGCACCGTGACGTGCATCGTGTTTCCCAACGACGTGCAGGACATGGAGGCGATGGAGAAGCCGCCGCGAAGCACGGCACCGTCCACACCGGCATCGGCTTCACCGGCTACTCGAGCATTCCGGACCCGGAAAGCCTGCAGCGCGCGGCCGACGTGCTGAACGCCGGCGAGCGCGTGGCGATCCTCGTCGGCGCCGGCGCCCTGCACGCGACCGACGAGGTGGTCGAGATCGCAGACACGCTGGGCGCGGGCGTCGCCAAGGCGCTGCTCGGCAAGGCGGCGCTCCCGGACGAACTGCCGTTCGTCACAGGCTCGATCGGCCTGCTCGGCACGACGCCGAGCTGGAACCTCATGACGGGCTGCGACACCCTCCTCATGATCGGCTCGGGCTTTCCCTACTCGGAGTTCCTGCCGGGCGCGGCCAGATCGAGCAGGCCGTGGACAGATGGTGGCGCGTGCTCGAGGCGCGCGCGATGAACGAAGCGAAGCCCATCAACCCGCAGCGCGTCTTCTGGGAGCTCTCGCCGCGGCTCCCCGACGGCTGCATCCTCACCTGCGACTCCGGCTCCGCCGCCAACTGGTACGCGCGCGACCTGAAGATCCGCCGCGGCATGATGGCCTCCCTCTCCGGCGGGCTCGCCACCATGGGACCCGCGGTGCCGTACGCCGTCGCCGCGAAGTACGCCCACCCGAAGCGCCACGTCATTGCCCTTCTCGGCGACGGCTCGATGCAAATGAACGGCATGAACGGCCTCATCACCATCGCCAAGGTCTGGATGGAGTGGGACGACCCGCGGCTCACCGTCATGGTGCTGAACAACGGCGACCTGAATCAGGTGACCTGGGAGCAGCGCGTCCTGGAAGGCGACCCGAAGTTCGAGGCCTCGCAGGTCGTTCCGGATTTCCCGTATGCCGAGTACGCGCGGCTCCTCGGGCTGGGCGGCATCCGCGTGGACCGCCCCGAGGCGATCGGCCCCGCCTGGGACGAGGCGCTCGCCGCCGATCGTCCGACGCTCGTCGAGATGGTCACCGATCCCAATGTGCCGCCGATTCCGCCCCACATCACCTACGAGCAGGCGAAGGCCTACCTCTCCGCGCTCATCAACCGCGACCCGGACTCGGTTCGCATGGTGGCCGCGTCGGCCAAGGAATGGTGGGACAGCGTCTTTCCGCCGAGGAAGGATGGGCGGCGATGAGGGCGCGGTCATGACAGCTTTCGTCGCGGGCCTGCCCGCCGCGCCGCGAGGCATGCCGCTTGCGGCGGGCCTCACGGAAAGGAGATTCTCATGCCCCGATCAACCATTGCAGTTTCTGCAGCGGCAGTCAGCCTCGCCCTTGCCTACGCCATGCCGGCGCTCGGCGCCGATGTGCCGAACTTCAACGAGATGGACCGGAACAACGACGGCGCCCTCACGAGAAGCGAGGCGCAGGGTAATCCGAAGCTCGCCGAGCGCTTCTCGGAGGTCGACAGGGACGGCGACGGCAAGCTGAGCCGCGCCGAATACCTCGGCATCATGGCGCGCCAGGACCTGCATTCGCTGCGCGAGAACCTTTCCGAGTTTCTCCAGCCGGAAGGCAAGCCGCCCCTCGCGGCCGCCGAGGGGCAGGCAAGCGCCGGAGCAAGTGCCGGCGCGAGCGCCGCTGGCCAGGACGTACCGCGAGCGCAGCCGGGGCAGGAAGTTCCGCCGCCGGTGAGCGAGCAGCTCGTGCGCGACGTGCAGGAGCGCCTCAAGGGCAAAGGTGTCGACGCGGGACCGGTGGACGGCATCTGGGGTCCGCGCACGAGCTCGGGCGTGCGTGAGTTCCAGGAACGCGAAGGCATCGACGCAACCGGCCAGCTCAGCGTGCCGACGCTCGCCGCGCTCGGAATCCTCGAGAACGCGGCCGCAGGTGCGGAACAGCAGGGCGCGGACCAGCGGGGCGCGTCGGCAGGCGACACGCGAGGCCCGAACTAGCGATCGTCGATGACGTAGACGGCGCCGCCTTCCGCCTGCAGCGGGGCGGCGCCGCGCGGAAGCCTGAGCGCGGGCGTCGAGTTTCAGCGACGACTGCCCCTCGGCGGGAAACGGCCGTGAAGGAACAGGGCTCAAGGCATGGTGCTTGCAGCACTACCGGTTTCGAGCAAGGAGGACTCGCATGAAGCCGCATCCGGCGAGAACCGCCATCCTGGCTGCCCTCCTCGTCCCGGCCCTCGGCATGACGGAGGCCCTCGCGCAACGGCAGGACAGCCAGCAAGGGCAGCAGCTCGCGCGCTGGAGCGCAAGCCGGCTCTACCGGGATGCCTGGAGCGCCGAGGAGATGATCGGCACCGAGGTCCGCGGCCGCCGCAACGAGGAGATCGGCAAGGTGAAGGACATCCTCGTCCGGCGCGACGGCACCATCGACAAGGTGATCGTCGAGGTCGGCGGCCTGCTCGACATCGGCGACCAGCACATCGGCGTGCCGTGGAAGCACGTGATCATCGGTCCGGAGATGAGCTACGTGCGCGTGCGGGCGCTGAAGGAGCTCGAAGGCGGCGACTTCGCGCTCTACGACGGCCGCAAGCGGCAGGACGCGCAAGGTGATTCCGCGGCCGACGGCGAGGAAGCGTGGCGAGTGAACGAGCTGATCGGCGACTACGCCGACCTCCGGGACCTGCAGCGCTATGGGCTCGTCGTCGATGTCGTCTTCAGCGACAAGGGCCACGCCCAGGGGGTCGTCATCGAGCGCGGCTCCGGGCCGTGGGGCCCCGCCGGCTGGTACGGCTATCCCTACGTGACGTTCGAGCGCGGCCCCGCGGGCTATCGCCTGCCTTACGAGACGAGCGAGGTCCGCAACTACGGCCGGTTCGACTACATCGAGTTCGGCAGGCGCAGCCAGTACGCCAATGACCGCAGCGACCGCGCCCGTCAGCAGGCCCGGGCAGCCGCCCGGTCGCGTCAGGGAGCTGCGTCTGCAGGCGCAGGCACGGACGCGACCGCGCCGCAAGCGCCTCC
>CAYWSG010000071.1:0-10448 GCA_964461055.1 uncultured Enterobacteriaceae bacterium | reverse complement strand
CCCGGAATAGCGGCACGCAAGCTGCTTCCAGCAACCCGTACTTCCACCTTTTGCAGAATCGATAGAGGACCCCACATGAACAACGTCGCCCGGTACGCCCTCGCTTTTTCGCTGGCCGCCTTCGCTGGCGCCGCCGCATACGCGCAGAGCCCGCAGCAACCGTCCACCCAGCAGCAGACGCAGGGACAGCCATCCCCCCAGAAGATGGACCTGTCGAACATGTCCGTGGAGAAGCTGATGGACCTGAAGGTCGTCGACAAGGACGGCAAGGAGATCGGCCAGATCGACGACGTCGTGATCGACCTGCAATCGGGCAAGGTGCACGCCGCGGTGCTCAGCTTCGGCGGCATCCTCGGCATCGGCGACAAGTCCTACGCCTTCCCGACGAGCGAGCTGCAGGAGGGCAAGCAGCAGAACCAGCTCACCATGAACGTGGACAAGCAGAAGCTCGAGAACGCCGACGGCTTCGCGAAAGGACAGTGGCCGGAGATGGACAGCGAATACTGGGGCCGCGTCGGCCAGCAGGCGAGCGCCGGCGGCGGCGGGCAGCCGCCGGCTTCGCAGGGCGAATCGAAGGGCGCGCAGGGCAAGCAGCTCGTGCGCGCGAGCGAGCTGAAGGGCAAGGAGATCCAGGACAAGAGCGGCCAGGACGTCGGCGAGATCGAGGACGTCTTCGTCGACCTGAAGAGCGGCCAGGTGAAGAACATCCGCCTGAACGTAGCCGACGCCAAGGGCTCGGCCGAGATCCAGCCGAGCGCGCTCAGCCGCGGCACCGGCGACAAGCTCGTGCTCGACATGGACGCCGACCAGGTGAAGCAGCAGGCCAAGCAGAAGCAGAGCCAGGGCCAGCAGGGCGGGAGCGCCTCGGCCGGCAGCGGCTCAACCAGCGGACAGACCTCTTCGTCGGACAATCCCTCGGCCGGTAGCTCGGCGGGCAGCACGACGCCGCCGGCTGCCGGAAGCTCGGCGGGCAGCACGGCTACGCCGCCGCAGCAACAGCAGCAACAGCAGCAGCCACAACAGCCCCCACAACCCCAACAGCAGAACTAATCATCGCGAGCGGAGCCGGGGATGCGTGGTAGCCGCCACGTGCACCCGGGACCGCCCTCCTGGGACTATCGTAGAAAGTCGGAAAACCTATGTTCAAGATCCTCGGCTGGGCGGTGCTGATCATCTTTCTGATCGGGCTGCTCGTCGTCATCGGCGTCTTCGACTTCATCTTCTAGGCAGGCCCCTGAAGATGGGCCCCCGCCTACGCGGGGGCGACGAATTGCTTATTATCTGGAGCTCAGAGTTGCTCCTTCCCTGGACCTCAGGCCGCGCGCTCCTCGGCGGGCTTCATGCGCTCGCCGAGGTTGAACGCCGTGTTCACGAGGGCGATGTGCGAGAAGGCCTGCGGGAAGTTGCCGAGCTGGCGTCCCGTGTGCGGGTCGTATTCCTCGGCCATGAGGCCGACGTCGTTCGCGAGCGCGAGCAGGCGCTCGAAGCGCTCGCGCGCTTCGCGCACGCGGCCCTGCAGCAGGTAGTTGTCGGCGAGCCAGAAGCTGCAGGCGATGAAGCACCCCTCCCCCGGCGGCAGGCCGTCGTCGGCGTGCTCGGTGCGGTAGCGGTGCACGAGACCGTCTCGCGTCAGCTCGCGCTCGATGGCGCGCACCGTGCCTAGCATGCGCGGATCGTTCGCGGGGAGGAACCCGGTGGAGGGGATAAGGAGCAGGCTCGCATCGAGCTCCTCCGCGCCGTAGCTCTGCACGAAGGCGTTCTTGCCGGAATGGAAGGCGCGCTCGCAGACGTCGGCGTGGATGCGCCCGCGCAGCGTCTTCCAGCGCGCGAGCGGCCCCTCGAGCCCGAACTGCTCGACCGACTTGATGGCGCGGTCGAACGCGACCCAGCACATCACCTTCGAGTACGTGAAGTGGCGCCGGGCGCCCCTCACCTCCCACAGGCCCTCGTCGGGCTGCGTCCAGACGCGCTCGAGGTGCGCGAGGAGCGCGCGCTGCACCTGCCAGGCGGGCTCGAGCCCGCTGACGCCGCCCTTGCGCGCCTGGTGCAAGGCGTCCATGACCTCGCCGTACACGTCGAGCTGGAGCTGCGTCGCGGCGGCGTTGCCAATGCGTACCGGCGCGCTGCCCTCGTATCCAGGAAGCCAGCCGAGCACCGATTCGGGCAGCCGCCGCTCGCCCGACACACCGTACATGATCTGCATCTGCTCGGGGCTGCCGGCGACCGCGCGCACGAGCCACTCGCGCCAGGCCTCGGCTTCCTCGTAGTAGCCCGCGTTCATGAGCGCGAGCAACGTGAGCGTCGCATCGCGCAGCCAGCAGTAGCGGTAGTCCCAGTTGCGCTCTCCGCCGAGCTTCTCCGGCAGCGAGGTCGTCGGCGCGGCGATGATGCCGCCGGTGGGCGCATACGTGAGCGCCTTGAGCGTGATGAGCGAGCGGCGCACCGCGCCGTGCCAGGGCCCGCCCGCCCTGCAGCGGCCGGTCCACCGGACCCAACGGGCTTCGGTTTCCCTCAGCGCCTCGTGCGGGTCGATGCAAGGCCCCGGGATGAGGTGCGAGGGGCAATGCGTGAGGACGAAAGGCACTTCCATTCCCTCGCGCACCTCGAACTCGGCGACGGTGGAAAGATTCTCGCCATGGGTCTGCACCGGCGTCTCGAGCACCGCCATGTCCGGTCCCGCGATCGCGCGCAGGCGACCGTCCCCGAGCCGGCTCACCCAGGGCACCGAGGCGCCGTAGTCGAAGCGCAGAACGAGGCGCATGACCATGGGCACGCGACCGCGCAGACCGATGACCAGGCGCACGATGTCCGAGTCGCCGCCCTCCGGGCTGTGGATCGTCGGCATGAAGTCGACAACCCGAACGGCGCCCGTCTCGCACGCGAAGTCGGTTTCGAGGATCAGCGTGTCCGGCCGATAGCGGCGGCGCATCCGGTGCTCCCCGCGGGGCGCCAGCTGCCAATGCCCGTGCTCCGGACCGCCGACGAGCGCTGCGAAGCAGGCGCACGAGTCGAAGCGCGGCCAGCAGAGCCAGTCGATCGAGCCGTTCCTGCCGACGAGCGCCGCCGCCTGGCAGTCCCCGATGACGGCGTAGTCCTCGATGCGCATGCCGGGCTACGAACAAGGAGCGTGCCCGGCGGCACGCGCTTTGCTCCGAGCCGGCTTATGCGCGCGAAGCTCCTGAAGGGCCACGCCGGCGAGCGGACCTATGCCGTCATCTTCGACACGGGCGAGGATCCCATGGAGGGCCTGACCCGGTTCGCCGAGCAGCAGAACCTCTCCGGCGCCGGCTTCACCGCCATCGGCGCCTTCAGCGAGGCGATGCTCGGCTACTTCGACTGGGACAAGAAGGACTACGAGCGCATCCCGGTGCGGGAGCAGGTGGAGGTGCTCGCGCTCGTCGGCGATGTCGCCGTCGAGGAAGGCAATCGCAAGAAGCTGCACGCCCACGTCGTGCTCGGCCGCCGCGACGGCGCCGCCTGCGGCGGACACCTGCTTTCGGCGAAGGTGCGCCCGACGCTTGAAGTGATCCTCACCGAAAGCCCCGGCTACCTGCAAAGGGTGCATGACCCGGCAACCGGTCTCACCCTGATCCGGTTCTAGCCACTACGCGGCCTGGCGACTTCCCTCGGCGGCCTGGCGCCCCACCTCGCAGGAAAGCTCGATCGGGCTCTCGTAGCGGCGCTCCGGCAGGCTGCGCAGCGCGCGCAGCACATCCTCGTCGGCGCCGCGCGCTCGCGCGCAGGACAGCACTTCGTCCTTCCCGGCCGGATAGCGCAGGCCGGCGAGAAACTTCTGCACGCGGAATGGCGATAGCGTCCTCATCTCGGGTTCCTCGATGCATGAATGACGATGCCGCCACGGTAGCGCCGTCGCGCTTAACGGCCTCTTAAGCGCGACGACGGGAACGAGGGCAAGCCGGGTCACGCTCTTGTAGCCGGATCGCTACGGAGGGTCGCGTGGAACGTTTCAGGAACGCCGCCCGCGCATAATCGCCGCTCCCCGGACCTCTTCATGGAGAACCGCCATGCCCGAAAACAGCAGCCGCAGCCTCGTCGTCCTCATGACCCACGGCGCCGACCACGAGCTCTCGTCGGTCGGCTTCACAATCGCGTGCGGCGGCCTTACCGCCGGGCTCAAGGTCTCGGCGTTCCTGACGAGCGCGGCCGTCGACCTCGTGCGAAAGCGCGCGATCGACATGACCACCGTGCCGCCGCTCAGCCCCTTGCGCGAGCTCGTGCAGGACTTCATGAAGCGCGGCGGCACCGTCTGGGCCTGCACGCCGTGCGTCAAGGCGCGCGGCTACGAGCAGCAGGATCTGCTCGAAGGCGTGGTGATCACCGGCGCGAGCGTCATGCACGAGGAGATCAGGAACGGCGCGGCCACCTTGAGCTTCTAGCGCGACTCGCGCGCGCGGTTGCGCGCGAGCATGTTGTCGGTGTGCGGGACGTAGAGGAGATGGGCGATCTTGCGCACGAAGTGGTCTTCGTAGTGCTCGAGGCGCCCGTCGGCGAAGCTCACCCGCCACAGGTGCTCGAGAAGGCGCACCCGCTCGGCCACCGACCAGTCGCGCTTGATGGTCGAGACCGGCGCGTAGAAGCTCGTGAGCTGCGCCGCCTTTTCCCGCCCCTGCGCGAGGAGCGCCGCGGCCTCCTCGCGGCCGAGGCCGAAGAGATCCATGAGCGCCGCCACGCCCGCCGCCGATTCCTGGTCGCCCTCCTCGTAGTCGGCGCGGCGCGCCTCGTGGATCAGCACCGCCACGGCGAGCTGCAGGTGGCGCCGCTCGAAGCCCGGCTCGGGCGTGGTGCCGCCGGCCGCCTCGAAGAGCTGCTTGAGGATCTTTCGCATGCCTGGGTTTCCGCTTGATCGGCCCCCGCCTTCGCGGGGGCGACATTCTTCAAAACATTGTTACGCCGCGACGACCTCGAGGTCCACGGCCGCGGCGAGAAGGGCCCGAGTATACGGATGCTGCGGCGCCTCGAAGATGCGCGCCGCCGGTCCCTGCTCCACCACCCGCCCGTCCTTCATGACGACGAGCTCGTCGGCCATGGCGCGCACCACCTTGAGGTCGTGGCTGATGAACAGGTAGGCGAGCCGGTGGCGGGCCTGCAGCTCGCGCAGGAGCTCGACGATCTGCGCCTGCACCGACATGTCGAGCGCGCTGGTGGGCTCGTCGAGCACGACGAGCTTCGGCTTCAGCACCATCGCGCGGGCGATGGCGATCCGCTGGCGCTGCCCGCCCGAGAACTCGTGCGGGTAGCGCTCGGCCATCGCCGGGTCGAGCCCGACTTCCGCGAGCGCCGCGTCGATCTGCTTGCGCCGCTCCGCCGGCCCGCTGCCGATGCCGTGGATCTCGAGGCCCTCGCCCACGATCTGGGCGATCGACATGCGGGGGCTGAGGCTCCCGTAGGGGTCCTGGAACACGACCTGCATTTCCCGGCGCAGCGGCCGAAGCTCGCCCCACGAGAGCCCCTGCACCGGGCGCCCTTCGAAGTAGACGCCGCCTTCGCTTCGCTGCAGCCGCAGGAGCGCGAGCCCGAGCGTGGTCTTGCCCGAGCCGGACTCGCCCACCACCCCGACCGTGCGTCCCTCGTCGATGCGAAGCGACACCCCGTCGACCGCCTTGACGTAGCCCGTCGTGCGGCGGAGCACCCCGGTGCGGATGGGATACCACACCTTCAGGTCTTCCACCCTCGCGACTTCCTTCGCCTCGCCTACGGCCCGGGGAGGCCGCGGGCGGGGCTGGGCGGCGAGGAGCTTCTTCGTATAGGCATGCTGCGGCCGGGCGAAGAGATCGCGCGCGGCGGCCTGCTCGACGATCTCGCCCTGCGTCATCACGAGGACGCGATCGGCCATCTTGCGCACGATGGCGAGGTCGTGGGTGATGAGCAGGAGCGCCATCCGGAAGCGCGCCTGCAGGTCCTTCAGCAGCGCGAGGATCTGCGCCTGGATCGTGACGTCGAGCGCGGTGGTCGGCTCGTCGGCGATGAGAAGGTCCGGCTCGTTGGCGAGCGCCATGGCGATCATCACGCGCTGGCGCTGCCCGCCGGAGAGCTGGTGCGGGTAGGCGTCCAGGCGCTTCTCCGGGTCCGGCAGGCCGACGAGCCGCAGCAGCTCGAGCGTGCGGCCGCGCGCCCGTTCCCCGCGCATGCCCTTGTGCAGCCACAGCGTCTCGCCGATCTGCTTGGCGATCGTGTGGAGCGGGTTGAGCGAGGTCATCGGCTCCTGGAACACCATCGCGATGCGGTCGCCGCGGATGCCCGCGAGCACCCGCTCCGGCGCCCCGAGGAGCTCCGTGTCTCGAAACCGGATGCTCCCGGCCGGGTGCCGGGCGGGCGGATACGGCAGGAGCTGCAGGATGGAGAGCGCCGTCACCGACTTCCCCGAGCCGGACTCGCCGACGAGCGCCACGGTCTCGCCCTCGCCGATCGCGAACGTTACGCCGCGAACCGCGTGCACCGTCCCCTCCCGCCCGGGAAACTCGACGTGCAGGTTCTCGACTCGAAGAAGCTCGCTCATCTCGGGAGATCGGCCTGGACGATCATGACGTGCTCTTGCGCGGATCGAAGGCGTCGCGCACCGCCTCGCCGATGAAGACGAGCAGGCTCAGCATGATCGCGAGCGAGAAGAAGCCGGTGAGCGCGAGCCACGGCGCCTGGAGGTTCGCCTTTCCCTGGGCGAGGAGCTCGCCGAGCGAGGCCGAGCCTGGCGGCAGGCCGAAGCCGATAAAGTCGAGCGCGGTGAGCGTGGTGATGGAGCCCGAGAGGATGAACGGCAGGAAGGTGAGCGTCGCCACCATGGCGTTCGGCAGCACGTGGCGGAACATGATGGAGGGCTCCGCCGCGCCGAGCGCCCGGGCGGCGCGCACGTAGTCGAAATTGCGCGCCCGCAGGAACTCGGCGCGCACCACGCCCACGAGCGCCATCCACGAGAAGAGCAGCATGATGCCGAGCAGCCACCAGAAATTCGGCTCCACCACGCTCGCGAGGATGATGAGGAGATAGAGCACCGGCAGGCCCGACCAGATCTCCATGAAGCGCTGGAAGAGGAGGTCCACCCAGCCCCCGAGGTAGCCCTGCACCGCGCCGGCCGCCACGCCGATGATGGTGCTGAAGAACGTGAGCGCGAGCCCGAAGAGCACCGAGATGCGAAAGCCGTAGATGAGCCGCGCGGTGACGTCGCGCGCCTGGTCGTCGGTGCCGAGCCAGTGGTTCGCGTCCGGCGGCGAAGGCGCGGGCTGCGGCAGGTCCCAGGCCACGGTGCGGTGGTGGTACGGGATGAGCGGCGTCAGCATCCAGCCCTTCGCGTCGATGAGCTTGCGCACGTACGGATCGCGATAGTCGGCCTCGGTCTCGAACTCGCCGCCGAAGGCCGTCTCCGGATAGGCGTTCAGCATCGGCACATAGAGCTCGCCGTCGTAGTAGACGAGCGCCGGCTTGTCGTTCGCGATGAGCTCGGCCGCCAGGCTGATGACGAAGAGCGCGAGGAAAATCCACAGCGACCAGTACCCCCGCCGGTTGGCGCGAAAGGTTTCCAGCCGTCTTTTCGTCAGTGGCGTCATCCGATCGCCGACCTTGCCGAACAAGTTCTTGTCGAACGAGCCATCACCCGCCGCTCGGAAGAATCACTCGCCGTTCCCGCGAAGGCGGAGCCATTCGTCGTTCCCGCGAAGGCGGGAACCCATGTTCCTCAAAAAGAAGACGGGGCCCCCGCCTGCGCGGGGGCGACGTCCTGCGCGCGCACCACTTCATGGGAGCTTCCCGAACCTCATCAGGCCTTCCTCGCCTCGAGACTTCCCCGAACCTCATCAGGCCTTCCTCGCTTCGAAGTCGATGCGGGGATCGACGAGGGTGTAGGTCAGGTCGCCGACGAGGTTCATCAGGAGGCCGAGGAGCGAGAAGAAGAAGAGTGTGCCGAACATGACCGGATAGTCGCGGTTGATGGCCGCCTCGAAGCCGAGCAGGCCCAGGCCGTCGAGCGAGAAGATCACCTCGATCAGCACCGAGCCGGTGAAGAGGATGCCGACGAACGCCGACGGGAATCCGGCGATGACGATGAGCATGGCGTTGCGGAAGACGTGGCCATAGAGCACCCGCCGCTCCGTGAGGCCCTTGGCGCGCGCCGTGACCACGTACTGCTGCCCGATCTGGTCGAGGAAGGAGTTCTTGGTGAGCATCGTGAGCGTGGCGAAGCCGCCGATCACCATCGCGAGCACGGGGAGCGTGATGTGCCACAGGTAGTCGAGTACCTTGCCAGCGAGGCTGAGCTCGCTCCAGTTCTCGGAAGTCAGCCCGCGCAGCGGGAACCAGGAGAGGTAGCTGCCGCCGGCGAAGAGGACGAGGAGGAGCACGGCGAAGATGAAGCTCGGGATGGCGTAGCCGACGATGATGGCGCCCGAAGTGACGACGTCGAAGCGGCTGCCGTCGCGCACCGCCTTGGCGATGCCGAGCGGGATCGAGACGAGGTACACGATGAGCGTGGTCCACAGGCCGAGCGAGATCGACACCGGCATCTTCTCCAGCACGAGGGCGGTGACCGAGCGGTCGCGGAAGAAGCTCGTGCCGAAGTCGAAGGTGGCGTAGCTCTTCATCATCAGCCAGAAGCGCTCGTGCGCCGGCTTGTCGAAGCCGAACCGCTTCTCGAGCTCCTGGATGAACGCCGGGTCGAGCCCGCGGGCGCCGCGATAGGCGCCGCCCGTCTCCCCCGGCGCCCGCGCCTGCGCGCCGCCGGCGAAGTCGCCGCCGCCGCGCGCGATGCGCTCGGTGGCCGCGCCGCCCACCTGCTCGAGCTGGGCGATCGCCTGCTCGACCGGGCCGCCGGGCGCGGCCTGCACGATGACGAAGTTGATGAGCATGATGCCGAAGAGGGTCGGCAGGATGAGCAGCAGGCGTCGGACGATGTAGGCGGCCATGCGTTCTGCGGTCCCTTACTTCCTGATCCACCAGAAGTCGAGCGAGGTGCCCTGCCGCGGCGGCGGCAGGGGAAAGCCGAAGCGGTCCCAGAATACGAGGCGGTCCACCGGCGAATGCCAGTTCGGCACGACGAGGTGGCTCCACAGCAGCACCCGGTCGAGCGCGCGCGTGCGCGTGACGAGGCTCTCGCGGTCGGGCGCGGCGATGAGGCTCTCGATCAGCGCGTCGACGGCCGGGCTCGCGATGCCGGCGTAGTTGCGGCTGCCGGGCGTGCGCGCGGCGTCCGAGCCCCAGAAGTCGCGCTGCTCGTTCCCCGGCGAGCTGCTCTGTCCCCAGACCGCCACGATCATGTCGAAGTCGAAGCTGCGCAGGCGATTGATGTATTGCGAGCTGTCCACCACGCGCACGCGCGCGTCGATGCCGAGCCGGCGGAGGTTCCGCACGAAAGGCAGCACGATGCGCTCGAACCCGGCGCTCACGAGCAGGATCTCGAACGAGAACGGCTCACCCGTGCCGGCGTTGACGAGCCGCAGGTCGCGCACCACCCAGCCTGCCGAGGCGAGCAGGCGGAACGCCTCGCGCAGGTTGTCGCGCGGCCAGCCGCTGCCGTCGGTGCGCGGCGGCCGGTATTCCGCGGTGAAGACCCTGTCCGGAATCTTCCCGCGCCAGGGCTCGAGGAGCGCAAGCTCCTCGGGCGACGGCAGGCCGGTCGAAGCGAGCTCGGAGTTGGAAAAGTAGCTCTCGGTGCGCTTGTACTGGCCGAAGAACAGCGTGCGGTTGCTCCACTCGAAGTCGAAGGCGTAGGTGATGGCCTCGCGCACGCGCGGATCGGCGAACACCGCCCGGCGCGTGTTCATGACGAAGCCCTGCATGCCGGTGGGCCGGTCGTGGTCGAAGGCGACCTTTTTCAGCCGCCCCTCCTCGACCGCCGGCGTGTCGTAGTCGAGCGCCCAGGCCTTCGCCTGGTTCTCGACGTGGAAGTCGATGGTGCCCGCCTTGACCGCCTCGCGGATCACCGTCGCGTCGCGGAAGTACTCGTAGCGGATGCGGTCGAAGTTGTTCATGCCCCGGCGTACCGCGAGGTCGCGCCCCCAGTAGTCTTTCACGCGCTCCAGCACGACGTAGCGTCCTGTCTCGAACTCCGCAATCCTGTACGGCCCGCTGCCGAGCGGCGGCTCGAGGGTCGTGCGGGTGAAGTCGCGGACCGGCTTGCCGTCCCGCTTCGCCTCCCAGTAGTGCTTCGGCAGGATGGGCAGCTGGCCGGCGATGAGCGGCATCTCCCGGTTGTCGCCCGCGCCGAAGGTGAAGCGCACGCTGCGGGACCCCACCTTCTCCGCCTTCGTGATCGCCTGGTAGTAGAAGCGGAAGAAGGGCTGCCCGTGCTTCTTCAGCGTCTCGAGCGAGAAGATCACGTCCTCCGGCGTGACCGGCCGCCCGTCGTGCCAGCGCGCCTCCCGGCGCAGCGTGAAGGTCGCCCAGGAGCGGTCCGGCGGCACCTCGATCGTCTCGGCGAGCAGGCCGTACTCCGTGAAGGGCTC